>CAZODN010000051.1:0-17683 GCA_964578545.1 uncultured Gaiellales bacterium
GCCTCCTGGAGCGCGTTCTTGAAGCGCGCGCCCTCGATGAGGGAGCCGACGGTCTCGAACCCTGCGGCAAGCTCGCGGAGCAGCGCCTCGTCGTCCCCGGTGATCGAACCCGGCTCGGGGACGGAGCCGAAGTTCTTGTAGGCGCTCTGGAGCGTCCGGTTGACGAGGTTTCCCCACGTCGCGACGAGCTCGTCGTTGTTGCGGCGAACGAACTCCGCCCACGTGAAGTCCGTGTCCTGGGTCTCGGGACCGGCGATGGTGAGGAAGTAGCGGAGCGCGTCCGCGTCGTAGCGGCTCAGGAAGTCCCGCACGAGGATCTGCACCCCCCTGCTCGAGCTGAACTTCCTCCCCTCCATCGTCAGGAACTCGCTCGAGGCGACGTTGTCGGGAAGCTCGAGCGGACCGCGGCCGGCGCCGAGCTCGCCTCCCTGCCCGTAGCCGAGGAGCATGCTCGGCCAGATCACCGTGTGGAAGACGATGTTGTCCTTCCCCATGAAGTAGGTGTGCTCAGCGTCGGGGTTCTGCCACCACTCGCGCCACGCGTCCGGCCTTCCCCTATTCGCCGCCCACTCGACGGAGGCCGAGAGGTAGCCGATCACTGCGTCGAACCAGACGTAGATCCGCTTCCCGCTCGCCTCCTCGTACCCGTCGACCGGGATCGGGACACCCCAGTCGAGATCGCGGGTTATCGGTCGCGGCTTGAGCTCCTGAACGAAGTTCAGCGAGAAGCGCCTGACGTTCTGCCGCCATGCGCTCTGCGACTCGATCCACTCCGTCAGCTGCTCTTTGAACGCCGGCAGGTCGAGAAAGAGGTGCTTCGTCTCCCGGAAGACGGGCACCGTCCCGTCGATTCGCGAGCGCGGCTCGACGAGGTCGATCGGATCGAGCTGGTTGCCGCAGTTGTCGCACTGGTCGCCGCGCGCGCTCTCGTAGCCGCAGATGGGGCACGTGCCCTCGATGTACCGGTCGGGCAGCGTGTGACCCGTGGTTGCAGAGAAGGCACCGAGGGTCTCCCGCTCGATGACGTACCCGCGCTCGTACAGCGTTCGAAAGATGTCCCGCGTAGCCCGGTAGTGGTTCTTCGTCGTCGTCCTCGTGAACAGGTCGTACGCGAGACCGAGGTCGCGGAGGTCCTCGCGGATCAGACGGTTGAAGCGCTCGGCCGTCTCACGCGGCGACTCGCCGGCGGCGTCCGCCGCCACCATGACCGGCGTGCCGTGCTCGTCGGTTCCGCTGACCATGAGGACGTCGTTCCCGCGGAGCCGGTGATAGCGCGCGAAGGTGTCCGACGGGACGCCGAACCCCGCAACGTGGCCGATGTGACGCAGCCCGCTCGCATACGGCCAGGCCACTGCCACGAGGATCTTCTTGGGAGAGCTCGTCCGCGCCACGGCCGCCAATCATAGGGAGTCGCCTGCGCGCGACCCGACCCGCGCCGAGCCCCCCGGCGCCGCCGACGAGGGCGAGGGCAAGGAGCGTGCCGAGCACCTCCCGCCGTTCGAGCCTGCGTGCCGAGCCGGCCGCACTCGAGACGCCCGCGTCCGCCGCACGTCGCTCCCGTGCGTCCGTCCTCCGCGCGACCGAGCTGGGCCGCATCGCTCGACGCCCTGCTCCGGCGTCTCGCGCGCCACGTCCCGATGCGCGCATCGTGGCGGGCTCCGCGCCCGCGCCGCGGGCTCGACTGACGAGGGGATGCGAGTGGTCGGAGCGGGGGTGTTCGTCCGCCTTCGCGGTCGTGGCCGGCGCCGAGGGGGTCTCGGCACGGCTCTCGGCCCCTCTCGCCCCGGGCTCCCGGGCGGAGACGGATGGCCCCACGACCACCAAGCCCGGCGACGACGAGCCGCGGCTCACGTCCGGCCCGTGCGCGTCGCCGGTGCCGGCCGCGACCGCGGCGCCGTCCGCGCCCACGCCCGAGGAGCTCTCCCCTCCCTTGGCGGCCGCCACGTCCGTCGGCGCGCCCTCCGCAGCCGGCGGGGCAGGCGCCACGGGAGCGGAGCCGGACGCCGCGCCCGTCGCCACCTGAGTGGCAGCCGGCTGGGGCGTGGGAGCCGATGCGGGCGCCGCCGCGGGTGCCGGCGGAGGGTGGGAGGCATCCCGCGGCGGAAGGAGCGACAGGGGGTCGACGTACTGGTCCTCCCAGACGCGCACGCCGAGGTGGACGTACGGGACGTCGTGCTCGAGCTCGCCCGACGGCCCGGCCTCGGCAATCGCGTCACCCTCGGCTACCCGCGCGCCCTTCCGGACGAGGAGCGTGCCGAGGTGGGTGAGCGTCGCGCGGTGGCCGTCGCCGGTCGTGACCGTGACCGTGAGCCCATGCGTCGGAACCGAGCCCGCGAACGTCACCTGGCCGGTCGCCGGCGCGCGGACCGCCGCGCCCCCGAGGATCTCGACGTCGATCCCGCGATGCTGGCCGGCGGCGTACCTGTCGTCGCCGACGGCGAATGCCCGGAGCACCGCTCCGTCGGCGGGCCACCCCCACGCGTGCGCGTGCCCGGGCACGACGAGCGCGGCTGCGGCCCCTGCCGCCAGAGCGAGCGCGCCTCTCGTTGTCCTCCGAGCGAACACGCCCCGACGGTAGCGCCGCCCCGGCCCCCGGGCAATCGAAGTTGACGAACTTGTTACAGAGACGCGCGGTAGAGCGCGTTCTTCGAGACCCCGGTCAGCCGGGCCACGACCTCCGCCGCCGTCCGCCGCGACGCCCCCGCGGACACGAGCTCGGCAACGGCCGAGCGCGCCTCCTCGACCCGCGCGGCGTCCGGCCGGGCGGCCGCGGGGCCGAGCACGAGCGTCACCTCGCCGGGCGGCGCCTCGGCGAAGCGGTCGGCGAGCTCGGCGACGGTCCCACGAGCGACCTCCTCGAACCTCTTCGTGAGCTCGCGGCAGACGGCGGCCGGCCGCTCGGCCATCTCCTCGGCGAGGACGGCGAGCGACGCCGGCAGCCGCCGCGGCGACTCGAACGCGACGACGGCGCCCGGCCACGAGACGAGCGCCCTGGCGAGCTCTCGGAGCTCGCCGGCCCGCCGCGGGAGGTAGCCGACGAACTGGTAGCGGTCGGCCTCCACCCCGCTCGCGACGAGCGCCGTCTCGACGGCCGACGCGCCGGGAAGCACCGTCACGGGGAGCCCCGCGGCGGCGGCGGCGCGGACGAGGCGCGCGCCGGGGTCGTTGACGCCCGGGAGGCCCGCGTCCGAGACGAGCGCGACCCGCTCCCCCCTCCCGAGGCGGGACAGCACCTCCGCCTCCCTCGCCGCCTCGTTGTGACGGTGGTAGCTGACGAGCCCGGCGGCCTGGATCCCGTGGCGGTCGAGCAGGATGCGCGTCCGGCGCGTGTCCTCGCAGAGGACGAGGTCTGCCTCGCGGAGCTCGGCGAGCACGCGCAGCGTCACGTCGTCGAGGTTCCCGATCGGGGTCGCGCAGACCGCGAGCGGCATCAGCGGGCCCCGTCGAGCGCCTCGAAGGCGACGAGCCCGGCGCCGACGAGGCCGGCCTCGGCGCCGAGCTCGGCGGGCACGATCCGGAGCGTCTCGTCGGCCGGCGGGATCGCCTCGCGGCGGGCGGCCTCGCGCGCCGGCCCGAGGACGAGCTCTCCGGCGTCCGTCCCGAACCCCCCGCCGATCACGATCAGCTCGGGGTCGAACGTGTTCACGAGCGAGCCGATCGCCGCCCCGAGCGACGAGCCGATCCGCTCGAGGGCGCCGCGCGCCGCGTCCTCGCCCGCCCGGGCGCGCTCGACGAGCACGCGGGCGTCGGCTCCCGCGCCGAAGAGGTCGCGCGCGGCGGCGTCGGCCGCCTGCCCGGACGCGAGCGCCTCGAGGTGGCCGTGCCCCCCGCACGGGCAGGGAGAGCCGCCCTCCTGCACGACGACGTGCCCGAGCTCGGCCCACCCGCGGAAGAGGCGGTCGTCGACGACGATCCCGCCCCCGACGCCCGTGCCGAGCGTGAGCATCACGAGGTTCGAGGCGTCCCGGCCGGCGCCGCGCTTCCACTCGGCCAGCGCCGCGACGTTGCCGTCGTTCTCGACCGCGACCGGGCGACCGAAGCGCTCCCGCGACCGGCCCACGAGGTCGATGCCCGCGAGGAGCATGTTCGTCGCGCGCAGGATCCTGCTCGTCCCGCGCTCGAGGTTCGCGGGGATCCCGTAGCCGATCGCGGCGACCCGGTCGTCGAGGAGCTGCTCGACGGCGGCGTCCATCGCCTGGAGCGCGTCCCGCTGGGAGTCGTCCGGAGTGGCGACGCGGCGCTCGGCGACCACGTTCCCCTCGCGGTCGACCAGGCCGGCGAGGATCTTCGTCGCCCCCACGTCGAGCCCGATGACGAGGGGTGCGGACACGGCGCGGGCTACCATAGCGCCCCGAATGGCCGAGGGAGACAAGCCCTACCGGCTGTACCGCGGCGGCCGGAAGAAGGGCAGGGTCCCCCTCCAGCGGGCACCGGCGCCCCAAGGCGCCCCCGACGGGAAGCCGAAGCCGTCGCGAGGCCGTCGTCGCTGGGGCCGCTGGGTCGCGGCCGGGGTCGCGGTCGCCCTCCTCCTCGCGGTCGGCTGGGGCGTCCTCGGCTACCGCTCGTTCGCGAGCGGCGTCGACCAAGCCAACGCGCGGCTCCCGCGCGACGCCCGCGCCCAGCTCTCGAAGGAGGCCGGGTCGCCGCTCTCGGAGCCGACGACGACGCTCGTCATCGGCACCGACGGGGGGCGCGCGCCCGGGCGCGAGGGGGCGAGCCGCGCGGACTCGCTCATGCTCGTCCGCACCGATCCCTCGAAGCACCGGATCTCGTACCTCTCGATCCCGCGCGACCTCCGCGTCGAGGTCCCCGGGTACGGCACCGAGAAGATCAACGCCGCGAACCAGTACGGCGGCCCGGCGCTCACCCTCGAGACGGTTCGGGCCCTCACGGGGCTCGAGATCGACCACGTCGTGGTCGTCGACTTCGACGCGTTCAAGGATCTCATCGACGCCCTCGGCGGGATCGAGGTCACGGTGCCCGCACCGGTCCTCTCGAAGCCGTTCGACTGCCCGTACTCGAAGGAGCGCTGCCGGGACTGGGAGGGCTGGCGCTTCGCGAAGGGGAGACAGCACATGGACGGGCGTCGGGCGCTCGCGTACTCGCGCATCCGCGTGAACCAGCTCGACCCCTCGGAGACCGACGTCCAGCGGACCGAGCGCCAGCAGGCCGTCGCGGACGCGATCGGGGACGAGCTCGCGAGCCCGGGGACGTTCCTCCGCCTCCCGTTCGTCGGCGACTCGCTCGCCGCGCCGCTGACGACCGACCTCTCCGCCTGGGAGCTGGGGCAGCTCGGGTGGGTGCGCTTCCGCGCGGGCGAGTCGCTCCGCTGCCGGCTCGGTGGCGATCCGGCCACGATCGGGGGCGAGTCGGTGATCCTCGGGTCGGAGGACAACGCCGCCGTCGTGGCGATGTTCCTCGGGCGCTCGGCGCCGCTCCCGCCGCCGAAGGGCGCGCCGTACGCCCCCGGCTGCCGGCGCCGCTAGGAGGCGTCCGAGGCGGGCTTCGGCTTCGCGTCGCCCTCCTTCGCGGCGGGCTTCTCCTTCGCCTTGTCGCCGCTCGCGGAGGCCTCCTCCTTCGGCTTCGTGCGCCCGCGGCCGTAGTCCGTGGAGTAGAAGCCCGAGCCCTTGAAGTGCACCGCGACCGGGAACAGGATCTTCTCGACAGGCCCCGCCCCGCACGTGACACACGTCTCGGCGGGCGCATCGGTCATCCGCTGGAAGACCTCGAAGGTGTGCCCGTTCGGGCAGCGGTACTCGTAGATGGGCACGGGCGGGAAGGCTAGACGACCTACGCGCCGGACGTCTCTCGCGCGCGCTCCTCCTCGAGGAGCTCGAGGTAGCACGGAGCGCTCTCGAACGCGGCGAGCCCGCGCGGGCGCGCACGGCGCTTCGCGACACGCCTCCGCCGACCGATCGCGGCCAGCGCGGCCGACGCGCCGACGAGCCCGCCGAGCGCGAACGAGCGCAGGCTGCCCTTGCCGCCGTCGTGATCCACGCTCCGATCTTACGATCCCCGCCACGATGCTCGTCTGCTCCCTCGGGGACCTCACCCTCGACGTGGTCGTCCGCCTCGCCGCTCCGATCGCGGTCGGGGCCGACACGCCGTCGGAGATCCGCCTCGCGCCGGGCGGGCAGGCGGCGAACGTCGCAGCCTGGGCCGCAGTGCTCGGCGCCCGTGCCCGGTTCGTCGGCAAGACCGGCGCCGACGACACGGGCGAGCTCGTCCGCCGGCGGGTCGCCGCGCTGGGCGTCGAGGTCGTCGGCCCCGTCGCCGGCCGGAACGGAGTGATCTGCTCCCTCGTGTCGGCGGACGGCGAGCGCTCGATGGCGTCGGATCGCGGAGCGGCCGCGGAGCTCCGGGCGGAGGAGCTCGATCCCGCCTGGCTCGCCGGCTGCGAGCACCTGTACCTGTCCGGCTACGCGCTCGAGCGCGAGCCCGCGAGGAGCGCAGCCCGACAAGCCGTCGAGCTCGCCCGGGCCCGAGGCGCCGGCGTCAGCATCGACCTCGCCTCCTGGAGCGGGATCCGCGACGTCGGCGCGGACCGGCTCCGCGAGGTCGTCGCGGGGCTCGCACCGGACGTCGTCTTCGCGAACGAGGAGGAGGAGCGGGCGATCGGAGGGCCGCTCCCCGGGCCGACGTGGATCCTCAAGCGGGGCCCGCGCGGGTGCTCGTTCGGCGGAGACGAACGTCCTGCGCGGCCCGTCGAGCGCGTGGTCGACTCGACGGGGGCCGGCGACGCGCTCGCCGCGGGCTGGATCGTCGGCGGTCCCGACCTCGCGCTCGAGGCGGCGGCGCGCTGCGTCGGGCAGCTCGGCGCGATGCCGCAGCTAGGTTCCGTCGCGTGAGCGGTCTCCTCCGACTCTCCGACGAGGTGCGGGCGGCGCTCGACGGGCGGCAGCCGGTCGTCGCGCTCGAGACCACCATCGTCGCCCACGGGTTCCCGCAGCCCGACGGCGTGGAGGTCGGGCGCGCGATGGAGGCGGCCGTTCGCGAGGCGGGCGCAGTCCCGGCGACGATCGGCGTCGCCGACGGGCACATCCGCGTCGGGCTCTCGGACGACGAGCTGACGCGCTTCGACTCGAGCGCGAGGAAGCTCGGCCCGGGGGACCTCGCCGCCTGCGCGGTGTCGGGCGGGGTCGGCGCGACGACCGTCGGCGGCGTTCTCGCCGTCGCACGCCACGTCGGGATCTCGGTCCTGGGCACCGGCGGGATCGGCGGCGTGCACCGCGGCTACCCCCACCCGCCCGACGTCTCCGCCGACCTCGTGGCGCTCGCGTCCGCTCCCGTCGTGGTGACGTGCTCGGGCGCGAAGTCGCTGCTCGACGTCCCCGCGACGATGGAGCACCTCGAGACGCTCGGCATCCCGGTGCTCGGGTACCGCACGGGCACGCTGCCGCTCTTCTACCAGGCCGCCGGAGGCCCCCCGGTCTCGCAGCGGGTGGAGGACGCCCAGGCCGCAGCGCGCATCGCGGCCGCGCACTGGGAGCTCGGCGGCCGGGGCGTCCTGCTCGCCAGCCCGCCGCCCGAGAGCGTGGAGGTGGAGCACCTGATCGAGGAGGCGCTCGCCGAGGCCGCGCGCCAGGGGGTGTCGGGGCAGCGGGTGACGCCGTTCGTCCTCGCCTTCCTCCACGAGCGCTCGGGCGGCCGGACGCGGGAGGTGAACCGCGAGCTCGCGATCGCCAACGCGCGGCTGGCCGGCGACGTCGCGGTAGCGTTCGCCGCGCCGTGAGCCTCTACGACCGCGTCCGCGACCTGCCCCTGCGCATCGAGGGGTGCTCTCTGGACGGGCTCGAGCTCCAGGCGCGCCCGGAGTTCCTCCGCAAGACCACGGTGATCCGCCTGCACGGCGCGGGCGAGGAGGGGATCGGCGAGGACGTCACCTACGAGGCGAGCGAGCACGACCGCCTGCAGGAGCGCGGGCCGGACCTCCCGCTCGCCGGCGAGTGGACGATCCAGTCCTTCTCGGAGCACCTGGCGACGCTACCGCTGTTCGACCCCCCGCCCGAGCGCGACGTCTACATCGACTACCGCCGCTGGGCGTACGAGAGCGCGGCGCTCGACCTCGCCCTGCGACAGGCGGGGATCTCCCTCGGGGACGCCGTCGGCCGCGAGCCGGCGCCGGTCGCGTTCGTGGTCTCCATGGGTCTCGGCTCGCCGCCTTCGACCGAGCGGGTGCACGCGTGGCTCGCCCTCTACCCCACGCTCCGGTTCAAGCTCGACGCGTCGAGCGAGTGGACGGACGACCTGATCGCCGAGCTCGCCGCCACGGGCGCCGTCGACTCCGTGGACTTCAAGGGCCACTACCGGGGAACCACCGTCGAGACTCCGCCCGACGCGGATCTCTACCGCCGGGTCGCCGAGGCGCTCCCCGACGCGTGGCTCGAGGACCCTGCGCTGACCGAGGAGACGACCCCGGTGCTCGAGCCGCACCGCGAGCGGGTCACGTGGGACGCCGTGGTCCACTCCGTGGACGACATCGAGGGGCTCCTCTGGCCGCCGAGGACCGTCAACGTCAAGCCCTCGCGCTTCGGATCGATCGAGCGGCTCTTCGCCGCCTACGACTACTGCGACGCGAACGGGATCGGCGCGTACGGGGGCGGCCAGTGGGAGCTCGGCCCCGGACGCGGCCAGATCCAGCTGCTCGCGGCTCTCTTCCACCCGGGCACGCCGAACGACGTCGCCCCGCGGGCGTACAACCTCGAGCCGGCCGCCGGCCTGCCGGCGAGCCCGCTCGACGTGCCGGCCCGCGGGACCGGCTTCCTCGGCGAGTAGCTGGAGCTACTCGAGGCTGCCCAGGAGGTCGTCCACGGGCAGCAGTGGAAGCGACTCGAGCTTCGCGCTCCCCCGTGCCCCGAGCGCGACCGAGACCTTCGCGATCGTCAGGTCGTCGGGCGCCTCGACGATGTTCACGAAGTCGTACTCGCCGAGAGCGGCCCACTGGTGGACGACCTTGGCGCCCATCTCCTCGATGTCGCGGTTGACCTCACGAAGCCGTTCCGGGTTCGCGTGCAGCGTCTGGATGCCCTTCTCCGTCAGCGTCGTGAGCATGAGGTACGTCGGCATGTCGCTCCTTTCGTGGCTCTCCGCGCGAGCGTAGCCGAGCGTCCTGGTCGACGTAGAGGAGCGCGCCGCCGAGGAAGAGGAGCGGCCCGAGGACGAGGTCGGCGAGGAAGATCGCCGTCCGCACCGTGTTGTCGGCCTGCGACTCGAGGAGGAGCGCGAGACCGCTCACCGCGAGGCCGAAGAGGAGCACGAGCGCCGCCAGGGAGCCGATCGCGTGGACGTAGTCCGCACGGCCGAGGGCGAGCGCGCGGGCGAACGACGCGGAGAACGACCGTCGCTCGAGGAGAGCGACGGGGACTACGAGGCCGACCACGGCGAGCCACACGACGACCGCGAGCTTGAACCACGGGATGAGCGCGGCCGCCGGGAGGAAGACGAGCGTCCCGGCGACGAGCGCCGTCGCCCACTCCCTCCTCGTCGGCGTCGCTCCGCTCACGAGCCGCACGGCGTCGGCGTACGCGAGCGTGAAGAACGGCGACGCGGCGAGGAAGACCGCGATCTCGCCCGCGAGCGAGCGGTCGAGCGCGAGCTGGTTCGACACAGCGACGACGAGCCCGAGCGGCAGGGCGCGGACGAAGTGCTGGCCGTACGTCTTGATCGTCTCGGCGAGGAGCTGCCCGACCGTGCGGTTCTCGGGCGGCAGGGGCGGCGGGAGCGGGCCGCCCCGCCTCTTCTCTCTTCGCGTCATGGGCGAGAGAGGCTACTCGGCGGCAGCCGCGAGGGCGCTCGGGATGGCATCCGCCAGCGCCTCGAGCGCGCGGCCGATGCGCCAGCGCCCGCGATCCGCCTCCGAGATCTCGTTCGAGATCGCGCGCAACTCGATCGCACGCACCCCGGCCAGCTCGCACGCCCGGAGCACGCCGAACCCCTCCATGGCCTCCACCCGCAGCGCGCTCGACGTGGCGCCGCTGACGGCGCCGCTCGTTCCGATCGGGAGAACGAGGGCAGCGCCGAGGGCCGAGCGCACGGCCTCGAGCAGCTGCGCATCGGGCTGGATCCGGTCGACCACGGGGATCTCGGCCGAGATGTCGCAGTAGACCGACTCGCTCCCGATGACGAGGGAACCGGGGGTGAGGCCGCGACCGCCCGCGATCCCGACATGCACGACCGCTGCCGGCGAATCGAGCGCGAGCGCTCGCGCGGTGGCGGCCGCGGCCTCGACGGGCCCGACGCCGCAGACGAGGCCCTCGTGCCCGCAGAGCTCGATCTCCGTCGCGGCGACGAGGAGCACGGTGCGTGCCACGGCCCGATCCTAGGGCCTGGCGGGCTCGAGGCGGAACACGGGGTGCCTCGGCGCCTCCGCGAGCCACTCTTCGTCCGGGGACTCGAGCGACACGTCGAAGAACGGCCTCGTCACGCGCCCGAGCCGGAAGTACTCGCGCAGGACCGGCACGGCTTCCTCGGGAGCGAGCTCGCGGACGGCCAGCCGCTCGGACGTCCTGCCGCGGCGGAGCTCGACCCACCCGGCCGCGCGGGCGTTTCGCACCCAGTTCCGCTCGCCGTACGGCGCGACGAGCCAGCGCTCGTCTCCCAGGCGCACGATCGACACCGGGGTCGACCACCGCCGGCCGCTCTTCCGGCCCTCCACGCTGAGCACGTACGTCCTCCGCCCCGCAAGCCCGAGTCGCGCGAGCGGCCTGACGAGCGCATTGAGGCCCCTCCGCCACGGGCTCTTCCGATACGGCTTCACGCCAGGCACCGTACGCAACGGCGGCGGTCGCCCGCGGCGACCGCCGCCGGGTTCGCTTCCTCAGTGGTGCGCGAGCGGAGGATGGCCGCGAGGCGTGCCGAGGAGCACGATCGCGAGCACGACCAAGCCGACCACGACCGCAGCCCCCACGATCGCCCAGAACGCAGTCGTCGTCCAGCTGATGCCGTCGGTCGCCTCAGTCGCGACCACGGTGGGCTGCTCGATGCGGTCGTTCGCATCGGTCACGACGAGCACCTTCGGCTGCGCCGCCCGCTGGTGGGCGTCGGTCATGGCTCCGGTTCCGGCAGGCTGTCCCTGCGCCCAGACGACCATCGCGGCGTCGAGCGGCTCCTGCGCCGCCGCCGTCTGCACCTGCGCCGCCTGGTAGGCGGCCTCGTCCGGCGGCACGGTGGCCGCAGTC
This sequence comes from uncultured Gaiellales bacterium, assembly GCA_964578545.1. Taxonomy (GTDB): domain Bacteria; phylum Actinomycetota; class Thermoleophilia; order Gaiellales; family Gaiellaceae; genus GMQP-bins7. The sequence goes on from CAZODN010000051.1 coordinate 11,178, forward strand.
GCGACCATTGCCAGAGCCGCCAGCACAACACCGAGGAAGACGCTCGTTCCGACTAGCCGAAACATCGTCCGTCTTCCTCCTTTCAGGCCAATGCTGAGCCGCGGAGGTCGACGCGCCATCGGGGGATTCCCGGATGGCGGCACCTTGAAGGCCATCTGCCGACGGCTGCAGCTCGCCCAGATCGAGCTTGGCGACAGAAACCCGAACGACACTCCGACCTACCGCACCGCCGACGCGTGCTCACACGCGAGGACGTCTCGCGACGCCGCGGCCGCCGGCCGCTGTCGCCCAATGAGCGGTGCAGCTTGCAGCCGATGCAACAGGCGGATGCTTCTATGAGCGTCATCCATGAAGAAGCGGGCACCGCGCGCATCCGCGTCAGCACGACCCGGTGGCGAAGCACTGCGGGAGCTCCTGGCCCCGCTCGGCACCGCGGGGAACCTGACGAGCGACGCGCACCTGGCCGCGCTCTCGATCGAGCACGGCGCGGAGCTCTGCTCGGCGGACGGCGACTTCGCACGGTTCCCGCGCGTGCGCTGGGTCAATCCGCTGGCGGCGTAGCAGACGGGGTCAGGACGTCCACGTTCCAGACGCGAAGCGGCTGCCGTTACCGGCAGCCGCTTGCGTGTCGTGTCAACATCGCACCGGCTCGTCCCGAGCCTCGCCCCCTCAGTGCGTGAGCGGGCGGAACCGCGTCAGCCGCACCGCCAACACGAGCCCGAACGCGAGCAGGATGCCGAGCCCGAAGCCGATTCCGAGCTGCGGCCACTCGAGCTCCCACGACCATCGATCGTACGCCGTGCCACAAGCTGCAGCCAGGCAGGCTCGCGCGCGGGAGCGTGCTCGTCGTGGCGCGGGGACGATCCTCCGGCTCCGCGACGCCTGCGACGAGAGCTCGTCCCCTTCATCGACGGCGCCCCGCCTGTGAGGGAGGGCGCCGACCTCTACGACGACGTGCCCTGAGGCTCGCGGCCGAGCAGGCCGAACGTGAGGCGGCGCAGGCGGGCGCGGCGGCGCGCCATGTACTCGTCCCACTCGCGCAGGCGCTGCTCGCGGCGCGCGACCATCTCACGGAACTTCCTATCCTCATCGGCCCAGATCGGCCTCATCTCCTCGAGCTTCTCGCGCCACTCCTTACGCGTCATCGTCGTTCTCCTTGCCTTGAATGCCGAAATGCTCGAGCAAGAGCGCGAGCTTGGCATCGATCTCCATCAGCTTCCTGATAATGCCATCGACCGTCTCGCGATCGAGAGCCGGCTCGGGTCGTCGCCGCCACATGCGGCCATCGTGCGGACGCGCACCGCCGGCCGCAAGATGGCCGTCTCGGACTACGCCGTCGCGGGCACGGTCGCTCCGGCCCGCTCGAACACGAGCTCGCCGTCCACGGCGTCCACCCGCACGGTGTCGCCCTCGCCGAAGCGCCCTTCGAGCAGCTCGCGCGCGAGCGGGTTCTCGAGCCGCCGCTGGATCGCGCGCTTGAGCGGCCGGGCGCCGTAGGCGGGATCCCAGCCCTCCTCGGCGAGCAGCTCCTTCGCCGCGTCGGTCAGCTCGAGCGAGATCTTCCGCTCCGCGAGCCGCTCGCGCAGGCGCTCCAGCTGGAGCTCGACGATCTCGGCGATCTGCTCCCGCGTCAGCGCCTCGAACACGACCACTTCGTCTACGCGGTTCAGGAACTCGGGCCGGAAGCGGTCGCGCAGCTCGTTCGGGGAGCGGATGTTCGAGGTCATGATCACGACGGTGTTGCGGAAGTCGACCGTCCGGCCGTGGCCGTCGGTCAAGCGCCCGTCGTCGAGCAGCTGCAGGAGGACGTCGAAGACCTCGGTGTGCGCCTTCTCGATCTCGTCGAGGAGGACCACCGAGTACGGGCGGCGGCGGACGGCCTCCGTCAGCTGCCCGCCCTCCTCGTACCCGACGTACCCGGGCGGCGCGCCGACGAGCCGGGCGACCGTGTGCCGCTCCTGGTACTCGGACATGTCGAGCCGCACCATCGCGCGCTCGTCGTCGAACATGAACTCGGCGAGCGCGCGCGCGAGCTCGGTCTTCCCCACGCCCGTCGGCCCGAGGAAGATGAAGGAGCCGATCGGCCGGTTCGGGTCCTGGAGCCCGGAGCGCGCGCGCCGAAGGGCGTTCGACACGGCCTCGACCGCCTGCTCCTGGCCCACGACCCGCTGGTGGAGCCTCTCCTCCATGTGGATCAGCTTCTCGACCTCGCCCTCGAGCAAGCGCGAGACCGGGATCCCGGTCCACGAGGCCACGACGGCGGCGATGTCGTCGTCGTCGACCTCCTCCTTCACCATCGGCTCCTCCGAGCGCTGCTCGCGCTCGGCGAGCTCCTTCTCGAGCTCGGGGAGGACGCCGTAGCGGATCTCCGCGACCCGGGCGAGGTTGCCCTGCCGCTCCTCGCGCTCGGCCTCCATGCGCAACTCGTCGATCTGGCGCTTGATGTCGGCCACGCGCTGGAGCCCCTCCTTCTCGCGCGCCCAGCGCGCGGAGAGCTCGTCGCGGACTGACTTCGCGTCGGCGAGCTCGCGCTCGACCGGTTCGCGCACCCGCTCTTCCTCGTTCACCATGGCGGCGAGCTCGATCTCGAGCTGGCGAACGCGACGGTCGGCCTCGTCGAGCTCGACCGGCGACGAGTCGATCTCCATGCGCAGGCGCGACGCGGCCTCGTCCACGAGGTCGATCGCCTTGTCGGGGAGGAAGCGGTCGGCGATGTAACGGTCGGAGAGCACCGCCGCGGCGACGAGCGCGGAGTCGCGGATCTCGACGCCGTGGTGCGCCTCGTAGCGCTCCTTGAGCCCGCGGAGGATCGCGATCGTGTCCGCGACGGACGGCTCGCCGACGAAGACGGGCTGGAAGCGGCGCTCGAGCGCGGCGTCCTTCTCGATGTGCTTCCGGTACTCGTCGAGCGTCGTCGCGCCGACCGCGCGCAGCTCGCCGCGCGCGAGCATCGGCTTCAGCAGGTTGGCGGCGTCCACGGCGCCCTCGGCCGCGCCCGCCCCCACGATCGTGTGCAGCTCGTCGATGAAGAGGACGATCTCGCCGGCGGCGTTCTGGATCTCGGCGAGTACGGCCTTGAGCCGCTCCTCGAACTCCCCGCGGTACTTCGCGCCCGCGAGCAGCGCGCCGACGTCGAGCGCCCACACGCGCTTCCCCTTGAGCCCCTCCGGGACGTCGCCGGCGACGATCCGCTGCGCGAGCCCCTCGACGATCGCCGTCTTCCCCACGCCCGGCTCGCCGATGAGCACGGGGTTGTTCTTCGTCCGCCGCGAGAGGACCTGGATGACGCGCCGGATCTCCTCGTCACGTCCGATGACGGGGTCGAGCTTCCCCGCCTCGGCGAGCGCCGTGAGGTCGCGACCGTATTTCTCGAGCGCCTGGTACGAGCCCTCGGGGTCCTGCGAGGTCACCCGCTGGCCCCCGCGCACCTCCTGCAGCGCGGCGAGCAGCGCGTCGCGCGGGATCGCGTCGAGCGCGAGCAGGAGGTGCTCGACGGAGACGAACTCGTCCCCGAGCGCGCGCATCTCCTCGAACGCACGGTCGAGGACGCGCCCGAGCGCTGCGGACGCCTGAGGTTGGACGGCGCCGCCGGAGACCGTCGGCTGGGCGCGCAGGCGTGCCTCGGCCTCCGCCCTCAGCGCTGCGACGTCCGCGCCCGCGCGCGTGACGAGCGTGCGCGGGAGCTCCTGGTCGAGGAGCGCGATGAGCAGGTGGTCCGGGGTCAGCTCGGGGTTGCCGGCCCGGCGCGCGAGGTCCTGCGCGGCCGCGACCGCCTCGCCCGACTTCAACGTCAGCTTGGTGAAGTCCACGTCAGCGCCTCCTCACCGGGTGCTGGGACGGCTGGTAGAGGACGATCTCGCGCTTGTACGAGCGGTGCACGGCGGCAATCTCCTCGCGGAGCTCGCGCTCGAGACGCTCCATCCGCGCGCGCAGGCGGCGTAGCTCGTCCTCGAGCCGGAGGACGTGCTCGACGCCTGCGAGGTTCAGGCCGAGCTCGGTCGTGAGCCGCTGGATGAGCCGGAGCCGCTCGATGTCGGCGTCCGAGTAGAGCCGCGTGCCGCCCGGCGTCCGCGCCGGCCGGACGAGGCCCTTCGCCTCGTAGAGCCGCAGGGTCTGCGGGTGCATGCCGACGAGCTCCGCGGCTACGGAGATCATGTACCGGGGCCGATCCGCCATCACGCCACCTCCGCGAACCGCTCACGCGGGGACTCGCGGGAGACCTTCTGGAAGCTCTCGAGCGCCTCGCGCTCGGCCTTCGTCAGCTTCTTGGGAACGGTGACCTTCACCCGCGCGAGGAGATCGCCCCTGCCGGAGCCCTTGAGCCGGGGCGCTCCGCGTCCCTTGACCCGGAGGAGCTTCCCGCTCTCCGTGCCGGCCGGGATCTTCAGCGAGACCGGGCCGTCGGGCGTCGGGATCTCGACGCTGGCGCCGAGAGCGGCCTCGGCGTACGTGACGGGCACGTCGAGGACGAGGTCGGCCCCCCGCCGCTCGTACAGCTTCGAGGGCTCGACGTCGACCACGACATGGAGGTCGCCCGCCAGCCCCCCTCGCTGGCCTGCGGCCCCCTTTCCCTTCAGCCGGACGCGCGTGCCGGTCTTCGCGCCGGCGGGGATCTTCACCGCGTAGCGCTTCGTCGTGCGCTCGCGCCCGGTGCCGCGGCAGGTCCTGCACGGCTTCTCGATGACCGTCCCGTTGCCCTGGCAGCGCGGGCAGGGGTGCGAGAGCGCGAAGAGCCCCTGCGAGTCGGACACGATGCCGCGACCGCCGCACTGCGGGCAGGTCACCGGCGACGTGCCGGGGGCGGCTCCCGTGCCATGGCAGGTCGAGCAGGCCGTGTCCACCTCGACGGGGATCCGGACCTGCGCGCCCTTCAGCGAGTCCTCGAAGGAGATCCGGACGTGCGCCTCGAGGTCTTCTCCGCGAACCGGGCCTCGCGCGGCGCCGCGCCGTCCGCCGAGCCCGCCGCCGAACATGCCCCCGAAGAGGTCGCCGAGGTCGCCGAGGTCGAACTCCTCGAAGCGGATCCCGCCCATGTCGGCGCCGCCCGGGAATCCCCGCGCGCCGGCGCTCCCGAAGGAGTCGTAGGCGCGCCGCTTCTCGGGGTCCGAGAGGAGGTCGTACGCGGCCTGCACCTCCTTGAAGCGCTCCTCCGCCGCCGTGTCGCCCGGGTTCCGATCCGGGTGGTGCTGCCGGGCGAGCTTGCGGTACGCCTTCTTGATCTCGTCGTCGGAGGCGGTCTTCGAGACGCCGAGGACCTCGTAGGGGTCACGCGCCACGGCCCACCTCCGCGAGGAACGCGCTGCGGTCGCTCGGGGAGACCGCGAGACTCGTGCCCCCCACCTCGAGCAGCGCGATCTTCGAGTGATCGGTCGCGAACACGCGAACGGTGCGCCCGTCCGCCCGGAACCGGCCCAGGTAGCCGTACACGCCGGCGCCGCCCCCCGCGCTGACGGCGAGAGCGCCGGGGCGCACGCCCGCCGGACCGCCGGCGAAGCGCTTCGGGGCGGCCGAGCGGCGGCGCACGACGAAGGTGCCGTCCTCGATCGCGTACGCGAGCGGCTGGAGCCGCCGCGTGACGACCATCACCGCGACGACGAGCCCGCCGACGGCCAGCAGCACCCACCCGGCGACGTTGCCGCCCGCAACCAGCCAGGCGCCGAGCGCGACGAACGCAGCGCCGCCCGCCCAGGTCAGGCCGGTCACGATCCGCGCCAGGCGGTCGAGCGGGGCCGCGCGGTACACCGTCGGCTGCGCCATCACGCCCCCTGTGGCTGCTCCGCTGCGACGACGACGCGTGCCGGCCGGATCACGCGGTCGCCGAGGCGGTAGCCGCGCTGCACGACCTCGAGCACGGCCCCGGGCTCCGCGCCCTCGTCGGGACGGGACATGACTGCCTCGTGGACGTGCGGGTCGAAGGCGCCGTCCGCCGGGATCTCTGCGAGCCCTTCCTTCTCGAGGGCGCCGCGCAGCGACTGCTCGACGAGGCGGACGCCGTCCACGAGCGCGGCCTCCTCGTGGCGCTCGGCCGCGTCGAGCGCGCGCTCGAGGTCGTCGAGCACGGGCAGGAGGTCGCGGACGAGCCGCTCGTGCGCGTGCGCGACGAGGCGCTCCTGCTCACGCGCGGCGCGCTTGCGGTAGTTGTCGAAGTCGGCCTGGACGCGCTGCGCGAGGGCGAGGTACTCGTCCCGCTCCGCGGTCGCGACCGCGAGCTCGTCGAGGGCCGGAGCGCCGGGCTCCGGCTCCTCGACGGCCTGCTCGGCCTGCTCGGCCTGCTCCACGACCTCCTCGCTCACGACTTCGCCGCCTCTTCCTCGTCGATGACCTCGAAGTCGGCGTCCTCGACGACCTCCTCGTCGCCCGCGCCGCCGTTGCCCGAGGCTCCGGCGGAGGCCTGCGAGGCGGCCTGGGACGACGAGGCGGCGCACGACCGCTTCTGCGACGCGGTGGTCGCCGCCGGCGCGCACGCCTGGGCCGCGCGCCGCTACCGGGCGGCCCTCCGCGCGCGC
>CAZODN010000052.1:0-17544 GCA_964578545.1 uncultured Gaiellales bacterium
CCGCCTCGCGTTGAGCGCGTCCAGGAGCGCCTCCGGGTCGGGCGCCCCGCGGGCGAGAGCGACGGCCTCCTCGCTCAGCGCCTCACGCTTCGACGGGGGCGGCACGTAGTAGACCTCGATCGCGAGCCGTGCGAGCAGCCGGGCGCGGAGCGCCGGATGGCCTGAGCCGAGCACGTCGAGTGCCTCGTCGAGCAGGGCGACGAGGGCCTCGTCCGGGTCGAAGACACTCACGCCGACTCCGCCGCGCGCGAGGACGGCCCGCGCGAGCAGGACCGGGTCGCGGTGCCTGCGGGCGAACGCGACGACCTCCTCGAGTCGCCGGTGCGCCTCCTCGACGAGGCCGGTGCGGAGGTGCGTCTCCGCAAGCGCGAGGCCGACGCTTGCCCGAGCCTCCTCGCTCTCGGCGAGGTCGAGCGCCCGAAGGTAGCGCGTCGTCGCGACGTCGAGGGAGTGCAGCGCGCGAGCCTGGTCGCCCGCGTCGCGGAGCGCGGTCGCCGCGCGGGCCTGCAGGTCGCCCGGCTCTCCCCCCGTCGCGGTCGTGTACTCGAGAGCGCGGAGGTAGTGGTCGGCGAGCATGTCGGCCCGACCCTCCGTCCGATCCGCCGGGAGCGACTCGACCCAGGCGGCCGCCAGCGCGTGCTTCGCCGCTCGACGTGCGCGCGGCATCTGCTCGTAGGCGACCTCGCGGATGAGCGGGTGGCGGAACGAGAGCTGTGCCTCGCCGGCGACCGTCGACTCGGCGGCCGTGCGCACGAACTCCTTGCGCTCCAGCGCGGCGATCAGCCTGTCCAGACCCTCGTCGATCCCCGAGACGTGGAGGAGCGCACCGCGCCAGAAGTCCTGCCCGATCACCGAGGCATCCTGGAGCACGTCCTTCTCCTCGCGAGAGAGCGCGTCGAGCCGGGCGGCGACGATCCCGTGCACCGACAGGGGCAGCGCGTCGTCCGCGCGCCGTCCGCCTTCGGCGAGCATGCGGACGAACTCCTCCGCGTAGAGCGGGTTCCCCCCGGCGCGCTCGACGAGGGCGCTCTCGACGTCGTCGCCGATCTCCAGGTCGCGGGCGAGCACGTGCAGGAGCTCGCCCGTCTCTGCGGCCGAGAGAGGCTCGAGGTGGATCGACTCCCGGTTGCGGGAGGGCTCCCCCCACGCGGGGCGACGCTCCAGGAGCTCGGGGCGCGCCGTCCCGACGAGCAGCAGCGGCGCCGGGGGCGGGCTCGTGGCCACGTCGTCGAGGAAGTCGAGGACCGCGTCGTCGGCCCAGTGCAGGTCGTCGAACACGAGGACGAGCGGCCCGCACGCGGCGAGCAGCTCGAGGAAACGGCGCCAGGCGGCGAACGCGTCCGCCCGCCGATCGTCGCGCGGGCCTCCCTCGCCCGCGAGGCCGACGAGGGGCCGGAGCTGCGACGTGAGCCATCTGGCGTCCGAGGCGCTCTCGGTCAGCGAGCCGACCGCGCGCTCGAGCTTCAGCCCGGCCTCCGCCGCGTCGTCGCTCTCCATGATCTCGGCGTGCGCCTTCACGATCTCCGCGAGGCCGCGGAAGGAGGTTCCGGCGCCGTACGGCAGCGACCGCCCCTCGAGCCACGTCACGTCCGGGCGCTCCGCGCGGGCGCTGCGCTCGAGCTCGGCGACGAGCCGCGTCTTCCCGATCCCGGGCACGCCGACGACGGTCACGAAGCGCGCTCCCTCGCCCCCGGAGGCGCGGCCGAACGCAGCGCGGAGGAGGGCGAGCTCCCGGGCGCGCCCGACGAGCGGCGCGTCTCCGTGTCGCCTCGCTCCTCCCACCTCGGCGCGGGCCGCGGTCGCCTCCCACACGCGGACCGGCTCCGACTTCCCCTTCGCCTCGATCGGCTCGCGCTCGTCGTACGCGAAGGCGTCGCGCGTCGCCAGGTACGTCTCCTCGCCCACGAGCACGCGACCGGTCGGGGCGGCCGACTGGATCCGGGACGCGGTGTTGACCATGTCGCCGGCCACGATCCCGATGCCGGTGGCCGAGGGCTCGAGCGCGACGAAGGCCGTCCCCGTGTTGACGCCTGCCCGAAGCGCGATGTCGTCGCGCCCCCGTGCCCACTCGCAGATCGCGAGCGCGGCCCGGACCGCGCGTTCCGGGTCGTCCTCGTGCGCGACCGGCGCGCCGAAGACGGCGAGCACGGCGTCGCCGATGAACTTGTCCACCGTTCCCCCGTGCTCCTCGTGTATGGCGCGGATCGCCGTGTAGTACGCGGTCAGGAGCGACCGGACGTCCTCGGGGTCCATCTGCTCGGAGCGCTCGGTGAACCCCACGAGGTCGGTGAACACCACCGTGACGACCCTGCGTTCCTCGCGCGTCACCTGGCCTCGGCTGCTCGGAAGTGCTCGATGGTCCGGCGAACGCCGTCGGCGAGCGGCGTTCTCGGAATCGGACCGAGGAGGCGCTCGAGGAGCACGGACTCGAGCCGCTCCGGGAACGGAAGGCGCTGCTCGGTGAACGTGATCGTGCCCTTCGCCTCCGGCGCGGCAGCCTCGATCGCCGCGACGACCTCCTCCACGGCTGCCGCCTCGCCGGGGAAGTTCGCGACGTGCGCGCCGTCGGACGCCGCTCGCGCTGCCAGCGCGAAGGCCATCCCGACGTCGGCCGCGAAGTCGTACTGCACGACCCCGGAGTAGCCGATCTCGTACGGCTCCCCGCGCGCGGCGGCAGCCATCGCGAGGGACGGGCCCGACGTCAGCCCCTGGTCGCGGCCGACGCCGTAGACGACGTACGGGCGAATGCCGATCGACGCGACGCCGTTGTCCTGCCAGTACACGGATGCGGTGCCCTCGTTGGCGAGCTTGTACACACCGTAGAGCGTCGCCGGCGCATGGCCGCCGGACTCGGGAGCGGGGGAGGGGTCCGACGCGCTGTAGACCGCGGTCGAGCTCGCGTAGGCGAGCCCGGGGATCCGCTCACGCCGGGCTCTCACCGCCTCGAGCACGGCGACGGTGCCGTAGACGTTCACGTGCGCTCCCCGCGTGGGGCTCGCCTTGCAGAACGGCACCTGGAGCGCGGCGAGGTGGACGACCCTCGTGACCCCGAGCTCGTCGAGCGCCCGGCCGAGAGCGCCGACGTCCGTGACGTCTCCCTCGACGAGGGTGACCCGCGCCCGCTCGTCGTCGGAGAGCACGAGCCTGAGACGCGCATCGTCCGCGCCGAGGTCGTAGCCCACCGGGTCCTCTCCGAGCTGGACGAGAGCCTTCAGCGTCCAGGCGCCCAGGCAGCCGAGCGCGCCCGTGACGAGAGTGCGCTCGGCGTCAGGCAAGCGGTGCGTCCTGGTAGACGGTCACGACCTCGGTGTAGAACTCGATCGCCGCGCGGCCCTGCTCGTGCGGGCCCCAGCCGGAGCCCTTGACGCCCCCGAAAGGCACGTGCACGTCGGCGCCCGCGGTCTGCGAGTTCACGTGGATGATCCCCGCCTGGATCTCGCTCGTGAAGCGCTGCGCCTCATGCAGGTCGCGGGTGAAGATCGAGCACGAGAGGCCGAAGCGGACGGCGTTCGCGCGCTCGATCGCCTCGTCGAAGGTCGAGTACCGGTAGAGGGCCGTGACGGGGCCGAAGACCTCCTCGCAGGAGAGCTCCGCGTCGTCGGCGAGCCCCTCGAACACCGTCGGCGCGATCAGGTAGCCCTCGTCGTCGGCACGCTCGCCGCCGGCGAGCAGCGTGCCCTCGCTCCGGGCCCGCTCGATTGCGGCCAGGATCTCCTCGAGCGCAGCCTCGTTCACGACGGGTCCCACCTCGGTCTCCGGGTCGGTCGGGTCGCCGACCTTGCCCGCGGCGATCCGCGCGAGGAAACGCTCCTTGAACTCGTCGTAGACCTCGTCGTGGACGAAGATGCGCCTCGTTGCCGTGCACTTCTGGCCGGCCGACCAGAAGGCGCCTGCGAAGGCGCCGTCGACTGCACGATCGAGCTCCGCGTTCGCGGTGACGAGCAGCGGGTTGTGCCCGCCGAGCTCGAGCTGGACGGGGCAGTCGCGTGCGGTCGCCTGGTCGCGTACCGAGCGGCCCACGGGCACCGAGCCCGTGAACGAGATCGCGCGCACCGCGCCGTTCGAGACGATCTCCGCGCCTGCCGTCGACCCGGACCCGGTCAGCACGTTGAGCACCCCGGCCGGCAGCCCCGCCTCGGCGAAGCACTCGGCCACGTGCAGGCCTGTGCGCGGCGCCTCGTACCCGAGCTTGAGGACGACCGTGTTCCCGTAGATCAGGGCGGGCGCGAGCTTCCAGACCGGAATCGCGATCGGGAAGTTCCACGGCGTGATGAGCCCAACGACGCCGAGCGGGCGCCGCAGCGTGTAGAGGCGCTGGTTCGGGACCGACGGCTCGTACATCTCGCCGATCGGGCGCCAGGCCTCCCCCGCGGCGAAGCGGAGGATGGTCGCGGCGCGCAGTGCCTCGAGCCGGGCCTCGCGGAGCGGCTTGCCCATCTCCGCCGTCATGTCCTGCGCGATCCGCTCCGTGCGGGCCTCGATCGCGGCCGCGGCCTTGGTGAAGAACGCGGCGCGTTGCGCGGCGGGGAGCGCAGCCCACGCCGGGAACGCCTCTCGCGCCGCCTCGATCGCCGCTCGCGCGTCCTCTGCGGCCGAGGCCGGGAACGTGCCCGTGACCTGCGACGGGCGCCAGGGGTTGTGCTTCTCGTACGTCTCGCCGGAGGCGCTCGTGCGCCACTCGCCGCCGACGAGGTTCAGGGCCGGTGCTTCCGCGAGCGTCTCAGTCATGGGTCGTGCTCCTTTCGATCAGCTCCGAGGCACGCACGACCGGGTTCACGAGCGTGCCGATCTCGGGGACGTGGATCTCGACGAAGTGGCCCGGCGCGAGCGTGAAGCTGTCGGGCGGGACGAGCCCGGTGCCCGTGAGGAGGACGCTGCCCGGTGGGACCGGGTTGTCGAGGAGCAGCCAGCTCACGAGCTCGGCGAACGAGCGGCGCATCCGCGCCGTGCTCGTCTCGCCCTCGAACAGGATCGTGCCCCATTCGTCCGTGACGCGCATCCGGATGCGCAGCGGCCGCTCGCCGTCGTCGGGAACGTAGACGGCCGGCCCGATCGCGCAGGCCCCCGCGTAGACCTTCGCTTGCGGCAGATACAGCGGATTGGCGCCCTCGATATCGCGTGACGAGACGTCGTTCCCGATGGTGAGGCCCGCGATGCGTCCGTGCCTTCCGATCACGAGCCCGATCTCGGGCTCGGGCACGTTCCAGGTGGAGTCGTCGCGGACCCCGATCGGTCTCCCCGGGCCGACCGTGCGCCGCATGCCGGCGTCCTTCAGGAACAGCTCCGGCCGCGGCGCGTCGTAGACGAGCGTGTACACGTCCTTCGCCGCGCTCTCCTCGACGCGCGCGTCGCGGGAGCGCTCGTAGGTCACGCCCGCGCACCAGATCTCGGGGGCATCGAGCGGCGCGAGGAGCTCGTACGGCTCGGGGAGCTGGAGCGTCGCCGGATCGAGCGGTTCGATCTTCGAGCCGCCTTCCGTGACGATTCGCCGGCCCTCGATGACGCCGCTCTCCACTCCCTGCGGGCCTTGCACACGGACGTGCAGCATCAGCAGTTCACTAGTAAACCGCGCGGCCGCCGGAGATGTCGTACGTCGCGCCCGTCGAGAAGGAGCACTCGTCGCTCGCGAGCCAGCACACGAGCGCGGCGACCTCCTCGGGCTCGCCCATCCGGCCCATCGGGATCCGCTCGACCATGTAGCCGATGTGCTCCTCCGTGATGCCTTCGAGGATCGGCGTGTCGATGACCGCCGGAGCGATGCAGTTGACCAGGACGCCCGTCCGAGCGACGTCCTTCCCGATCGCCTTCGTCATGGCGATCACGGCGGCCTTCGACGCCGAGTAGGCGCTCGCCATCGGGTTGCCCTCCTTGCCGGCGATCGACGCGACGTTGACGATCCGTCCGTAGCCCCGCTCGATCATGCCCGGGAGCACCGCGCGATTGCAGAAGAAGACGCCGTCGGCGTTGATGGCGAAGACGCGTCGCCACTCCTCGTCGGTGACCTCCACGGTCCGGAGCGACGCGCCGGGGACGCCCGCTGAGCAGACGAGGACGTCGAGCGGGCCGAGCTCATGCTCCGCTCGGGTGACGGCGGCCTCGACGTCGGCGGAGCGGGACACGTCGCCGGCGAGCGCGAGCACGCCGTCGGGCGCGTCGCCCGTGAGGTCGAGCGAGGCGACGCCAGCGCCTTCGGCCAGCAGTCGGCGCGCGACGGCCTCGCCGATGCCGCTCGCGCCGCCGGTGACGAGGGCGACTCGTCCCGAGAATCGATTGGCGTTTCCCATGACCCGAGCCGAAGCCTAGAGTCTCTGAGACCGTGGTATTCGATCCGAACCGTGACTACCCGCTCGGCACGCGTCGCCCGGAGCTCGTCTCGACCCCCGGCGGCCGAGCGCTCGCCGACATCACGCTCGGCGCGCTCCGCGCCGGTGAGCTGGATGCGGGGGAGATTCGCGCGACGCCGGCGACGCTACGGCTGCAGGCCGACGTCGCCCGCTCGGCGGGCCGCACGCAGCTCGCGGAGAACCTGGAGCGCGCGGCCGAGCTGGCAGCCGTGCCCGACGAGCTTCTCCTCGACGTGTACACGGCCCTGCGGCCGGGGCGGGCGACGGGGGCCGAGCTCGAAGCCTGGGCGGCGCGGCTCGAGGAGTACGGCGCCTCGGCGACTGCGGCATTCGTGCGGGAGGCTGCCGCCGTGTACGGCGACCGAAGGCTGCTCGCCGATGGCTAGCGAGCGCTCCGTGAGCCGGGCACGGCGCGAGCTCGCGCGCGAGCAGCTCGTGTCCCCGCACGCCGAGCTCGGTCTCGTGGCCACGAACGGTCCGAACGATCCCGATCCCGAGCTCGTCGTCGAGGACGGCACTGTCACGCGCATGGACGGCCGCGACGCGGCCGACTTCGACGTCATCGACCGCTTCATCGTCGCGCACGGGCTCGATCTCGAGGTCGCGGCCGAGGCGATGGCGCTCGACGATCTCGAGCTCGCGCGGAGGCTCGTCGACATCCATGTGCCACGGGCTGAGCTCGTCAGGCTCTCACGCGGCCTGACGCCGGCGAAGCTCGCGCGCGTGATCGGCCTGCTCGACCCGGTCGAGCTCATGCTCGCGCTCAAGAAGCTTCGCGCTCGCTGCTCACCGGGCAATCAGGCTCACGTCACGAACCTCAAGGAGAGCCCCGCGCTCCTCGCCGCCGACGCGGCAGAGGCCGCGCGGCGCGGGTTCGCGGAGATCGAGACGACCGTCGGCGTCGCCCGCTACGCGCCGCTGAATGCGCTCGCCCTTCTCGTCGGGTCCCAGACGGGGCGGCCGGGCGTCATGACGCAGTGCGCCGTCGAGGAGCGCCGAAACCTGGAGCTGGCGATCCGCGGGCTCGTGACCTACGCGGAGACGCTGTCGGTGTACGGGACCGAGCCGGTCTTCGTGGACGGCGACGACACGCCCTGGTCGAAGTCGTTCCTCGGGGCCGCCTACGCGTCGCGCGGAGTCAAGGTCCGGTTCACCTCCGGCACGGGCTCGGAGGCGCTCATGGGCCACGCGCAGGGCCTGTCCATGCTCTACCTCGAGTCGCGCTGCCTCGCAGTCGTGCGCGCGGCCGGCTCGCAGGGCGTCCAGAACGGCTCGATCTCCTGCGTCGCGCTCGTGCTCGCGGTGCCCGGCGGGACGCGTGCGATCCTCGGCGAGAACGTGCTCGCCGCGTGGCTCGATCTCGAGGTCGCCTCGGGGAACGACGCGATCGCGTCGCACTCCGAGATCCGCAAGACGGCGAAGCTCATGGGGCAGTTCCTGCCGGGCACGGACTTCGTGACCTCCGGCTACTCGGTCATGCCACGGCACGACAACACGTTCGGCGGCGGCAACTTCGACGCTGACGATCTCGACGAGTGGCTCACGATCCAGCGTGACTGGCAGGTCGACGCCGGCATCGAGCCGGTAGCCGACGACGAGCTGCTGCGGGTCCGGGAGCGGGCCGCGCGTGCCGTGCAGGCGGTCTTCGCGGATCTGGGGCTTCCGGCCGTCAGCGACGAGGAGGTTGCCGCTGCGACGACGGGCTACGACTCGCGCGGCATGCCGGACCGCGACCGGGCGGCCGACGTCGGCGCGGCCGACGAGCTTCTCGCGCGCGGAGTCTCTGGTCTCGACATCGCGCTCGCTCTCGATCGGAGCGGCTTCGCCGACGTCGCCGAGGCCGTGCTCGGCATGCAGCGTCAGCGCGTCGCCGCCGACTACCTGCAGACGTCCGCCGTTATCGACCGCGACGGCGTCGTTCACTCCGCGGTCAACGACCCCAACGCCTACGAAGGGCCCGGGACGGGGTATCGCCTCGAAGGCGAGCGCTGGGAGCTTCTGCAGTCGCTCCCGCACGTCGTCGCTCCCGCCGACCTCGTGGGCGAGACGCTCGAAGGCCAGCCGGTTGTGGAAGAGCTCGGCCGTGCCGCAGTGGGGAAGAACCCCGCCGAGGTCGTCGTCGCGCTCGGTCCGGCGTTCGCGGACGGCATCCGCCGGACGATCGCCGACCTCGATCACCGCGACGTCCTCGAGGCGGTCTGTGAGGGGATCAGAGAAGCGGGCGGCGCGCCGCGCCTCGTCCGCGTGCGGCGCGTGGCCGACGTCGCCTTCATCGCTCACGACGGCGCCAAGCTCTCGGGCTCGGGGGTCGCGCTCGGAGTCCAGTCGAAGGGGACGGCCGTGATACACCGCGCCGATCTCGAGCCCCTCGACAACCTCGAGCTCTTCGGAATGTCGCCGCTCTACACGCTCGAGTCCTACCGGGCGATGGGTCGCAACGCTGCCGGCTACGCCCTCGGGAAGCGTGTCGGCCCGGTGCCCACGGAGCTCGACAACTTCGCCCGCGCGAAGCTCATCGTCCGCACGACGCTCCTGCACGCTCGCGAGACGCAGGCGATCGTCCCGGGCGCCGAGCCCGTCGAGCTCGCGCTCCTCGGCGCGTCGAGCTCGTAGGCGCGACACGTGTATCCCCACCCGGGCAGCCCCGGTGACGCGGAGGCGACGGCTCCCTCGCTCCGGCGCTCGTGCGGGGCTTCACCGCTTCGCCGACGAAGCCCGCCCTAGGGCGGGCTTCGTGTGTTACGTGCTCGGCTTCCCGGCCTTGCCCCAATGGCTCGGCTCGATGCCGTGGACGATCACCTGGATGTGCTCGATCGCCGCTCCGCTCGACTCGTGCAGCGCGTTCGTGAGCGCCTCGATGATCTTCGGCACCGACTCCTCGGTCACGCGCCGGTCGTACAGCTTCACTTCGATGAGGGGCATCGCGTCTCTCCTTTGGATGGACGACGCGATCCTACGAGGTCGGGCCTGGGGGCATCTGATCGACGGGCCACGGCCTTCCGCCGACTCCCCAGTTCTTGGGGTTGTGACCCTCCACGATGACCCAGGTGTGATCCTTGAGCCCCGGGTGTGTCGCCTCGCACAGCGCGTCCGTGAGCTTCTCGATGAGCGCCGCACTCGTCTCGTCGTTCATGCGGTAGTCGAAGAGCTCGACCCTTATCAGCGGCATGGCGCCTCCTTCGATCGCAGGGCGTCTACGCTACGCGGCAGTGCCTCGACGCCTTCAGCACTGCGGCCTGATCGTCGCCGATCTCGATCGGTCGCGCACGTTCTACGGCGGTGCGCTGGGGCTGGCAGAGGTCTCCCGGCCGCACAACTTCACCTTCGAGGGTGCCTGGTTCCAGGTGGGCGACGACCAACTCCATCTCCTCGTCGAGGCGGAGACGACGGGCCGGGCGGGCGGTCCCGATCCCGGTCGCAGCGCATCCGTGGGTCTCGCGACGCACATCGCGCTCGAGGTGGACGACCTCGACGCCGCTCTCGCTCGCCTGGACGAGCACGGCGTGCCGTTGATCGGCGGGCCGATGCCCCGGGGTGACGGCTACGTCCAGGTCTTCATGCGGGACCCCGACGGCTACGTCGTCGAGCTGTTCGAGTACACGGGTGAGGATCAGAGCGACGCGCCGCTCCGGGCGCCGATCCGCGACTAGCCCGCGTACGCGAGCACCCCGCGAGCCCGGTGATCGCTCTACCGGTCGACGTGGAGCGAGTCGCCTTGGTCGCCCAGCACGAGGTCACGCTCGGCGCTCGGGACGTGGTCGCGCAGCACCGGTGAGAGCGCCTCGATGAACGTGGTCCCGCCCTCCGAGCGGAGAGCGTGCTCGACGCCGCGGTTGACGACGACGACGTCGCCTGCGCCCAACGTCTTCGTCTCGTCGCCCACCGTCATCGTCACGTCGCCCTCGACGATCCACATGACCTGCTCGGCCGTCGGATGGGAATGGCGGCCGACCGCCGTCCCGGGCGCGTAGGTGACATGGCAGAGCAGCACCTGCTCGCCGCCGACGGCGTGCAGGGTGACGCCGGGGAAGATCTCCCAACGCTCGACCCCGTTCCAGGTGCGGAATGCGCTCATGCGAGGTGGGTGGCGGGGCGGGGCAGACGCCCCACCCCGCCTCCGTTCTAGGCAGGCACCTCGAAGCGCATGCCGCCGCTCGAGACCGTGTTGACGGAGCGCTCCTCGTCGAACACGACCTTCTTGCCCTCGTGGCGAGGCTCGGCCTTCGTCTCGAGCGCACGCAGCACGCGCTCGGGCGTGATCGGCAGCTCCGTGATCCAGACGCCGATCGCGTCGTGCACCGCCGCCGCGATCGCGGGCGGCTGCGGGTTGTTCGCCATCTCCCCGATCCCCTTCGCACCGTATGGGCCGTCGGTCGACGGGTTCTCGATGAGGATGGTGTCGATCTGCGGCATCTCCTCCATGCCCGGCGCGAGGTACGAGCCGAACGCGCCACCGCGGTGCTCGACGTCCGGGTAGTACGGGTAGCAGGTCTCGAGCACGCCGAGCCCGAGGCCCATCATCGCCCCACCCTCGATCTGGCCTTCGACCTGCGTCGGGTTGATCGCGCGCCCCACGTCGTAGCACTGCTGGAGGCGCAGCACGCGAACCTCGCCGGTCTCGTCGTCGACCTCGACCTCGGCCGCGCAGGCCGCGTACGAGATCGCAGAGTGCGGCGGCGAGTCCACTCTGCCCGTCTCCGGGTCGATGATCGCCGCGTACGGCTTCAGCTGGGCGCCCGTTCCGGTGATGAGCTCGCCGTGGCCCCACGTCGCGGCCGCCGCGACGTCCCCGACCGGCATCTTCTTCTGTGGAGCGCCCTTTGCGATCACCTCCCCGTCCACGATCTCGAGGTCGGCGGGATCGATCTCGAGCTCCTTGCCTGCGATCTCGAGCAGCTTCTGCTTGACCTGCTGCGCCGCCTTCAGCGCCGCGTTCCCCGCGACGAACGTCGCTCGGGAGGCGAAGGTCCCGGTGCAGACCGGCGACGAGTCGGTGTTGGAGTTGTCGTAGGTGATCCAGTCGTAAGGGACGCCGATCGTCTCGGCGACGATCTGGGACTGGATCGTCTTCGACCCGTTCCCGATGTCGGCAGTCCCGGCGAAGACGTCGATCCTGCCGTCGGGCTTCACCTTGATCCAGCACTGCGACGGGTCGCCGTTCTGGTTCATCCCCGTCGGGTACTCGATCGCCGCAATCCCGCGGCCGATGTGCTTTGCCATGGCTAGTGCTCCTCCGGGTTCCCGAGCTGCGCGACGAGGTGCTCCGGAAGCCACTCGCCCGAGCGCCGCTCGCTCGTCGTCGTCCGGTAGGCGGCGGGGAGCTCGTGCCCCGTCGCCTCTGCGATCGCCTGGATCGTGGGCACGGTCGAGGGATCGGTGTAGACGATCCCGTTCGGCGAGGTGTCGCCGATCCGGTTCGCGTTCTTGAGCCGGATCTCGAACGGGTCGAGCCCGAGCACGTCGGCGACGCGGCTCATGTGCGTCTCCACCGCGAACGAGATCGACGTCACCCCGAACCCGCGCATCGCCGTCGTCGGCACCCGGTTCGTGAACACGACGTAACCGTCGAACTCGAGGTTCGGGATCGTGTACGCGCCCGTGTGGTGGAAGCTGTGCTTCGTCAGGCCGTACGGCGAGAAGCGGGCGTAGGCCCCGGCGTCGTGCAGTGTGAGCATCTTGCGGCCCAGGATCCACCCGTCCTTCGTCACCGCGTCGGCGATCTCCATGTGCCAGGGGGCGCGGGTGGACGAGCAGAGGAACTCCTCCTCCCGCGTCCAGCGCCACTTCACCGGGAGGCCCGACTTGAGTGCGAGGAGGGAGGTCATGGTCTCGGTTGCCGTGTCCACCTTCCCACCGAAGCCGCCCCCCGTCGTGCCACCGACGATCTTCAGCTTGTTGAGCGGCACCTGCAGGTGCGCGGCCACGACGCCGAGCGAGAAGTACAGCGCCTGGGTGCACGAGTAGATGGTCAGCCGGCCGTCGGGCTCCGGGACGACCTGGCAGACCTGCGTCTCGATCGGGGCGTGCTCGATCGCCGCCGGGCGGTAGACGCCCTGGACGATCACATCGGCCCGCTCGAACGCCGCGGCGATGTCGCCCTTGCGGATCTGGCGGCGGTCCATCTCGTCCTCGAAGTGCGGGTACCAGTTGCCCCACTGGTGGATCTTCGGAGCCTCCGCGTCGAACGCCTGGCGCACGTCGAACAGTGCGGGGCGCTCGTCGTAGCCGATGTCGATCCGTTCGACCGCCTCTGCGGCGAGCTCCTCGCTGTCCGCGGCCACGAGCGCGATCGGCTGTCCCTTGTACCGCACCTCGTCCTTCGCGAGCAGTGGCTCGTCGGCGGGGATGCCGAGCGCCTCGAGGTGCCCGTACTCCAGCAGCGGGACGTCCTTCCACGTGATCACCGCATGCACGCCGCGCATCGCCTCGGCGGGTGCGGTGTCGAGCTTCGTGATCCCGGCGTGGTGGTGCGGGGAGCGGAGCGCTTTCGCCCACAGCGTGCCCGGGATACGGACGTCGTCGACGTAGGTCGTGCGGCCCGTGACGTGGGCGACCCCGTCGTACCGCGGGATGCGTGCTCCGACGACCTTCATTCCGCACCTCCTGTCGTCATGGTCGTGTACCTGCCGACGGCGGTGGTCGTCAGGTCGAACGCCTCGCCGCGTGCGGCTGCGGCGACCGCTTGCACGATCTTCGAGTAGCCCGTGCACCGGCACACGTGGCCGCCGAGCGCCTCCTGGATCGCCTCGACGTCGTCGGTTCCGCCCCGGTCGATGTAGGCCTGCGCGGCAAGGATCATCCCGGACGTACAGAAGCCGCACTGTGCGGCGTAGTGGTGGATGAACGCCTGCTGCACGGTCGAGAGGTTGTCGGGCGCGCCGAGCCCCTCGACGGTGGTGATCTCCTTGCCGTCCGCGTATGCGGCCGGCAACAGGCACGAGCGCCGCGCCTCGCCGTCGACGAGCACGGTGCACGCGCCGCAGCCGCCCTGGTGGCAGCCGGCCTTGGGTCCCGTGATGCCGAGCTCCTCGCGCAGGACGTCGAGGAGCGGCGTCATGCCCCCGCTCGTGATCTCGTGACTGACGCCGTTGACCGTGACGTTCATGAGGGCTCCTTGAGCTCGGTGAGGACGCGACGGACGAGGACCGGAAGCACGTTCTTGCGATACCAGGCCGACGCGAGCGCATCGTCCTGCGGATCGACGTCCTGGAGCGCCGCCTGTCCCGCGGCGTCCGGGTCGGAGGCCGCAGCCTCGGCCGACGGAAGGCGCACGCCCCACCAGCCCGCGCCGGTGGCTGCGAGCCGGATCGAGCCGTCCACGGCTCGAGCGCCCGACACGGCGAGCGCCGTGTAGTCATGCGTGTGCGGGCGGTCGAGGCCGGCGAACGCACCCGCTGCGGGCTGGTCGTACGAGACCGACAGCAGGAGGCGGTGCCTGCGATGCGGGAGGAAGTCCTCGAGAGGCACGTCGGTGACGCCGCCCTCGCCTGCCGACCGCGCCGTGGCGCCGAGCGCCAGGAGCGCTCCCTGGAGGTCGCCGCGTGGTGCTTCGTAGCCTTCCCCCGCGCAGAGGTTCCCACCGATCGTCGCCTGCGATCGGACCTCGACGTCGGCGATGTTGGCGGCACACGGGCCGATCGGCGCCGGCAAGGCGGTCAGGTCCCCGATCGGGGTTGCCGCGCCGATCGTGACGCGCGAGCCGTCGTGCGAGACGCCTGCAAGGCCGGCGCGCCCTAGCAGCAGCGCTCGCTTGGGGCGCAAACGGCCGTACGTCATCTCGGGGACGACGATCGTCCCCCCACCCACGACGACGACGTCTGCGCCGTCGCCGAAAGCCGCAATCGCCTCGTCCTCGGATCCGGGGATGAGGGTCTCCGTTGCGGCGCTCAGAGCCACACCTGCTGCTGCCATCTCCCACCCTTCTCGGTCGACCGATACTCAGCGCCCCCGGTTCGTGGGGGTGTCGGTCGAGTCTAATCCCGTTTCGCCTGCCTCGTCGAACGGTCGTGCAGGGCACCCGGTGTACGCTCCCGCTGTGGCGTTCCGGACGATCGACGAGCTCGAGTCGGCCCTGCGCGCGGCGGACTACCTCCCCGATCGCGGGCTCGCGACCGCTCTCTTCCTCTCGCTCGCGCTGGAGAAGCCGGTGCTGCTCGAGGGCGAGGCGGGGGTCGGGAAGACCGAGGCTGCGAAGGCGCTCGCGGCGGCACTCGACGCACGGCTCATTCGGCTGCAGTGCTACGAGGGGCTCGACGTGTCACACGCCGTCTACGAGTGGAACTACCCGCGCCAGCTCCTCCACATCCGGGCGGCGCAGGAGGGGACGGTGTCGGAGGCGGAGCTCTTCGGTCCCGAGTTCCTCATCCGCCGGCCGCTGCTCGAGGCCATCGACTCCGACGAGCCCGTGGTGCTCCTGATCGACGAGATCGACCGCGCGGACGAGGAGTTCGAGGCGTTCCTGCTCGAGGTGCTCTCGGACTTCCAGATCACGATCCCGGAGCTGGGGACGATTCGGGCGCGGCGTCGCCCCGCCGTCGTGCTCACGTCGAACCGAACTCGCGAGCTGCACGACGCGCTCAAGCGCCGCGCGCTCTTCCACTGGATCGGGCACCCGTCGATCGAGCGCGAGGTCGAGATCGTGATGCTGCGCGTGCCAGGCGTCCCCGAGCGGCTCGCGCGGGAGGCAGCCTCCTTCGTGCGCGGGCTTCGCCAGCTCGAGCTCGCGAAGCCGCCCGGCGTGGCCGAGACGATCGACTGGGCGCACGCGCTCGCGGCTCTCGGGCGAGAGGAGATAGACGCCGAGGTCGTCGAGCAGACGCTCGGCTCGGTGCTCAAGTACCGCGAGGACATCGAGGCGGTGCGTGATCAGACCCTCGCCGGCCTCGTGGAAGCTGCGCGCGCTGGTGCTGGAAAGACCGGTGTCTGACACCACGCCTCGCAACCATGCGGGTTTGGGCCCCGTCGGTGTCAGACACCGAGGGTAGACCGCATGCAAGGGACAGCGATCGTTCGGCACGTCGTGACGTTCGGCCGCGTGCTGCGCGAGGTGGGGATCGAGGTCGGGCCGGGACGGACCGCGGACGCCGTGCGCGCGCTCGGCATCGTCGACCTCACACGCCAGGAGGACGTGTTCTTCACGCTGCGTCAGACGCTCGTCTCCCGTCACGACGACCTCGAGCTCTTCGATCGTGCGTTCGCCGCCTGGTTCCTGCGCGGCCCCGTCGCATCCCTCGTGCGCCAGCGCGACCGACGGCGCTTCGCCGACCGCACCGTGGGGGACACGCTCCAGTCCGACCGGGACGAGGACGAGGAGGTCGTGGAAGCCGGCAGGCCGCTCGAGCGCGGCGCGTCGGCGCACGAGCTCCTGCGTGAGAAGGACTTCGCGGAGATGACGCCCGAGGAGTTCGAGCGCGTGCGTCGCCTCATGGCCGCGATCGCACGGACGCGGCCTCGTCGCACGTCACGTCGCCGGGCTCCCGACCCGCGCGGCGACCGCCTCGATCTGCGGCGGCTCTGTCGGAGCTCTCTCCGCACCGGCGGCGACCCGATCGAGCAGACGTGGAAAGCGCGGAAGACGGTGCACCGCAAGCTCGTCGTCCTCTGTGACGTGTCGGGCTCGATGGACGCGTACGCGCGGGCGCTGCTCTTCTATCTGCACGCGATCGTCGGCACGGGGAGCGGCGTCGAGGCATTCGCGTTCGGCACGAGGCTCACGCGGCTCACTCCCGATCTGGCGACGCGCGACCCCGAAGCTGCTCTCGCACGCGCGACCGTCGCGGCCGTGGACTGGGGGAGCGGTACGCGCATCGGAGGCTCGCTCGGCGAGTTCAACGCGATCTACGGCCGGCGCGCCCTCTCGCGCGGCGCCGTCGTCGTCATCGTCTCGGACGGCTGGGAGCGCGACGAGCCCGATCTCGTCGGACGCGAGATGGCGAAGCTCGCGCGGGCGGCGTACGCAGTCGTCTGGGTCAATCCGCTGAAGGGGAACCCCGAGTACCAGCCGCTCGCCGGCGGCATGCGCGCCGCCTTGCCGTTCGTCGACCGGTTCCTCCCCGGCCATAATCTCCGGAGTCTCGAAGAGCTCGGCGCAGTCCTGGCCGGTATCGAAAGGAGGCACGCAGCGTGAAAGAGATCTTGCCCGAGATCGAGCGTTGGAAGGAAGAGGGAGAGAAGGTCGTCGTCGCCACCGTCGTCGCGACTCGGCGGTCTGCTCCCCGCCCGATCGGCGCGAGCCTCGCGATCTCCGAGTCGGGGAAGATGTGCGGCTCCGTGTCGGGTGGCTGCGTCGAGAGCGACGTCTTCGAGAACGCGCAGGAGGTTCTCGAGACGGGCAGGCCGAAGGTCCTCACCTACGGCATCTCCGACGACGAGGCGTGGAGCGTCGGGCTGCCGTGCGGCGGAGAGATCGACGTCTTCCTCGAGCGAGTCGAGTGACGGGTCTCGTCCACCGCCTCGCCGAGATCCACGCCTCCGGCGAGCGCGGGATCCTCTTCACGGCCGTAACGGGAGCCGCAGTCGGCACGAAGGTGCTCGTGCTCGAGTCCGGCGAGCGCGTCGGCGAGGGTCTCGAGGAGGCGGTCGCGGAGTTCGACGAGCTCCTCCGGCGCGGCCGCAACCGGCTGCTGACCATGGAGGACGGCTCGAAGGTGTTCGCCGAGTGGTACGGCCCGCCGCCTCGCCTGTTCGTGTACGGGGCCGTCGATACCGCCGAGGCGCTGTGCCGCGGTGCGAAGCTCCTCGGCTGGCACTCGATCGTCGCGGACGCGCGCGCGAAGTTCGCGACCCGCGAGCGCATCCCCTCGGCGGACGAGCTCATCGTCGCCTGGCCCGACGAGGCCTACGCGCAGGTCGAGCCGGACCACCAGACCGCGATCGTCGTCCTCACGCACGACGACAAGTTCGACGAGCCCGCGCTGATCGGAGCTCTCGAGACCGAGGCGTTCTACGTCGGTGCGCTCGGCTCGCGCCGGAATCAGGAACGCCGCCGAGAGCGGTTGCTCGAGGCGGGTGTTCCCGAGGACGCGCTCGACCGGATCATGGGCCCGTGTGGGCTCGACATCGGGGCCGACACCCAGGAGGAGACCGCGCTGGCGATCCTGGCCGAGGCGCTCGCCGTGCGCGCGCAGCGCGAAGGCGGGTTCCTGAAGCTCGCGAAGCAGCGCATCCACGTCGAGGTCGAGTAGCCCGGAGGACACGCCGG
>CAZODN010000053.1:0-17519 GCA_964578545.1 uncultured Gaiellales bacterium
TACCACAAAGGCATCGCCGAGATCCCCGGGCTCCATCTCCGCGGCTTCCTCGGCTGGTGGGTCGCGCGGACGTACCACCTGTACCAGCTCCCGCTCCTCTCCCGGAAGCTCCGCGTCGTCTTCGACTGGACGATCGCGCTCGCGTTCCCCCGCGACACGGGCGCCCTCTCGATGCTCGGCCATCCGCGGAAGCTGGACGGGGATCGGGACTGAAGCCCGGCGACGAGCGACGAGGCGTCCCGAGCCATCCGCCCCGCCTGGGCCGCGATGCGGCCCAGGAGAGGTCTCACCGGAGCGAGCGGAGCGTCTTCGTCAGCGACGGCCCGCCGCGCAGCACTCCCGCGAAGAGGTCGCCGTGCCGGGCCACGCGGTCGAGCACCACGTCCATCGTGAACGACGCGGGGTCGAGCCCGGACGTCACCTCGTCCCAGCGGAGCGGCGTCGAGACCGGCGCGCCCGCGCGCGGGCGGACGGAGTAGACGGACGCGTTCGTCTTTCCGGGCCCGTTCTGGTTCGCGTCCACGAGCACGCCACGGCGCTTCTCCTTCGCCCACTCGGTCGTGACGAGCCCCGGGTGCGCGCGCGCGAGGGCGCCGGCGACGATGTCCGCGAGCTCGCGCGCCTCCGCGTACGAGTGGCGCCTCGTGATCGGCACGAGGACGTGGATGCCGCGCGACCCCGACGTCTTGGGGAAGCTCTCGAGCTCGAGGAGCTCCAGCGCCTGCCGGACGAGGAGCGCGACCTCCACGACGTCGGCGAAGCCCGCGCCCTCCGAAGGGTCGAGGTCGAACACGACCCAGTCGGGGCGGTCGGGGCGGTCGATGCGGGAGGCCCAGGTGTGCAGGTCGATGCAGCCCATGTTCGCCATCCAGAGGAGCGCGAGCTCGTCGTTCACGAGCGCGTACTCGACGATCCGCTGCTCCCCCTCGCGCGTGGAGGCCGGGAACGGCGCCCGGGGGATCCAGTCCGGCATGTGGGAGGGCGCGTGCTTCTGGAAGAAGTGCTTGCCCTGCCACCCGTCGGGGTAGCGCTTCATGGTGAACGGCCGCCCGCGGAGGTGCGGGACGAGCACGGCGGCGACGTCGCGGTAGTAGGCGACGAGGTCGCCCTTCGTGATCCCCTCCTCCGGCCAGAAGGGCTTGTCGAGGTTCGACAGCCGGAGCGTGCGCCCGCGCCGGGTGAGCACCGGGGGGAGGGGCTCCTTCTCGCGACGCACCTCGGCGGGCGCCTTGTCCTCGCGAAGCCCGAGGAACACGGGCGCTCGCAGCCGGCCCTCCCTCGTCCACTCGGCGAACTCGACCTCGGCGACCAGCTGCGGCTCCACCCACGTGACGCCCCCCGCCCGGGCCCGCGGCATTCTCGGCTCCTCGGCGAGCGGGCAGCCTTCGCGCTCGAGGGGCCGGAGGAGGCGGAGGAGCTCCTCGATCGCCGTGTCCGAGAGCCCGGTGCCGACGTTCCCCGCCCAACGCAGGCCGCCGGCGTCGGGGACGGCGGCGACGAGCGCGCCGAAGCCGCCCGCGCGGCGGCCCTGCCCGCGCGTGTACCCGACGACGACCACCTCCTGCGTCTTTCGGAGCTTCACCTTCCGCCACTCGGGGCTCCGCCTGCCGGGGCGGTAGCGGGAGGCGACGCGCTTGGCCACGACGCCCTCGAGCTCCTGCTCGCGCGCGGCAGCCAGCAGTGCGTCGCCGTCGTCGAACTGTGGCGAGACCTGCACCCGGGCGCTCGGGCGGACGAGCTCCACGAGCCGGCGTCGCCGCTCGGCGAGCTCCGCCTCGACGAGGCTCTGCCCGTCGATCTCGAGGAGGTCGAAGAGGACGAGCACGGTCGTCCCGGCGCCCTCCTGGAGGAGCGAGAACCGCGACCTGCCCCGCTCGTCGAGGGCGCAGACCTCGCCGTCGAGAACCGCGCTCGGCGTCCGCACGGCGAGCGGGACCGCGCGAGCGACATCCGGGAAACGCGGGGTCAGGTCCTTCCCGTTGCGGCTCGTCAGGGTGGCCTCGCCGCCCGACACGGTCACGATCGTTCGGAAGCCGTCCCACTTCGGCTCGTACACCCAGCCGTCCCCGCCCGGCAGGCGGTCGGCGGGCACCGCCAGCATCGGCGCGTACCGGACGCCTCGGCCACTCTCGTCCTTGCGCAGCAGGAGCCAGTTCCTCGGATCGCCGTCGAGCGCGGCCGGGACGAGCGCCCAGATCCCGTCGAGGCGCTCGCCGTGCAGCCGCACGGTCAGCCCGCCGTCGCGCTTCTCCTCGAGGAGCTCGTACGTTCCCCGGTCCCAGATCTCGACCGTCCCGGCGCCGTACTCGCCGGCGGGGATGACCCCCTCGAAGTCGGCGTACTCGAGCGGATGGTCCTCGACGTGGACGGCGAGGTGGCGCTCGCCCCGGCGCAGTGGGACGCCCTTCGGCACCGCCCAGCTCGCGAGCACGCCGTCGCGCTCGAGGCGAAGGTCGTAGTGGAGGCGCCGGGCAGCGTGGCGCTGCACGACGAACCGCGGTCGCTCGCCGTGCTCGCCGCCGTCGCCGAAGGGCTCGGGAGTCGCGCCGCGCCGTCTCCGGCGCCGGTACTCGTCGAGAGGCACCTGTGGATTGTCGCCCGAGCCGCAACACTCTCTTCACCAACCGGCTGCAACTCGGGCTTTTTCCCTGCTCAGTTCACGTTTTCGGGCAGGGGATAAGCCTGTGGAATCTGTTGAAAACGCAGATGCGTCCCGGCTGCGGGCCCGGCGAGCCGCCTCTACACCGACGCGAGGATGCCCATCGCCCGGTACTTCGCCCGCCGCTGGCGGCGGCGCTCGTCGGGATCCAGGCCCTCGACGTCCTCGAGCGCGGCGAGGATGCCGAGCTCGAGCAGGGCGGCCGCGGCGTCCGGGTCGTTCTGGGCGCCGCCCTCCGGCTCGGCGACGACGGCGTCGACCACCCCCAGCTCGAGGCAGTGCGCGGCGTCCGGCTTGAACGCCGCCGCGGCCTTCCGTGCCTCCCCCGCGTCGCGCCAGAGGATGGCCGCGCAGCCCTCGGGAGAGATGACGGAGTAGATCGCGTTCTCCTGCATGAGCACGCGGTCGGCGACGGCGATCGCCACCGCGCCCCCTGAGCCGCCCTCGCCGATGACGCAGGCGACGGTGGGGACGCCGAGCCGCACCATGACTGCCTGCGACCGCGCGATCGCGCCTCCCTGGCCGTGCTGCTCGGCGGCGACCCCCGGGTACGCGCCCGGGGTGTCGATCATCGTCACGAGCGGGAACCCGTGGCGATCGGCGAGCGCCATCGCGCGCATTGCCTTCCGGTACCCCTCGGGGTAGGCCATCCCGAAGTTCCGCCTCGTCCGCTCCTTCAAGTCGCGGCCCTTCTGGTGGCCGACGAGCACGACCGTGCGACCTTCGAGCTTCCCGAGACCCGCGACGATGGCCTGATCGTCGGCACGCGCGCGGTCGCCGTGCAGCTCGAAGAAGTCGTCGAAGATCCGCTCGACGTAGTCGAGCGTGTACGGCCGATCCTGGTGGCGCGCGAGCTCGACCGAGCGCCAGATCTCCTCGGCGCTCGGTTCCTCGCGGAGCTGCTCGAGCTGCTCCTGCAGCCTCGCGAGCTCACCGGTGAGCTTCGTCCCGCGCAGGAGCTTCATGGAGCCGAGCTTACTGAGCCGCTCCCGCAGGCGCATCTCCGCTTCCGAGGGCACCTACGCCTTCCCGAAGAGACGGAGGAGACGCGCGATCGTCGGGCGCAGCTCCGCACGGGGAACGATGGCGTCGAGATGGCCGAAGCGGTAGTTGGACTCCGCGCGCCCGAAGTCCTCGGGAAGCTTCTCGCGCGTCGTCTGGGCGACCACCCGGGGGCCGGCGAAGGACATGAGCGCGCCCGGCTCGGCGATGACGACGTCGCCGAGGCTCGCGAAGCTGGCGAGCACGCCGCCGGTGGTCGGGTGCGCGAGGACGGAGACGAAGGCTCCGCCGCTCTCGTGGAGCTCGTCGATCGCGCACACGGTCTTCGGGAGCTGCATCAGCGCGAGGATCCCCTCCTGCATGCGCGCACCGCCGGAGGCGGAGACGGAGACGAGCGACATGCCGGAGGCCGCGGACCGCTCGCAGGCGCGCACGAGCTTCTCGCCGACGACGCTGCCCATCGACCCCCCCATGAACGAGAAGTCCATGACCGCGAGCCGGCACTCCTCGCCCTCGACGGAGGCCGTGCCGCAGACGATCGCGTCGCCGAGGCCGGTGCTCATCTCCGCCTCGGCGAGCCGCTCGGCGTACGGGCGGAGGTCGAAGAACGTGAGCGGGTCGGCCGAGCGGAGGTCGGCGTCCTCCTCGGAGAACGAGCCCTCGTCCGCGAGCTGCTCGATCCGGGCACGCGCGAGGACGGCGAAGTGGTGACCGCACTGGGGGCACACGCGCAGCGTCTTCTCGAGCTCGTCGTCGCGGTAGTGGGAGCCACACCCGGGGCAGGTGTTCGGGTGCGTCTTCGCGGAGGGCTCCTCCGGACGCTTGCTCTCGACCTCCACGTCGACTCGACCCTGCCCCGACGACATGGCGTGGATCTTAGGGGTCGGGCCCACCAAGGCCGCGGGGCGCCGCCCGGCCCGCTGCCAGGGCTCGTAGTCGGGCGCTCCTCAGAAGCCTGCCGCGGCGAGCATCCTCGCGGCGAGGGCGGCGTTGCGCTCCGTCCGCAGGAACCCCGTGACCCCCATCCCAGCGACCGTCGTCCTACCCGCGAGGTCGGACAGGAGGGCCTCGAGCTCGGCGGCCGCGAGGCCGCCCGGCTCGGGGATGAGGACGTCCACCTCGCCGGGCTCGAGCACGTCGAGGTCGAGGGCGACGTAGGCGGCGTCGGTGCCGTCGAGCGCGCGCTCCACCGAGTCGTCCAGGCCCGCCTCCTCCAGGAAGGCGACCTCGGGAGGATCGAGGCTGCGCGCGCCGACGAGCGCCGCATCGGCCGGAGAGACCACGCCCCCGTCGAGAAGCATCCGGAACGGCATCCCCCACAGGTTCCCGGAGGGCGAGGTCTCCGGCGTGTTGAGGTCGCCGTGCGCGTCGATCCAGACGAGCGCGAGACGGCCGATGCGGCGAGCGACGCCCCTCGCCGCCCCCACGTGCGCGCAGCAGCAGCCGCCGACGACGATCGACCGTGCCGGGAGCGCCGCCGCGATCCCGTCGTTCTGCGCGTCCAGAGAGTCGCGCTCGACCACGGCGACCTCCGGGTACGGCAGCGGCACGAGGGCCCCTTCGGCCATGGCCTCCCCGCCGGAGCCCCACGCCGCAGGCACCCGCACGAGCCCCGCCGCGAACGTTCTCCCGCAGCGGTGGCACTCGTACCCGTCGTCGACGGCGACCGCCGTGTGCGTCCGGCACGCCGGGCAGCGGGCGCGGAGCGCGCTCACGGCGGAGACACGAGCGAGTCGAGCGCGTCGGCGAGGCCCTCCAGAGAGCTGAGCGTGCGAGACGGACGCGGGTCGTCGGGCTCGCCGAGGCGGTTGACCCACACCGTCGGGATGCCGAGCTCCGTGGCCGGCGCGACGTCGTGGAAGAGGCTCTGCGCGACGTGGACGTGGCCTTCGGGGTCGGTCCCGGAGAGCTCCCGGAACACCTCCCAGTGCCGGTGCGCCGGCTTGTACGAGCCGATCTCGCCGGCGACGACGGCGAGGTCGAACGGCACTCCGATCGCCTCCAGCGACGCGTCGATGAGATCGCGGTCGGTGTTCGAGAGGACTGCGAGCCGCCAGCCCCGCGCGCGGGCCTCCGTGAGAGCGGGACGCACGTCGTCGAAGACGGGCCAGCCGGGCAGCGAGCGGGCGAGCGCGCTCCCTTCCCCCTCCGGGAGCGTCAGCCCCGCCTCCTCCGCCAGGCGCTCGAGCGCGAGCGTCAGGACCTCGCGGTACGACGCACCGGGGCGCGCGGCCTGGATCTCGGGCTCGATCTCGTGGTAGCGCCACACGAGCTCGTCCGCGTACTCGGCGCCGATCAGCCGCTCGATGCCGGCCCTGATGCCGGCGTTCCAGTCGACGAGCGTCCCGTAGCAGTCGAACGTGGCCCACCTGTCCACGGGCCTACCCTACTTCCGCGGCGAGCGGCGAGCTACGCGTCGTGCCAGCGGCGCAGGACGACGCAGGCGTTGTGACCGCCGAAGCCGAAGCCGTTGGAGACGCCGATCTCGACCTGCTCGTCGCGCGCGACGTTCGGGATGTAGTCGAGGTCGCACTCGGGGTCCGGCTCGAACTGGTTGATCGTCGGCGGGAGCACGCCGCGCTCGAGGGCGAAGGCGGTGAAGATCGCCTCGATCGCGCCCGCCGCGCCGAGGCAGTGGCCGGTGGCACCCTTCGTCGAGGAGATCGGCGTTCGGTACGCCTTCTCCTCGCCGAGCGCGAGCTTGAGGACGCGCGTCTCGGCGGCGTCGCCGGCGGCGGTCGACGTCCCGTGCGCGTTGACGTAGCCGACGTCCTCGGGCGAGATCCCCGCGTCCGCGAACGCCATCCGCATCGCGCGAGCGGGGTTGACGCCCGTGGGATCGGGGTCGGAGACGTGGCTGGCGTCGGAGGAGCACCCGTACCCGAGCACCTCGGCGTAGACCCTCGCGCCGCGCGCGCGTGCGTGCTCGAGCTCCTCGAGGACGAGGATGGCGCCCGCCTCGCCCATGACGAAGCCGTCACGGCCGGCGTCGAACGGGCGCGACGCGGTCTCGGGCTCGTCGTTCCGACGGGAGAGGGCGCGCATCGCGGTGAAGCCCGCGAGCCCGACGCGCGTGATCGGCGCCTCGGTGCCGCCGCACAGCATCACGTCGGCGCGGCCGAGCCGGATGGCGTCGAGCCCGTCCCCGATTGCCATGCTGGACGCCGCGCACGCCGTGCACTCGGCCATGAGCGGCCCCTTCGTGCCGAGCTCCATCGAGACCCAGGCGGCCGCCATGTTGGGGATGATCTGGACGATCGCGAACGGGCGGGTACGGTCCGGGCCGCGCTCCAGGAGGCTCTGGAAGCAGTCCTCGAACGCGTACAGGCCGCCGATGCCGGTCGCGACCGCGGCGCCGACGCGCTCGGGCTCCGCCGCGATGTCGAGGCCGCTGTCGGCCTCCGCCATCCGGGCGGCGGTGAGCGACATCTGGGAGAACTTGTCCATGCGGTGCGCTTGCTTGCGGTCGATCCACACCGTCGGGTCGTACTCCTTCAGCTCCGCCGCGACGCGAACCGCGTAGTCCGTCGTGTCGACGTGGGTGATGGGGCCGGTGCCGGAACGGCCCGCGAGGAGGTTGTCCCAGGTCGTCTCGGCGTCGTTGCCGAGCGGCGTGACCATCCCGACGCCGGTGATGACCACCCGGCGCCTTCCGTTACGTGCGCTCTCGTCCATCGCCTCCTACATCCCCAGCCCGCCGTCGACGAGGAGCACGGCTCCCGTGACGAAGGACGCATCGTCGGAGGCGAGGAAGCGGACGGCTCCCGCGACGTCCTCCGGGTCGCCGAGACGGCCGAGCGGGGTGTTCTCGAGCATGGCCTCGGTCGCGGCCTCCGGGAGCACATCCGTGAGCTGCGTCTTCACGTACCCCGGGACGACGACGTTCGCGCGCACGTTGCGGCTCCCGAGCTCCCGCGCGAGCGCCTTCGTGAACCCGATGATCCCGGCCTTCGACGCCGCGTAGTTCGTCTGTCCCCAGTTGCCGTGGATGCCCACGACCGAGGAGATGTTCACGACCGAGCCCGAGCGCTTCTTCATCATCCCGCGCGCGGCCGCCCGGCACGTGTAGAAGCAGGACGCGAGGTTCGTGTCGATGACCGTGTGCCAGTCCTCGTCGGACATGCGCACGAGCAGCCCGTCACGCGTGACGCCCGCGTTGTTCACGAGGACGTCGACGTCGCCCGCCTCCTCGACGAGCGCCTGCGCGGAGGCGGCGTCGGAGACGTCCGCCTGGACCGCGCGGCCGCCGATCTCCGAGGCGAGCGCCTCGGCTTCCTCCGCGCCGGTCCGGTAGGAGACGACGACCGACGCGCCGGCGTTCGCGAGCTCGACGGCGATCGCGCGTCCGATCCCCTTCGACGCACCCGTGACCAACGCGCTCTTGCCCGCGAGCGAGCAGAAGTCGGGCGTCACCGCGCGAGTGCCTCCTGGGCCTTCTCGAGGCTCTCGAGGGAGTTGACGGAGATCGTCCGGACGCCGCGGTCGATCCGCTTGACGAGCCCGGAGAGCACGTTCCCGGGCCCGACCTCGACGAACGTCGTGGCGCCGCTGCGGACGAGCTCGGTCGCCGCCTGCGTGAAGCGCACGGGCCCGGTGAGCTGGTCGACGAGGAGCGATGCGATCCGCTGCGCGGGCTCGATCCTCGCGGTGACGGTGGACATGAACGGGGAGAGCGGCTCGCTGATCCGTGCCCGCTCGAGCGCGGGCCGGAGCCGGTCTGCCGCACGCGCGACGAGCGGGCTGTGGAACGCGCCCGACACCTTCAGCATCACCGCTCGTCGGGCGCCGAGGCTCTGGGCCTCGGCGCAGCACTCCTCGACCGCAGCGTGCTCCCCGGAGACCACGATCTGGCCGGGGCAGTTGTAGTTCGCGGGCCACACGCCGACGATCCGGCGACAGAGCTTCTCGACCTCCTCGTCCTCGAGCCCGAGGATCGCCGCCATCGCGCCCGGCCGCTCGCGCGCAGCCTCCGCCATCGCCAGGCCGCGCTCGCGCACGAGGCCGATCGCTTCGGCGGTCTCGAGCGCTCCGGCGGCTGCCAGCGCGGAGAACTCGCCCACCGAGTGGCCGACGACGACGTCCGGCCGGAACCCGCGCTCGCGCATGGCGGCGAGGATCGCGAGGCTCGTCGCAACGAGCGCCGGCTGCTGCACCTCTGTCTCCACCATCGCCGCGAGCGGGGTCGAGAAGCAGAGCCTCTCGAGGTCGAGCCCGGAGGCCTCGGACCCGACCCGGTACACCTCGCGCGCGACGGGAAAGGCCTCGGCGATGTCCCTGCCCATGCCCTCCTCCAGCGACCCCTGCCCCGGGAAGCAGAAAGCGACCTTGCTCATCGCGATCCCCCATTCGTCCATTCGAGCAGCGCCGAGCCCCACGTGAGGCCCGCCCCCATGCCGGTCATGAGGACGAGCGCCCCGTCGCGCAGCCGACCTTCCTCGCGCGCGTCCGCGAGGGCGAGGGGGATCGAGCCCGACGATGTGTTTCCGAAACGGTCCACGTTCACGACGGTCTTCTCCGCAGGCACGCCGAGCTTATCTGCCGCGTAGTCGATGATCCGCTTGTTCGCCTGGTGCGGGATGTAGACGTCGAGGTCGTCGACGGACCTCCCGCACTCCTCCAGGAGCTGCTGCGCGGAGTACACCATGATGCGCGTTGCGAACTTGAAGACCTCGCGGCCGTTCATCTTCAGCAGCGCCCCGGGGTTCTCGAACGTCCGCGAGCCGGAGCCGGGGTACCACAGGAACTCGCCGCCGCCGCCGTCGGCGCCGAGCTCGAAGCCGATGAACCCGCCTTCGTCGACGCGCTCCATGACGACCGCGCCCGCGCCGTCCCCGAAGAGGACGAGCGTCGAGCGGTCGTCCCAGTCGAGGATCTTCGAGAGCACGTCCCCACCGACGACGAGCGCCTTCCGGGAGAGCCCGGAGACGAGCATCCCGTACGCCTGCGCGACCGCGTAGACGAAGCCCGTGCAGCCCGCGAGGAGGTCGAACGCCGCGGCCCTCGGCATCCCCAGCGCGTCCGCGATGAGGGCGGAGGCGGTCGGGAACATCATGTCCGGCGTCACCGTCGCGCAGATGACGAGGTCGATCTCATCGGCCTCGACACCCGCGTCGGCGAGGGCGAGCCTCGCCGCGGGCAGCGCGATGTCGGTCAGCGCCTCGTCGTCGGCCGCCATCCTGCGCTCCCGGATCCCCGTCCGCTCGCGGATCCACTCGTCCGACGTGTCGACGAACTGCGCGAGGTCGTCGTTGGTCACGACGCGCTCGGGCACGTGGACGCCGAGCCCCGTGATCCCGATCCGCGGACCGTTCGCTGCGCCGAGCACGCTAGCGCTCCACTGCGAAGGTCAGGGTTCCGCGGGCGGCGAGCGCCTCGCCGACGTGCGCCGTCGCCTTCCCCCGGCCGATCGGCCCGCGCACCGTGTCGATCTCGCACGTCAGCGTCAGCGTCTCTCCCGGCTCGACGACGCGCTTGAACCTGCAGTCGTCGATCCCGGCGAAGAACGCGATCTTCCCCCTGTTCTCCTCCTCGACGAGCACGGCGACAGCACCCGCCTGCGCCATCGACTCGACGATGAGCACGCCCGGCAGCACCGCGCGCTCGGGGAAGTGCCCCGGCACCCAGAACGCGTCCTCCCGGATCGCCCAGCGGGCGACGACACGCTGCCCGGGCTCGAGCTCCAAGACCTCGTCGAGGAGGAGGAAGGGCTCGCGGTGCGGGAGGATCGACTCGATGACGTCCCTCCCGAACGGGGTCGCAGGCGGCTGCACGCGCCGAGTCTACTGGCCGGCTTCGCGCCTCTTCCCGGTCCGCGTCACCCGCGCGGTCGCGTTCCCGGCGGCGTCCGTCGCGACGACGCTCACGCGGGCGGCGACGCCCTGCCAGGGGATGCGCACGACGCCGGCACGCTCGACCTGGCGGCGGACGACCTGCCCGTCCACCCTGACAACGAGCGTCGCGGGCTCGCCGACCGCGATCCGGATCCCCCGGCCGGCGACGAACCGGACGCTCGGCGGCTTCGTGTCCACGGCGAACGGCGCTTCGTAGGCGACCGCGCCCACGGCGTCCGTCGCCTCGACGACCGCGTGGTAGCTGCCGTCGCGGAGCGCGGCGCCGCCGGGACGGGCGCCGTCCCACGACAGGCGCTGCTCGCCCGCGGGGAGCTCCGCCAGGAGCAGCGTCGCGACCCAGCGACCCTCCCGCTCGACGCGCACGCGCGCCGTCGCGGGCGCTGCGAGGGTGAACGCGAGCTCGAGCCGGTCGTTTCGTCCGTCCCCGTTCGGCGAGAAGGCAGCCGGCGACAACGCCACGAGGCCGAGGGTGCGGCTGACCGTCAGCGAGACGGCCGTCTCCGCGACCTCGCCCGCGGGCGTCCGGGCTGCGAGGCTCACGGTGTACAGGCCGTCTGCGAGCCCGTCGCCCGAGATCTCGACCGTCCGCGCGCCGGCGCGCGTCCAGGCCCGGTCGAGAACGGTGCGAACGGGCGCGCCGAACGCGTCCACGACCGTGACGGTGACACTGGCGGCCTTCGAGAGCCGGTAGCCGACGACGGCCGAATCGCCCTGGCCGTCGCCGTTCGGCGTGATTCCGGCCGGCTCGACGGCGACGTCGGCGACGGACAGCGTCGTCGACGCGCCTCCGGCCTTCAGGACGCCCGTCGCGGGTCGCGCCGTCCCCGCGGAGATGGCCCACGCGTAGCTTCCGGGAGGGCTCGGCGAGGAGTCCCAGGCCCAGTCGACGGTCGAGCCCGATCCCGTGCCCCGGGCGACCTCGCTGCCCTCGGCGTCGGAGACGGCAACGCTCCAGGAACCTGGCTGCGCGAGCCGCGCCCGGAACCGCACGACGAGCCCGCTCGTCTCGGCGACGGGAGCGAAGACCTTCTGGCCGCCGAGCGCCCGGGCCGCGGCCGCGATCGCGGGGAGCCGCGAGTAGAGCGCGTCGCCCGGGCACGCCGTCAGCCCCGTGTCACGGTGGCCGGAGACGGCCCGCAGCTGCACCTCCGTTCCGGCTGCATGGCGCTCGCTGCCCGCCGAGACGACCGACGGGGCGCCGGTCGGGTCGACGTGCGCGACGTCGAGCCTCCACGCGATGAGACGCGCGATGGCGTCCTGCGCCGCGCTCGAGGGCTTCGTCGACCCGTACGTGCCGAGCAGCGCGATCCCGACCGATCCGCTGTTGAAGCCGAGCGCGTGGGCGCCCACGACGTTGCGGTCGACCCCCCCGAACCGCCCCTCGTAGATCGTCCCGAAGCGGTCGACGAGGAAGTTGTAGCCGATGTCGTTCCAGCCGTTCGCCTGCACGTGGTAGAGCTGGATCCCGCGGACGACCGCCGGGGCCTCGGAGCGCGAGTAGTCGTTCGCGCCGGCGGTGTGGTGCACGATCGCAAGGCGCACCTCGCGCGCGTACGCCGGCGGCCCCCGGCGGATGGCCTCGTTCGCTCCCCACGCCGCGCGAGGGACGATGGACGGGGTCTCCGTCGCGGCCGTGCGCCGGTAGGGGATCCGCACCTCCGGGCTCCAGACGAGCGTCGCGCGAACCCGCGCGACCTTCCCCGTCGCACGAACCTGGATGTCGGTGGACTCGCCGGCCCACCACGGATTGCCCACGCGCCACCCCGGAATCCCCGCCTCGGCCGACAGGGGGTCGGGCACGTCCTCGGGCTCCGGCGCTCCGGCGCGCCAGGGCGACCACCTGCCGTCCGCCGCGCGTGTCCGGAGCCGCACCTCGCCACGGCCGAGCCAGTGGACGCCTGCGAGCGTGAACCGCGGCACGGCCGAGCGAGGGACGAAGACATCCCCGCGACGCGCGAGCTCGAGGAAGGTCACCGGCCCTCCATCCGCGTGGGCGGGCGCCGACCACGCGAGGGCGGCGGCGAGGGCGGCGATGAGGAGCGAGAGGCGGCGCATGGGCTTCCCAGGGTGGCCCGGGACCTGTTCGCGGGCAAGGGCGAAAACCCCTCGCTGATAGAATCCTTACACCGGTGCCAGGGGCCTCTATGCGGGTCTTTCTTCTCCTCCTCGCTCTCGGCGTGCTGGCGACGGCAGCACGGGGCATGGCGCAGGGCACCGAAGCGCAGGTGCTGGCGGTTCACCTCGAGAACGACATCAACCCCGTCACGCAGGAGTACGTCGAGAGCTCCGTCGACCGGGCGGAAGACGAAGGGATGGCCGCCCTCGTGCTCGTCCTCGACACCCCGGGAGGGCTCGCATCGTCGATGCGCGGTATCGTGAAGAGCTTCCTCGCGGCCGAGGTCCCCGTGATCGTCTACGTCGCGCCCCCCGGCGCGAGCGCCGACTCCGCCGGCGCCGTCATCACGATGGCGGCCGACGTCGCCGCGATGGCGCCGCAGACGAACATCGGCTCGTCGACGCCGATCTCGCTCGGCGGGGAGGACATCTCGAAGGACCTCCGCCGCAAGGTCGTCAACGACGCCGCCGCCTACGTCGGCGAGCTCGCACGCGAGCACGATCGGAACGTGAGCGCGGCCCGGAAGATGGTCACGGAGGCCGCGAACTACGGCGCGAGGGAGGCGGAGCGGATCGGCCTCGTGGAGGTCGTCTCACCCACGCTCCCCGCGCTCCTGCGCGAGGTCGACGGCATGGAGACGGTGCCCAAGGGCTACGTCCTCGAGACCGCCGGCGCGGAGATCGTCGACGTCGAGATGAGCTTCTGGCAGCGGGCACGGGACTTCCTCGTCGATCCGAACCTCATCGCGCTCATGCTCTCGATCGGGCTCATCGGCATCGTCGTCGAGCTCTGGAACCCGGGCCTGATCTTCCCTGGAACCGTCGGCGCGATCTCGCTCATCCTCGGCCTCTACGGCCTGCAGGTGCTTCCCGTCTCCCTCGCCGGCGTGCTGCTCATGCTGCTCGCCGCCGCGTTCTTCGTCGCGGAGGCGTTCGTCATGTCCCACGGCGCGCTGACGGTCGCCGGCGCGGTCACGTTCGTCCTCGGCGCGATCATGCTCTTCGACCCCGCCGGCGACGCGTACCAGGTCTCGCTTCCCGTGGCGATCGGCATCGCGGGAACGCTCGCGCTCCTCCTGGGCGTCGCGCTCACGCGCGTGGTCAAGGTCGCGCGACGGCCCGTCGCCGTGGGCGCCGAGCACATGGTCGGGCACGAAGGGGTCGTCAAGCGCACCGGGCAGGTGCAGATCGACGGGGAGCTCTGGCGCGCGCGCTCCGCCGACGGGAGCTCGCTCGTGCCCGGCGAGCGTGTCCGGGTCGAGAAGGTCGAGGACGACCTCCGGCTCGTCGTAGGATCCCTACCGTCACCGACTCGAGAGGAGCCCAGCTGATGGACGTCTCCGCAGGCCTGATCGTGCTCGTCGCAGCACTCGTCATCGTCCTGCTCTTCCTCTTCGCGGCGGTCAAAGTGCTCCGCGAGTACGAGCGTGGCGTGATCTTCCGGCTCGGCCGCCTCCTCGAGCACCCGAAAGGGCCTGGGATCTTCCTCCTCATCCCGATCGTCGACCGCATGGTCAAGGTCGACCTCCGCACGGTGACGCTGAACGTCCCGCCCCAGGAGGTCATCACGAAGGACAACGTCCCGGTGCGCGTGAACGCCGTCGCGTACTTCCGGATCGTCGAGCCGAACGCCGCGGTGACGCAGGTCGAGAACTACATGGCCGCGACCTCGCAGATCGCGCAGACGACGCTGCGCTCCGTCCTCGGCCAGCACGTCCTCGACGAGCTCCTGTCGGAGCGCGACAAGATCAACGCGATCCTGCAGGGGATCATCGACGAGGCCACGTCGCCGTGGGGCATCAAGGTCTCGGTGGTCGAGGTGAAGGACGTCGAGATCCCGGCCAGCATGCAGCGCGCGATGGCGCGCCAGGCGGAGGCCGAGCGCGAGCGCCGGGCGAAGGTCATCTCCGCCGAGGGCGAGTTCCAGGCGTCCGAGCGGTTGAAGGACGCCGCGGCGGTGATGGCGCAGCAGCCCATCACCGTGCAGCTCCGCTACCTGCAGACGCTGCTCGAGATCGGCGCGTCGAACAACTCGACGGTGGTCTTCCCCATCCCGATCGACCTCCTCACGGCGCTGTCGAACGTCGCCCAGGAGACGGGCGGAGGTCAGTCGGCCGGCGGAGGCGAGGTCTCCGCGGGCTGATCGGGCTCGTCCTCGCCCGCCTCGTCGGCGTCTGCGCCGACGACGGGCGCGAGCGTCGCGACCTTCTCGCCCTCGCGCAGGCGCATGACGATGACGCCCTGCGTCGCGCGCCCGGCACGGCGGATCCCATCGACGGGGATGCGGATGACGGTGCCGCCGTCCGAGATGAGCATCACCTGGTAGCCGTCCCGGACGATCCTCGCCCCGACGAGCCGGCCCTTGCCCTCGACGAGCTGCGCCGTCTTGACCCCCATCGTCCCGCGCCCCTTCGCCGGGTAGTCCGCGACCCTCGTGCGCTTCCCGTAGCCGCCGTCGGTGACCACGAGGAGGTCCGCGTCGTCCGCGGCGATGTCGACCTCGATGACCTCGTCGTCGGCCCGGAGCTTCATGCCGGCGACGCCGGAGGTGTCGCGGCCCATCGGGCGGACCTGCGTGCCGTGGAAGCGGACGGCCTGGCCGAGCCGCGAGACCATGAGGACGTCGTCGCCCTCGTCGGCGAGCCTGACCCCGACGAGCTCGTCGCCCTCGCGGAGCTTGATCGCGATGATCCCGTCCGCCTTGAGCGGCGTGTTGTAGGCGCCGAACTCCGTCTTCTTCACCATCCCCTTGCGCGTCGCGAAGACGAGGTAGCGCGCCTCCTCGAAGTTCCGGGTCGCGATCACCGCGCGCACGTACTCGTCCTGCCGGAACGGGAGCAGGTTCACGATCGCGCGCCCCTTCGACTGCCGCGAGCCGAGCGGGAGCTCGTGCACCTTCAGCCGGTACACCTTGCCCACGGTCGTGAAGAACAGGATGTAGTCGTGGGTGGAGGCGACGAAGAGGTGCTCGATGTAGTCGTCGTCCTTGAGGTCCATCCCCATCACCCCGATGCCGCCGCGCCGCTGCTCCCGGTACGCCGTCACCGGTAGCCGCTTGATGTAGCCGGAGCGCGTGATCGCGATGACCATGTCCTCCTCGGCGATCATGTCCTCGAGCTCGAGCTCCGAGTCGCCGGCGACGATCTCCGTCCGCCGCTCGTCGCCCTTGCCGTAGATCTGCTTGAGCTCGAGGAGCTCCTCCTTGACCACGCCGTCCACGAGCGCCGGGTCGCCGAGCAGCGCGCGGAGCTCCGCGATGCGCTCCTGCAGGTCCGCGTGCTCGTCCTCGATGCGCTTGCGCTCGAGGCCGGTGAGGGCGCGGAGACGGAGGTCGAGGATCGCCTGAGCCTGGATCTCCGAGAGCGCGAACCGCTCGATGAGCGCCGTGCGGGCGGCATCCGTGTCGTCGGCGGCACGGATGAGCGCGATCACCTCGTCGAGGTTGTCGAGGGCGATGAGGTAGCCCTCGAGGACGTGTGCCCGCTCGAGCGCCTTCCGGAGCTCGTACTTCGAGCGGCGGACGACGACCTCGCGCTGGTAGTCGAGGTAGTGCCGGACGAGCTCCAGGAGCGACAGCGTTCGAGGCACGCCCTCGACGAGCGCGACGGCGTTGTAGCCGAACGTCGCCTGCAACGGCGTGTGCTTGAAGAGCTTGTTGAGCACCACCTGCGGGATGGCCTCGCGCTTGAGGTCGATCTGGATCCGCATGCCGGAGCGGTCGGAGTGATCCTTGACGTCCGAGATCTCGGTCAGGACCTTGTCGTTGACGAGCTCCGCGATCTTCTTGATGACGCCGGAGTCGCCGCCCTTCTTCACGCCGTACGGGAGCTCGGTGACGATGATCGCGTTGCGGCCCCCGCGCAGCTCCTCGACGTGCGCCCGGGCACGCATGATGATCCGGCCCCGGCCCGTGCGGTACGCGTCGCGGATGCCCGACCGTCCGACGATGATCGCCCCCGTCGGGAAGTCCGGCCCCTTCACGTGGGCCATGAGGTCGTCGACGTTCGAGTCCGGCTTGTCGATGAGCTGGACGATCGCGTCCACCGCCTCGCCCAGGCGGTGCGGGGGCATGTTCGTCGCCATCCCGACCGCGATCCCCGCGGAGCCGTTCACGAGGAGGTTCGGGAAGCGCGCGGGCAGCACCGAGGGCTCGCGCCGGGACTCGTCGTAGTTCGGGACGAAGTCGACCGTGTCCATGTCGATGTCCCGCAACATCTCCGTCGCGAGC
The DNA here is from genome assembly GCA_964578545.1 of uncultured Gaiellales bacterium. Lineage (GTDB taxonomy): Bacteria > Actinomycetota > Thermoleophilia > Gaiellales > Gaiellaceae > GMQP-bins7. The sequence continues at coordinate 16,856 of CAZODN010000053.1, forward strand.
CGCGTGAGCCGGCACTCGGTGTACCGCATGGCGGCGGCCGGGTAGTCGTCGATGTTCCCGAAGTTCCCCTGCCCGTCCACGAGCGGGTACCGCAGCGAGAAGGGCTGCGCCATGCGCACGAGCGTGTCGTAGATCGCCTGGTCGCCGTGCGGGTGGTAGTAGCCCATCACGTCGCCGACCACGCGGGCGGACTTGAGGCGCGGCCGGTTCGGCTGCAGCCCGGCCTCGTGCATCGCGTACAGGACGCGGCGGTGCACGGGCTTGAGGCCGTCGCGCGCGTCGGGGAGCGCGCGGGCCACGATGACGCTCATCGCGTAGTCGAGGAAGCTCGTGCGCATCTCCTGCTCGAGCTCCCGGCCCTCGATCCGGCCGGAGCCGAGCGGCTCGACGACGTCAGACATCCAGGAACCTCACTTTGCGGGCGTTCTGCTCGATGAAGGCACGCCGCGGCTCGACCTGGTCGCCCATCAGCATGGAGAAGACCCGGTCGGCGGCGGCGGCGTCCTCGACCTCGACGCGCACGAGCATGCGGTTGGCCGGATTCATCGTCGTGTCGGCGAGCTCCTCGGCGTCCATCTCGCCGAGGCCCTTGAAGCGGCTGATCTGGATGCCGTCCTTCGCGAGCTCGATCGCGTGCTCGCGGAGCTGCGCGAACGTGTCGGCG
>CAZODN010000054.1:0-17514 GCA_964578545.1 uncultured Gaiellales bacterium
TCATGGTCAGCCACGGCTACATCGAGAACGACTTCGACGTGAACGAGTGGGCGCGCCCGGAGTTCCTCGAGAAGGCGGCAACGGAAGTGCTCGAGGAGGAGTGGGAGCGCCGCAGCTGGAGCAAGCTCCCCGCCGGCGGCGGCCTCGAGGCCGAGGGCACGCGGCTCGGGTAGCGGAGGAGGCTGCGATGACCACCGTGACACATGGCGACCGGCCGGTCGCCGAGGCGCGACAGACGAGCCTGGGGCTGTACGTCACCGCGAAGGAGGCGTACGACATGTGGCAGGCGGATCCGGAGGGCGTGAAGATCATCGACGTCCGCACGCCCGAGGAGTGGGTGTTCACCGGCCACGCTCCGATGGCGGTGAACATCCCGTTCGCGTTCCTCGCCTACGTCTGGGACGACGAGAAGAAGGGCTTTCCGTGGGAGCTCAACCGCGACTTCGTCGAGCTCGTGAAGGAGCGGTTCGGGCCCGCCGACACGATTCTCGTCTCCTGCCGGTCCGGAGGCCGGAGTGCGATGGCGATCGACCAGCTCGCGGGAGCCGGCTTCTCGAGCGTCTACAACATCCTCGACGGCATGGAGGGAAGCAAGGTCGACGATCCGGAGAGCGTCTTCCACGCCATGCGGCTACGCAACGGCTGGAAGGCGTCCGGCCTGCCATGGACGTACGACCTCGATCCTGGGCGGATGGAGCTTCCGGAGCGCGCGACGGGGACGCTCCACGCCGGCAACTCCGCGGACTGACAGGGTGTGAGGCGGCGGGGGCTCCGCCCCGCCGCCTCGGCGGTCGCCAACCCTCTGCTCTCGACGTCCGACTGCCTACGGACCTGCGAGCTCGAAGGGCCTATCGGCGCCCCAGAAACAGCCCGTCCCGAAGATCGCCTGCTCGGTTCCCTCGGGGAATGGCTGGGTCAGAGGTGTCCCCAGGACGAGATGGGCGGTTGGCACACGCGTCGGCTCGTCGCGGCCCGGCGAGGCATGTACGGGGGAACGGATCCCGGTCGTCTTGCGGAACAACACGACGACGGAAAGGATGGGCGACGTGACGGCGACGACGTGCGGCGCAAGGTCTCGACCTGACGCATGAGCGCCGGCCTGGTCAACAGCATCGTCGCGCTTCTGGCGCTGGGCGCGCTCGCCAGGCTCCTCTACCGCCCGAAGGTCCAGGAGTCGCTGACCTACAAGGCGATCGTCGTGCCCCTCGGCGAGATCATGGATGTCGGCTTCATCGTCTTCTCGCCGATCATCATCCTCCTGTTCGGCTACCACGCCACCTGGGCGATGGCCGGGCTCTGCCTGCTCGCGATCCTCACCGGCTTCGCGGTCTCCTACAACATCGAGCACTACGAGCCGCTGATCGGCAAGCCCGATCCGCTGCACGCGTGGAACTCCATCGCCCTCTGGGCACTGATCGCCGCGTCGGTGGTGAACGTCGGCTACTACGCCCAACTGCTGATGACGCTGGTGTGGCTGCCGTTGGATCTCTACTCGCCCGGGCTCGTCGCCGCCACCGCCGCACTGCTTCTCCTGGCCCTCATGGTCTACGGCTTCGCGAAGGGCTTGCTGGCACTCAACGACATGGGCAACAGAACCACCGCCTTCAACCTGTCGGCGATCGGCGCGATCCTCGTCGCCTTCGCCACCTACAACGTCCAGCTGCTGGTCGGAGGCGACTTCCAGCGGCCCGACCTCGATCCCCCGGTGGACGAGGAGGCGTTCCGCAAGCTGCTCGGGCTCTTCGTGCTCGTCCAGGGATTCGAGTCCGCTCGCTACCTCGGCGCCTACTTCTCGGCACGCAAGCGGGTCGAGTCGATGCGTGCCGCCCAGTACCTGTCGTCGGTCGTCTACGTCCTGTTCGTCGCATTGTCGCTGGTTCTCTTCACGACCACCGCGGTTCCGAACGACGTGACGGCGATCTTCGAGGTCTCCGAGCAGGTCAGCGTCTTCCTGCCGTTCCTGATCATGGTCGCGGCGGTCGGCAGCCAGCTGTCCGCGATCGTGAGCGACACCGAGACCCGGACCGAGATGCTGGCGCAGCAGCTCGGAGATCGAGTGCCCAGGCGCTGGACCTTTCCGCTGTTCCTGGTTCCGGCGATCCTCGTCGTGCTGCTCACCGACGTCGCTTCGATAGTCGCTCTGGCCTCCCGGATCTTCGCCGTCTACTTCCTCTCGCAGGCGCTGATCGCCGGGCAGCTTGCCTGGCGTGCCCGGAGATGGAGCTGGGTCGCCTTCTTCGCGGGCATCGCCGCGGCGATGGCCGTGGTGGCGGTCTTCGGGATTCCGAGCTGACCTCGCGCGGCCGGTCGGTGCCCAGCGCCCCCCACCGCGGTTTGCGGGCGCGGTTGTAAGGTGGCCCTGTGGCTACCCCGCTTCGCGTGCTCGCGATCGACGGCGGCGGGATCCGGGGGATCGTCCCGGCCACGGTGCTCGTCGAGCTGGAGCGGCGGCTCGCGCCTCGCCCCCTCGCGACCGTCTTCGACCTGATCGTCGGCACGTCGACCGGCGGGATCATCGCGCTGGGCCTGACGGTCCCCGACGGGGAGCACCCTCGCCACGGAGCGCGACGACTGCTCGACCTGTACCTGTCGGACGGACAGACGATCTTCCCTGGTGGGGGTCCGATCCCGCTCCCTCGCTCGGCCTGGGTGCGGGAGGGAAGCCGGTACTCCGTCGACGGGCTCGAGGAGGCGCTCTCTCGCTGCCTCGGCGACACTCCCTTGACAGCTGCGCTGACCGACGTCGTCGTGACGAGCTACGACCTCGCCTACGGCGAGCCCGTGATGCTCTCGAGCCGCCCCGAGCTGGGCGACGTCAGTGACGTGACGATGGTCGTGGCGGCGCGTGCGACGTCCGCCGCGCCGATGTTCTTCAAGCCCCAGATCGTCTCGGACGGGGATCGCGAGCGGATGCTCGTCGACGGCGGCCTCTACCTGAACGACCCCGCCATCCTCGGCTACCTGCTCGGCGCGGAGATCGCGGCTCGAGAGGAGCGCCCGCTCGCTCTCGTGTCGCTCGGAACCGGGACGCGACCGCCCCATGCCCGGCTCCCCGCGGCGGAGCGAGCGCAGCTGCGGGATGTCTCGACCACCGCCCGGACGCTCCTCGAGGCGGTCGCCACCGGTGGCAGGCGCATGTCCCAGCTGCTCCTCGATCGGCTCGCCGACGGCGAGCGCTTCCGCTACTGGCGCCTGCAGACCACGGTCGGCTCGTGCAGCTTCACGATGGACGACTCGAGCCCCGAGAACGTCGCGTGTCTGTACCAGCGTGCACTCGAGCTCGTCTCCGAGAAGGACGAGGAGCTCTCCGCGATCGCCCGCGTGCTCGCGCCGTAGGGCGGCTTCGAGTCAGGGCACCGCCCGGCGGCTGAGAGGGAGCAGCTCGAGCGCGAGCACGATCTGCATCAGGCCGGTCACGATCGCGAAGACCGCGATCAGTCCGAGCAGGGCGAGCGCACCCCCGGACGGCTCGAGGAACATCACCAGGCCGAAGACGAGCGAGACGATCCCGCTCCAGGAGAGCAGCAGCTCGCGTCCGCCGCTGAGCGGCAGCCTTCGCGCGGCCGTGACCTTGAGGATGCCCTTGATCACCGCCCAGGTGGCGATGACGAAGAGGAGGGAGCTCGAGGACAGGCTCGGCTGCACGAGAAGCGCGATGCCGAGGGCCATGGCTACGACCGCCTCCAGGGCGAGCCACCGCCTCACGCCTCGGAGCAGCTGCACGGTGAACGCCGCGTAGCCCGCCATGAGGCCGTCGGCGAGCGCGAGCACCGCCATCAGGATGGCGAGCGTCCGCGTTCCAGGTTCCGGCCACGCGACCAGGGCGACGCCACAGACGATCCAGACGACACCCTGTGCGGCAACGACCTTCCAGTTGCGAGCGAGGCGCCGCTCGTCCTCTTCCTCGAGCCCAGGTGGGCTGAGGTCGAGATCGCCGACGACCCGCTGACTGTCCTGTCCGAGCCGCGCCCAAATCGTGTCGGTGGGCATGTCGACCTCCTCGAGAGTCTGTTCACGAGCCCGATCCACCACCGATGCTCGCGCTCTCCGCTGTCAAGCCGCTGCCATGCACGCTGCCGTCGCTGCCACGAATCGGGAACGGTGCTCAGGCACGCGGCTCGGCGCTCAGCTCGCGCGCGCGGGCCGACGACTCCTCGACGAGCCGCTTTCCGCCCGAGCGACCGAACGCGATGGCGACGAGGACGACGGCGAGGACGACGTTCCAGGCGGTCGTCAATAGCTGCTGCCCGATCGAGTAGGCGCTCGCGGTCGCGGCGGTCGTCACCTCGTGGAGGGAGGCGACGTGAAGCGCCTGACTGATGCCGACGGCGCCCGGCGTCAGGGAGGCGACGTTTGCGAGCGTCGTGCTCGCGACGACGCCGAAGACCGTGTGGAAGCTGACCGGAATGCCGTAAGCGCCGAGCAGCACGGCGACGACGCCGACCTTGCAGCCCCACGAGAGGATCTGGGGAACGAGGACGCGCCGGACGTAGGCCCGCCTGTCCGAGAGGATCTTGCCGCCCGCGCGCGCCTCCTCCCACCTGCGCCGGAGCCACCGCGACGCGAGCCGGCCGGCGACGATCGCGACGACCGCGCCGACGGCGACGGCGACCGCGATCGCCCACGGGTGGCGCGAGAGGAAGCCGAACTCCTGCTCGAACGTTCCTCCGACGGCGAGGAAGAGGTACACGAACACGAGCACTCCGACGACCGCGAAGAAGAGCTTCTCGACCGCGGACGCCGCCAGGACGCCCGTCACGGTTGCCGTGGGAACGACCGCGACGAGCATCAGCACCGTGACGAGCGTCCCCGAGTGCGCGGGGGTCACGCTGTTGAGCGCGATGCCGGTCGCGCAGCAGGCGAGGACGGCGAGGTAGGGGATCTCGGCGTCCGGGTAGGCGTACTCCAGGATCCCGTGCCAGGCGGCGGCCGCGAATGCGGTCTGCAGCGTCTGCAGGGCGAGCGCGAGCCCGACGTAGAGGGGGGAGATCGACGTGAGGCCCTTCCAGACCTCGCCGAGCCATCCGCCGACGTCCCAGCCGCCGGCGACGGCGGCGACGACCGTCGCGACCGCGACCGCCGCCGCGATCAGCAAGGGCTTGCGAGTCGGTCTGCCTTCTGATGTCACGTTCGCCCTCCATCGTCCACCGGCGGCCGGTGCGGGCTCCACACCGGCCGCCGGTGAGACTCCTCGTGCGCCGCCGAGCCCTCTCAGCCGTGCGTCGCCGGTCTCGCGCCGGTGAGCTTCGGGAGGCTGTCCCGCACGTCGGCGAAGAGCTTTCGGAGCTCGAGCGCGAACCCGACCTGCATCACCCCGGTCACGATGAAGAACGCGGCGATGAGCGCAACGATCGCGATCGCGCCGATGTCGGGCTCGATGAACATCACGGCGCCGAACGCGCCGGAGATGACGCCGTTCAGCCCGAGCAGCAGCTTCGCCGACCCGCTGAGCGGGAGCTGGATCGCGGCGACCAGCGTGAGGGCCCCGATGGCGATCGCCCAGGCCGCCACCACGTACAGAAGCGCCTTCGCCGAGACGTCGTTCCAGACGAGCAGCGCGATCCCGATCGCCGTCCCGACGACCGCTTCGAGCACCAACCAGCTTCGCTCGGAGCGCGGGAGCGGTGCAGTGAACGCCGCCAGCCCGGACAGGACGGCCCTCACCAGCGCGTACACAGCGACGACGGCCAAGATGGTCGTCAGGCCGATGTCGGGCCACACGATGAGCACGAAGCCGAAGACGATCGCTGCGATGCCGTTCGCCGCGATCATCTTCCAGGCGCGGGCGAGCGCTCTCGCGCCCTCGCTCGTCGCCTCGTCGATCGTGCTGCCGACCTTCGACTCGAAGGTCTCGGTTGGTGTCGACTCACTCATGTTCTCCTCCTCACGTGATCTTCAGGGCCGCCTCGCGGACCTTCCGCTCGAGGTCGTCGAGCGCGTCCGTGACGCGGTTCCTCTGCTCTTGCCAGTCGTCCGGGCTCGCGGGAAGCGCGGTCAGGAGCTCCACTACCCGGTTCCGCGCCCGCCTGAGCGCAGCGATCTCGGCCTCGGCCTGCTCGCGCTGGCCCAGCGTCTTCGTTGCCGCACGCATCTGGAGCCGCTCGATCGCGGCGTCCCAGCCGCGCAGCTCCGCCTCCACCGCCTCTGCGAACGACGTCGCGTCGTCGGCGAGCTCCGAGGCCAGGCGGGTCTCGGCGATCGCGACGTCTATCTCGAGCTGCCGGAACTGCTCGTCGACGGCTTCGGCCTTCTCGCGGACGGCCTCCCATGCCGCTGCTTCCTCCGCGCGGAGTCTGTCGATCCTGTCCTGGAGACGCGCCTGCGTCCGGGCCTCGCTGCTGTCGGCGAGAGCTTCCAGCTCGTGGATGTGCCGTCGGATCTCTGCCCAGGTGTCGTCGGTGGTCCTCGTCGCCACGCGTACCTCCTCTCGTCGTCGAATGTCTTCCACGACGCGAAGACTGTCGCGGACGGCTGCCAACGCCCTGCCACGGGCCATGCCCTCGCTGCCACTCGCCGCTCCGGGCGGTGCGGCGCTACTGCGTCAGAGCGGTGGCGGCACCCGTGGGCGTGGCGGCCTGGTCTCCGGGCTGCCCGAGGTCGTCGAGGCCCGCCCGGGCGGCCGAGCCCGGATCTCCGCCGAGCGCGAGGAACAGGCTCTCGCGCGCCTCGTGCGGCCGCTCTCGGTCGGACCAGTCGAGGACGTCCCGGTAGAGCTCCTCGGCGCTGTCGGCGGCTCCCGAGGCAGCCAGGACGCGGGCCAGCCGAACCCGTGCGTCCGCCGCGGCCCACGGCGACCGGGCCGCTTCCGCAGCGGCGAGCGCCCGGCGCTCGAGCTCCTCGGCCTTGCGGAGGTCTCCGCTCGCGTACGCGAGCCAGCCGAGCTTGGCCAGCGCGAAGGCTGCGTGGTCGGCGAACCCTGCATCGGCCGAGAACGTGAACGCGCGCTGGTACCCCTCCGCCGCGGCGGTGCCGTCGCTCCGCTGCTCGGCGACCCAGGCCTCGAGCAGCAGCACGGGAACCTGGAACGCATCGAACTCGATGGCTTCAGCGTGACGGTACGCCTGCGGCGCCATCGCGGCGACCGTGGGCACGTCTCCCGCGAGAGCGGCGACCTCGGCCCGCAGGAGGCTGGTCACCGCGATGCTCCAGTCGTCGCCGGTCGGTTCGACGCGCGCGTGCGCCTTCTCGGCCAGCACGGCGGCGCCCTCGCTGTCTCCGGACTCGGCTCGGGCGAGCGCGAGCGTCCCCTCGACGAGAGCCGCCTGCGGCGGGAGCGGCTCGGAGGCGCCGAGCGCGCGTTCGCCGATCTCGATCGCCGTGCCCAGATCGAGCTCCTCGGTCGCGAAGTAGCACAGGAACCCTTCGAGCTCGAGTCGGAGCGGCGCGGGAGCATCCTCGGACGCGGAGGCGAGTGCGAGCTCGACGAACCGGCGGCCCTCGGAGACGCGTTCTGCAAGCGTGAAGTACCAGGCGAGCGTTCCCAGCCGGCCGGCGATGCCCCCCTCCGACGCGTCGTGCGCGTACGCGAGGGCGGCCCACAGGTTGTCGCGCTCGAGCTCCAGGCTCCCGAGGCACTCCCGCCACGCGGGCCCGCGAAGAGCGCCGTGCGCGGCGTCCGCCACCGCGGCGAAGTGCTCCGCGTGCGCCTTTCGGGCCGCGTCGAGGCCGCCGCCTTCGGCGAGGCGCTCGAGCGCGTAGTCCCGAACCGTGTCGAGCACGTCGTAGCGTGCGGCGGCGTTCGGGAACGTGACGGTCACGATGGACTTGTCCACGAGCGCGCCGAGCAGCTCGACCACGGTCATCTCGTTGAGCCCGTGGCCGGCGCCCGCGGCGACGAGCGCCGGGAGGGGCGCACCGCCTCGGTGCACCGCGACGTGGTGGAGCAGCGTCTTCTCGTCCGCGTGCAGGAGGTCGTAGCTCCACTCGACGAGCGTCCCGACCGCGGCATGGCCGGCATCGGAGACCGGCCGCTCGCGGAGGAGCTCCAGGCGGCGCCTGACGAGGGCGAGGATCTCCCCGAGCCCGAGCACGTTGACCCGCGCAGCAGCGAGCTCGATCGCGAGCGGGAGGCCGTCCACGAGACGGCTGATCTCGACTGCGAGCCAGGCGTCATCGTCCGTCAGCTCGAAGCCCGGGCGCGCCGCGCGCGCTCGGGCGGTGAAGAGCTCCACGGCCGGGACGGCGACGGCGTCGCCCGATCCCGAGTCGGGCACCGGAAGCGGCTCGACGGTGAAGCGCACCTCACCCGGAACGTGGAGCACCGCGCGGCTCGTCGCGAGCACCCGCACGCCGGGACAGCCGCTCAGCACTGTCTCGAGGACGCGGGCCGCCTCCTCGAGCACGTGCTCACAGGAGTCGAACACGAGGATCGCGTCGGTCTCGCGAAGGCGCGCGACGGTGCGCGCCAGCGGGTCGGCGCCCCGGACGTCGAAGCACTGGGCGGCGAGGCGCACGACGTCGGCGCTGCTCGTCGCGCGCGCGAGATCGACGTGCCACGCTCCGTCGCGGGACTCACTCTCGACCGATCGCACCGCCTCGAGCGCGAGCCGGCTCTTGCCGACTCCGGGCGGCCCGGTCAGCGTGACGAGGCGATGGCTCCGCAGGAGCTCGGCCACCTGCGCGAGCTCCGTCTCGCGGTCGACGAACGAGGTCGAAGGAGCCGGCAGGTTGCCGCGCCGCTCGCGTGCAACGGGGACGGGTGCGATCGCCGGGTCGTGGGCGAGGATCGCCTCCTGGAGGCGCCGCAGCTCCGGGCCCGGTTCCAGTGCCAGCTCCTCCAGGAGCATCTGGCGGGCCTCCTGGAACACCTCGAGCGCGTCCGCCTGGCGTCCGCTGCGGTAGAGCGCCAGCATCAGCTGTCCCCACAGGCGCTCGCGGAACGGGCTCTCCTCGAGCGCTGCGCGTATTGCAGGCACCAGCTGGGCGTGCTCGCCGAGCGCGAGAGCGGCCTCGAAGCGCTCCTCCAGCGCGTCGAGCCGGAGCGAGTCCAGCCGCCCGGCCTCGGCGGTCGCCCACGACGACTGAGGCAGGCCCAGCAACGCCGGCCCGCGCCAGAGGGCGAGCGCGTCGGCGATCGTGTCCGTCGCGCCGCGCGCATCGCCGGCACGGAGCGCGCTGCGTGCAGCCCCGAGCAGCTCCTCGAACTCGATTGCGTCGACGACCGCTCCTTCGAGTGCGTACCCGTCGGCGGCGAGCCGGATCGCGTCTTCGCCGAGCGCCCGGCGCAGCCGCGTCACGTGGTGCTGCACGGCGTTTCGAGGCGCGGCGGGAAGATCGCTGCCCCACAGCGCCTCGACGATCGTGTCCGTGGAGACGATCCGGCCGGATCGCAGGGCGAGGCAGGCCACGAGCGCCTGTCGCTTGGCGCCCGGCACGTCTACCCGCTCTCCTGCCACGGCCACCTCGAACGGCCCCAGGAGCCGAACCTCGAGCTTTCCCATACGGCCTGCCCTCCGCTCTCGCGAGCAGTCTGGCAGGCTGGGCAGGGCAGCGCAAAGCTCGCGCGCGCTACGTGGCGCTCGTCGGCACCGGCTCCGTGCTCGGCAGCTCCGCCTCGGGCGCGGCGAGGCCGGCCGCGGCGTAGGCCTCCGGCTGGTCGAGCGTCTCCGCCTGCACCAGCGCCTCCGCGAGCGAGTCGAGACGCTCCCGGTGCTCGGTCAGGAGCCGGATCGCCTCGCCGTGCGCCTCGTCGACGATCCGCTTGACCTCTGCGTCGACGCGCTGCCGCGTGTGCTCCGAGACCTCGGTCAGCCCTTGCAGTGCGGACGCGTCGCCGTCCTGCGGGATGACCGCGACGAAGCCGATCTCCTCGCTCATCCCGAAGCGGCCGACCATGAGGCGGGCGAGCTGGGTCGCCTGGCGGATGTCCGACTCGGCGCCGGTCGTCTGGTCGCCGTACACGACCTCCTCCGCCGCGCGCCCGCCCGTGGCGACGCTGATCCGCGCCAGCAGCCCCTGCTCGTCGTAGTTGAACTGATCGGCCTCCGGAGCGGAGAGGGTCACGCCGAGGCTCCTGGTGCGCGGGATGATCGAGATCTTGCGCACCGGGTCGGCGCCGGGGCTGAGCATGCCGACGAGCGCGTGACCGGCCTCGTGGTAGGCGGTTCGTCGCCGGTCCGCGTCGCTGAGCATGATCTTTCGCGCCGCGCCGAGGACGATCTTCTCCAGCGCGTCCGAGAAGTCGCTCATGGTGACCTGCTCGTGCTTGCGCCGCGCGGCGAGCAGCGCGCCCTCGTTCACGAGATTGGCCAGGTCGGCTCCGACCATCCCGGCCGTCGTCGCGGCGAGCCCGCCGAGATCGACGTCCGGGGCGAGCGGCACCGAGCGGGTGTGCACGCGCAGGATCTGCTCGCGCCCGTCCTTGTCGGGCGCCTGCACCATGACCCGCCGGTCGAAGCGGCCTGGCCGCAGGAGCGCGGAGTCGAGCACGTCCGGCCGGTTCGTCGCGGCGAGCACGATCACGCCGGTCGACGCGTCGAAGCCGTCCATCTCGGTGAGGATCTGGTTCAGCGTCTGCTCGCGCTCGTCGTTCGCGCCGCCGTACGCTCCGCTGCTGCGCGACCGTCCGATCGCGTCGATCTCGTCGATGAACACGATCGAGGGTGCTGCGGCCTTCGCCTGCGCGAACAGGTCGCGCACGCGCGAGGCGCCGACGCCGACGATCATCTCGACGAACTCCGAGGCGGACATCGAGAAGAACGGCACGCCTGCTTCGCCGGCAACCGCGCGGGCGAGCAGCGTCTTGCCGGTTCCCGGCGAGCCGCTCAGGAGCACGCCGCGCGGGATCCGCGCGCCGAGCTTCGTGTACTTCGCCGGGTCGCGGAGGAAGTCGACGACCTCCGCGAGCTCCTGCTCGGCCTCCTCGATGCCTGCGACGTCGTCGAAGGTGACGCTCTCCGTGGTCGGCTCGTACTGCTTCGCCTGCGAGCGCCCGAGCGAGAACATGCCCATCGCGCCGCCGCCGGCTCTGCGCATGTACGCGTACCAGAGGCCGAAGAAGACGAGCGTCGGCCCGAAGTACATGAGGAACGTCATCCACAGCGGCGTCTCGCGAACCGCCGGCTCCGCGGTGACCTCGACGCCCTGCTCCTGCACGAGTCGGTCGAGCTCGGCCTGATCCGCGAACTCGGGCACCTCCGTCGAGAAGTCCGTCGTGGCGACTGCGTCCGCATTCGGATACTGCACGGCCTCTTTGAACGTGCCCTCGATCCCCAGGCCTTTCGAGGTGATCGTCTCGACGTTTCCGTCCCGGAGCTGCGCCATGAACGTGGGCCGGTACGGGATCTCGACGCGAGGGGTCGCCGCTGCGGAGAAGAGCAGCGAGACGATGAGGTAGTTGGCGAGCAGCAAGACGAGGAAGACACCGGCGTCGTGCCAGCTCAGGCGCTGCGGCGCCTTCTCGTCTTCCTTCCGCGGGGACTCGGGACTGCCGGTGCGATCGTGCGTTTCCACGTTCATCTCCTCCTCGTGTCGACGCACGGAAGCCTCGTGGGAGGGCCTGCCATCGCGCTGCCATCTCGCGCGAACGGACTGCCGCCCGGCGGCGGCAGCGGCGAGCGATCAGCTGGCAGTTGCGTGGCAGCGGGGGCATCGATCGTGACCGCCATGACGCAGGCGACCTTCGAACGGAGCTAGGCCGGTGCTGCCGCTCTCCGACGGGCTGCCCGCGCGGCGCTTCCCGGTCGTGAATGTCGCGCTCATCGCGGCGAACATCGCCGTCTGGGTCCTCTACGAGCTCCCCGACCTCTCCGGGGCGGTCGCGCACGCGTCCTTCTACCCGTGCGACGTGGACAACACCTGCACGGCCCCGTTGCCGTGGGAGGTCAGCTGGTTCACCGCGATGTTCATGCACGGGAGCTGGGACCACCTGCTCGGCAACATGCTCTTCCTCGCGATCTTCGGGAAGAACGTCGAGGACGCCTTCGGTCGCCTCCAGTATCTGGCCTTCTACGTGGCCGGAGGGTTCGCCGCCGTGGTGTTGCAGACGGTGATGACCCTCGGCTTCGCCTCGGACGCCGACGCGCGCGTGCCGATGCTCGGCGCGAGCGGCGCGATCTCGGCCGTGCTCGGGGCGTTCCTCGTCCTCTACCCCCACGCGCGGATCAAGACGCTCGTGCTCGTGTTCTTCGTGCAGATCCCGGCCTGGGCCTACCTGGGCGGCTGGTTCCTCTACCAGCTCCACTCCGCGCACGAGTCGCTCCTCACCGCCTCGTCGGAGGGAGGCGGTGTCGCGTTCTTCGCACACGTCGGCGGGTTCGTGTTCGGGTGGGTCGTCGCGCGGGCGCTGCTCGACTCGGGGCGGATCCGTCCCCAGTCCGCGCTGCGCCGCTCAGCGCTCCTGCCGCTCTGAGGCCGCGGGCGGCAGAGGCCCACGGCAGCGGACGACCCGTGCGGAGGCAGCCGCATGGCAGGCGCTCCCGGAAACCTCCAGGCGATACCCCTACGAGCAAGGAGACGACATGACAAGCACTCTCAGCGAGACGCAGGCAGCGGTCGACACGCAGACCACGCTCGAGCGGTGGAACGTCGACCGCACCCGGACGACGGTCGAGTTCGAGGTCAAGCACCTGTGGGGCCTGCACACGGTCCGCGGCCGCTTCCGCAGCTTCGACGGCGCCTACGTCGTCCACGCGGATGGCTCGGAGATCGAGCTGACGATCGACGCGGGGAGCGTCGACACCGGCGTCGCCAAGCGCGACGAGCATCTCCGATCGTCCGACTTCTTCTTCGTCGACCTGCACCCGCAGGTTCGGTTCACGTCGACGCGCGTCACCGGGCTGGGGAACGGAGACGTGCACGTGGAGGGAGAGCTGGAGGCCGCCGGCACGAGCGTCCCCCTCGCGTTCGACGCGTCGGTGCGCGTGATCGACGGCGAGCTCGAGGTGGAGGCGACGACGACGGTCGACCAGGGGCGCTTCGGGATGAGCGAAGGGCCGCTCGGCAACGTCCAGTCGCCGACGAAGGTGCACGTGAAGGCGCGCCTCGTGCGAGTCACCTCCCGGTGAGGACGGAAGGATCGGGATGAGGCTGCAGCTCGGAGGCCGGGTCGACTGCAGCGACGGCACCTTCGGCGAGCTCGCCGACGTCGTGATCGACCCCACGACGAGGCGTGTGACCCATCTTGTCGTCAAGGCGCAGCGAGAGCCCGCCGTCGAGCGCCTCGTTCCCGTCGAGCTCGTCGACCCGGGCGACCAGGCGCAGCCGGCGGTCAGGTTGCGAGCCTCGACCGAGGAGGTGTACCGCCTCCCGCCGGTGCAGGAGGTTGCATACATCCAGCTGGGCGACTTCCCGCTCGACGATCCCGACTGGGACGTCGGCATCCAGGACGTCTACGCGCTCCCGTACTACTACCCGTACGACCTCCAGCCGCAGCAGCTCGACTCCCCCGTCGTGTACGACCGGATCCCGAAGGGCGAGGTCGAGATCCGGCGCACCAGCGGCGTCTACTCCGCCGAGGGGCACCACCTCGGGCACGTGGACGGCTTCCTCGTCGATCGCGACGAGCACATCACGCACCTCGTCCTCGAGCGCGGTCATCCCTTCGGGCAGCGCGAGGTCACGATTCCCATCGGCGCCGTCGCGAGGGTCGAGACCGACGACGTGACGCTGAGCCTGACGAGGGACGAGGTCGGCTCGCTGGCCGAGGTGGCCGTTCGGCGGCCGGCGCCCGCGGCGGGACGGCAGCGGCGTCGCGGGGCGTGGCAGTCGCCTGGCAGCGACGCGCGACAGAGTCCAGGGGACATCGAATGAAGGGAGGAGCAGTGTCAGGTACGAAAAACGTCGTGGCGGTTCGGTTCTCGGAGCCGAGCAAGGCCTACCAGGCGCTCAGCGTGCTCAAGCAGTGTGATGCCGAGGGCCGCATCGGACTGGAGTCCGCGGCGGTCGTCGAGCGCACGTCCACGGGCGAGCTGCGCTATCCGGAGGGCACCGACAACGTCGGCCTGCTCGGAACCGCGAGCGGCTCGCTGATCGGGATGCTCATCGGCGTCCTGGGCGGCCCGGTCGGCGTCCTCGTCGGCTGGGGCTCAGGCGCGCTCATGGGCAGCGTCTTCGACATCGATCGCGCGGAGAAGTCCGAGGCGGCGCTCAGCGCTCTCGGGCGCGCGATTCCACCCGGGTCCACCGCCGTCCTCGCGGCCGTGAGCGAGCCGGCCGTCGAGGTGATCGACGGCGAGATGGCGAAGCTCGGAGGCGAAGTCACGCGCCGTCCGATGGACGAGGTCATGAACGAGCTCGAGCAGGCCGAGAGCGCTGCCGACGTCGCAGCGATCGAGGCGGAGCGGAAGCTGATGGAACAGCGCAAGGCCGAGGCGAAGGGCGACTTCGACGAGCGCGTGGGCAAGCTGAAGGAGAAGCTGCACGTCTCCTGACCATCGCAACTGCCCGCCGCCGGCTCACGCCGGCGGCGGGCAGCGGCGGATCGTCCCAACGGGAAGGCACGCAATGCACACCGTTTCGTACGACGAGCAGGCGACCGTGGCGGAGGCGTCTTCGCAGGGCGGGCAGGCTCGTCGCACCGAGCTCGAGGTCTCCGTATCGATCCGGACGATCCTGCTGATCGCCGGCGTCGTCGCTCTTGCGTGGGCGCTGTCGTCGATCGCGAGCGTCCTTCTCATCATCTTCGTCTCCGTCTTCAGCGTCGCCGTCCTCTCGCCGGTGGTGAGCGCGATGGAGCGGCGGCTGCACTGGAGCCGGAGGCTGAGCGCAGCGATGCTCGTGCTGGCGATCACCGTCGTCCTCGGAGCGGTCGCGCTCGTCGTGACGCAGGCGGCCGTCAGCGCCGTGCGCGACTTCAGCGACGACGTGCCGCGGATCGTCGAGGAGGCAAGGCAGAGCGATCTGGGGCAGTCCATCAACACCGGCAGCGACTCGCTCGACACGTTGGCGCGGCACGCGAGCGAGATCACCAGGGGAGTGGCGAGGGTGTCGGGCGGCGTCGCCGACGTCGGCGTCTCGGCGTTCGGCCTGGTGACCCTCGTCCTGTCGGTCATGTTCCTCACGCTCTTCGGGCTCATGGACGAGCCGCGCATACGGGACTGGGTCGCGGGCCTCCTCTACCGGGACGACCGCGAGCGCGTCCTGCAGGTCGCCGACCGGATCGTCCAGACGACCTCGCGCTACATGCTCGGCAACCTCGCCATCTCGGTCGTCTGTGGAACCGTGTACGGCGTCACCGCGGTGATCCTCGACGTCCCGTACCCGCTCGCATTGGCGGTGATCGCGGGAGTCCTCGACCTGATTCCCAGCATCGGGGCCACCGTCGCCGGCATCATCGTCGGGCTCGTCGCGCTCTCGGTCAGCCCCACGGCCTTCGTCGTCTTCCTGATCGTGATGGTCGTCTACCAGCAGGTCGAGAACTACGTCCTGCAGCCGACGATCATCGGGAAGGCGGCCAGGATCTCCGGCTTCACGGTGCTCGCTTCCGTGCTCGCGTTCGGTGCGCTCTTCGGGGTCATCGGGGCGATCATCGGCGTCCCGATCGCCGCCGGCATCCAGATCGTCGTGGAGGAGCTCACCGCCGCGAGGCGAGCTCGCATCGCAGCCGCCGACGCCGCCGGGTAGGAGCAGTCTGCGCGCGGGTCACGGCGCGAGGTCGACTCCGAACCGGCACGCGAGCGGTACGAACGCCGACACCACTGCGGGATCGAACTGCGATCCGGCGCCCCTCTCGATCTCCGCGACGGCGACTGCTGCGGGCCGCGCCTTTCGGTACGGGCGGTCATGGGTGATCGCGTCGAACGCGTCGGCGACAGCGAAGATCCGAGCAGCGAGTGGGATGGCGTGGCCGTGTAGTCCCCGGGGGTAGCCGGACCCGTCCCAGCGCTCGTGGTGGTAGGCGACGACGTCGTGCGCGAGACCCGAGACGAAAGGGATGGAGGCAATCAGGTGCTCCCCGAGCGTCGTGTGCATCTGCAGGAGCAACCTCTCGCGCTCGGTCAAGGGGCCTCGCTTGAGAAGAATCGCGTCTGGTATGCCGATCTTGCCGATGTCGTGCAGCAGGAAGCCGTACCGAAGGTCCGGTTCCGCGGCGAGCTCGGGGTCGATCGCCCGGGTGAGCGCAAGCGCGAAGTCGGCGACACGGCGCGCGTGCTGGCCCGTCTCGTCGTCTCGCAACTCGAGAGCGGCGGCGAGCGCCTCAACCGTCGGGTCGTACGCGCCCTCCCGTGTCTGCAGGAACGTGCTCTCGTCTCCGACCCGGTCGAGCACACGGCGATGGCGGAGTGTCGCGCTCTGCAGGCCTAGCTCGGCGCGCACCCGCTCGGACGCTCCCGTTACCGTGAAGACCGCGGTCGTCCGCCCTTCGTGCTCGACCACCGGCGAGGCTGTCGCCTGAACCCACACCCACGCGCGTTCGCCATGCGACATTCGCATGATCGCCGTACGGACACCCTTCCCCTCGCGTCTCGCGGCCGAGCGGTCGAGGAGCTCGCCGGCGTCGTCCGGGTGCACGAAGTCCGTCAGCGGCCGCCCGATCATCGCCGCCGGCTCGCGCCCCAGGAGCGAGCGCACGGCGGGGGAGACGTACATGCACTCCTCCGTCTCGAGGTCGATCAGGAGGATCGTGTCCGGCGAGTTCTCGACGAGCAGCTGGAAGAAGCCGGTCGCCGGGGACGGTCTGCGTGCAGCACGGCCTCGGCTCGATAGGCGCTGGACGGCGGCCATGCACACGCTCTCGACCGTGCCGGCGTGGCGGTCTAGATGCAAACGCATCCCCTCGGCAAGACGACGCAGTTGGGTCTTGCCCCCATGAGACGCCCTGTGGAAGCGTTTCGTAGCCGTCCGTTCGAGAGCGACCCTTGACGACTACGCCGCACCTCACAAAGCGACAGCTCGAGGTCCTGCGCCTGCTCTCGGAGGGAAGGTCGACTGCCGAGATCGCCACGGGGCTCGGGTTGAGACAGACGACGGTCCGGAACTACGTCGCCAACCTGCTGGCCGCGCTCGGCGCGCACACCCGTCTTCAGGCCGTGATCGCCGCGAGAAAGGCCGGCTTGATCGAGCCCTGACACAAGTCCGCGTCCGCGAGTCGCTCCCATAGCCCAAGCCGGCTCGCGGACGCGGAGTTGGAACCCGCCCACAGGTCGGCCACCCGACACGTGCGGGCGATTCGGTGCAGAATCATGTCGCAGATGTCTCGAACGCTGCGGCCGATCGACCTCAGGGCGACGCTGGAGCGCGTGAGCGTCCCGAGCGCTCTCGTCGACCGAAGTGGGGTCGTCACCTGGCAGAACCGCGCCGCGAGAGAGACCGCGGGCGAGCTCGTCGGCAAGCCCTTCGTGTCGATCGTCGCTCCGGAGGACAAGGCGGTCGCGCGGCGCCAGCTCGAGCGACTCCTCCTCGGCGTGCCCGTCGCCGACTACGAGCTCGAGCTGTTCACGGCAGACGGACGCCGCCGCCGCGCGGAGATAAGCTCTGTGGTCGTCGAAGGCGGCGATCCGTATCAGGCGGTCTTCGGTATCGCCGTCGTCGGACGGCCGCGCGCTGCGAGCGCCGTCCACCTTACGAACCGCCAGA
>CAZODN010000055.1:0-17224 GCA_964578545.1 uncultured Gaiellales bacterium
CGCGGGGGTCGTCCATCGGCGGCGACGTTTCGGCGACGAGCGTCTCGCGCGCCCCACGCCGGGCTCGGTCGACCGCGAGGTTGTGGAGGATCCGGCGAAGCCAGGCCTCCGGAGGAGCGTTGCCGCGGTACGTCCCGGCGCGCTCGAGAGCGCGCACGAAGGTCTCCTGGACGAGATCCTCCGCGGCGGCGTCGTCGCGCGTGAGCGAGCGGGCGAAGCGACGGAGGGATGCGCCATGGGCGGACGCGAGCCCGGCGACGTCGAGGTCGCTCGTCGCCGGGCGTTCGCGCTCCGTCAACTCGTGATCGCTCGCTTCACCGGGCACGTGCTGAGCCCGACGAGCCGGTAGAGGGGGCAGTAGCCGACCGCCGAGGTGGCGAGCATCACGCCCGCGAGCACCAGCAGCACGATCCCGAGGATCGAGCCCACCCCGACCGCCACCGCCGCCACGATCAGGAGCGGAGCGACGAGGAAGGCGCGGATCAGGCGGTCCCAGCGTCCCATGTTGCGAGTCATCGTGTCTCCTTTCGTCTTCGACATCCACAGGGAAGACGCAGGAGCGCCCGAAAGGGATACAGGAACGGGTCAGTCGGCGTCGAGCACCCGGAGCAGCGCGTCCACGACCTGGGGGTCGAACTGCGAGCCGGAAGCCTCGACCAGGCGACGGCGCGCCTCTTCGACGCCGAGGGCCTGGCGGTACGGCCGGTCGGTCGTCATCGCGTGGAACGCGTCGCAGGCGAGCACGATGCGGGACTCGAGCGGAATGCCCTCGCCTGCGAGGCCGTCCGGGTAGCCGCTCCCGTCGTAGTGCTCGTGCGCGCTGCGCACGATGCGTCTCACCTCGCGGAGCTGCTCGATGGGCGCCAGGATGCGCTCGCCGAGGATCGGGTGAGTCTCGATGACCTCGCGCTCGTCCGCGGTGAGCGGGCCGGGCTTCGTGAGGATCCGCGTCGGGATCCCGATCTTCCCGATGTCGTGGAGCAGCGCTCCGAGCTCGAGCTGCTTCAGGTGCGAGGGCTCGAGCCCGAGCTCCGCGCCGACCCGGAGCGACAGGTCCGTGATCCAGCGCGCGTGCGTCGAGGTGTACTCGTCGTTCGCCTCGAGCGCGTTCGCGAGCGCCGCGACCGTCGAGAGGAACGTGCGCTCGAGCGACTCGTAGCTCGCGGCGCTCGTGAGCGCGAGTTGCGCCTGGCGCGCGATGCTCGCGAGGATCTCGAGGTCGCGGTCGGTCAGCGCGCCCATCGCGGGGATCGCGGCCGCAATCACGCCCCACCGGCTCTCGACGCTGAACGGCGCGATCGCGAACCTGCCGTCGGTCCCGTCCGGGACCGGCGCGATCGCCGCGTAGTCGGCGGCCTCGATCGTGTACGTGTCCGTGCGCCCGAGCCACGGCCCGAGGAGCTCGGCCGGAACGACCGGGCTCGCCGTCTCCAGCGGGTCGCGCGGCTGGACCGCCAGGCGGACGAGGTCTCCCGACTCGGCGTCCTGGAGCCACAGGGACGCCGTCGGGCTCGAGAGGATCTCCGCCGTCCCGGCGACGACGCGCTCCGCGATCTCGGTTCCGCCGACTGCCTCGGCGACGTCGCGGCCGAGCTCGAGCAGCGCCTTGGCGCTCTCGGCCTCCTTGCGCTGGGCCTCGTAGAGACGGGCGTTCTCGAGCGCGACCGACGCGTGGCCCGCGAGCACCTCGAGGAGCCGCAGGTCGTCGGCGTCGAACTGGTCGAGCCCGAGCTTCGAGATGACGATGACGCCCGTCACGCGCGACCCGAACTTCAGCGGGACGGCGAGCAGCGACTCCTCGATCTGCGCCGTCCCGGCGATGCGCTCGCCGAACTCGCAGTTCGCCGCGTCGCCGACGAGGAGAGCGTCCCCCGTCTCCGCCACGCGTCCGGTGATGCCCCGTCCGACCGTCATCGGGGCCACCTCGACCGAGGCTCCGGGCTCCGCGGCCATGAGCGAGCCGCGGAAGGCGATCGGGACGAGCTCGTCCCCCTCGCGGAGGAAGACGCGGCAGTTGTGGTAGTCGATGAGGAGCCGCAGCTCGTCGGCGATCGTCAGCGCGACCCGACCGACGTCGTTCAGCCTTGCGAGCTTCCCGGAGAGGCTCTGGAGCATCTTCAGGTGCGCGATCGAGCGCACGTCGTCGTGTCGGACGGTCGCCTCGCTCGGCCGCTCCAGCTCGGACTCGTCGAAGCCGATGACGACGCCCTTGCCGCGCGCCTTCGCCGTCATCATCGCCGCCTCGGCGCACGCGACCAGCTCTCGTGGATTCGCAGCGTGCTCCGGCCCGAGCGCGATCCCGGTGGAGATCGTGAGGCGGCCGATCGCATCCGCGTCGATCGTCTCGAGCTTCTCGCCGATGCGATCTGCGAGCGCCGTCGCGCTCCGCAGGTCGCCGGAGGGGAGGATGACCGCGAACTCCTCGCCGCCCACGCGCGACACGATGTCGGAGCCGCGCACCGAGGCACGGAGGACGTCTGCGACCTGGGTGAGGAGCTGGTCGCCGACGCCGTGGCCGTAGACGTCGTTGACCTTCTTGAAGTCGTCGAGATCGAGCATCACGAGCGCGACGGTGTCGTGCTCGGCGGAGGCCTGCATGAGTACCTGGCGGAGCCGGTCGTGGAATGCCCGGTGGTTCAGGAGGCCGGTGAGCGCGTCCGTCTCGGCCTGGTGCTCGAGGCGGGCGCGGATGTGCGCGTTGTCGATCGCGAGCGCGGCGGCGTCGCCGAAGCGCTTCGCGAGCAGGAACTCCTCCTCCGTGAACTGCGCGTCCTCGCCGACTCGGTAGATGTTGAGCGTCCCCTTGAGCTGCCCCCGCGCGATGAGTGGGACCGCGATGAGCGCCTCCGGGTCAACGGGCGTGCCGGGCACGAACCGGACGCGGGGATCGAGGTGGGCCTGGTTCGCGAGGACGGCCTCGCGGTGCTCGACCGCCCAGCCCGTGATCCCCTCGCCGAACGAGAACGTCTCGCTCATCACCTCGGTCGCCCACTTGCTCCGGGCGAGCACCGGGGTGAGCTGGCGCTTGGCCTCGTCCGCCTCGTAGATGTGGACGTCCTCGTAGGGAACGAGCTCCGCGAGCGTGTCCGCGATCCGCTCGAGCAGGGCGTCGAGGCTCTGCTCGGAGAGGACGTCGTGGAAGATCTCCGCCAGGCGGCGGTACGGTTCGTTGGAGCCGCCCGGCACGAGGCTCATGCTCGGCCGCGAGGCCGGCTCGATGGGGGCAGGGTCTGACATTTCCGGTGCCTGGAGACCTCATCGGACAAGCGGCGGGGCCTCTTGAGCAGCGCGAGGGCGTCGCGACGCGCGGGGACGGGGCTCGGATCCTGCGAAGATGCGCTGCGATGGCGACCTTGGACGCGCGGCGGGCGCTGCTCTCGCGCCTGATCGACCATGCGCCCCTCTTTCCCCCGGCCTTCCTGCCGCTCGAGGAGGCGCTCGAGGAGGACCGGCGGGCGCGGGCGAGCCGGTGGTCGTTCGCCCTCGCCCGGTTCGTCTGTCCCGCCTCGCGCCTCGCGGAGCTCCCCGACCCCGCCCGGGGGTTCAGCGTCGTTCTCGACGCGCCGATCCCGGCCGGGATGGACGTGCAGGCCGTGGAGGCGCGGTACCGCGACGATCTCTCGGCGCTCTCGGGCGTCGCGGACGAGGTCTACGTCGAGGTTCCGCTCGACGCGGAGCTCGAGGCTCGTCTCGACCGGCTCGCGGCGCACGGGCTGCGGGCGAAGGTCCGTTGCGGGGGCGAGACGGTTCCCGGGACAGAGTCGCTGGCCGCGTTCGTCCGGGCGTGCCGCGAGCGAGACGTCGTCTTCAAGGCGACCGCGGGCCTCCACCACGCCGTCCGCACGCCCGCGGAGCACGGGTTCCTCAACCTGCTCGCGGCCGCCGTCTTCGGGGACGAGGAGCGCGCGCTCGCGGAGGAGGACGCAACGGCCTTCGGCCTCGACGCGGAAGGCTTTCGCTGGCGGGAGCGGGTCGCGGGCGCCGCGGCCCTGGCGGCCGTGCGACGGGGACGCCTCCATTCCATCGGGAGCTGCAGCTTCTTCGAGCCGGTGGAGGAGCTCGAGGCTCTGGGAGTGGACGCGCCGTGACCGGGAGGGTCGGCTTCGGGGTCTTCTCGACCGACGGCGAGCCGCCGCGCGTCGGCTTCCGCGTCGGGAGCGGCGTGCTCGACCTCGCCGGCGCCGGGCTCGGCTCCGTGTTCGCCTCGCCGAGCCTCAACGCGTTCCTCGCGCTCGGGCGCACGGCGTGGGAGGACACGCTGGGCCGGATCGGCGACCTCGTGGCGAGCGGCGCCGACGTCGTCCCGCTCGAGCGGGCTCGCGTGCACCTCCCGTTCGCCGTCGCCGACTACGTCGACTTCTACTCGTCGCTCGAGCACGCGACGAACCTCGGGCGCCTCTTCCGCCCGGACGCCGACCCGCTGCTCCCGAACTGGCGGCACCTCCCCGTCGGCTACCACGGGCGGAGCGGGACGGTCGTCGTCTCCGGCACGCCTGTGCTCCGGCCGTGTGGGCAGGTCCGCCCGCCCGGCGAGCCCTCGCCTCGATACGGGCCGAGCCGCCGGCTCGACCTCGAGCTCGAGCTCGGGTTCGTGGTCGGGGTCGGGAGCCGCCACGGCGACCGGGTGCCAGGAGACGACTTCCGGGAGCACGTGTTCGGCGTCGTGCTCGTCAACGACTGGTCGGCCAGGGACATCCAGGCGTGGGAGTATCAGCCGCTCGGGCCCTTCCTCGGGAAGTCGTTCGCGACCTCCGTCGCCGCGTGGATCACGCCCCTCGCCCTGCTCGAGGACCGGTTCGTCCCCGCCCCGCCCCAGGACCCGGAGCCGCTCGAGTACCTGCGTGTCCCGGGGGACTGGGCGCTCGACGTCGAGCTCGAGGTCGAGCTCTCGGGGACGGTCGTCTCACGCACGAACGCCCGCGGGCTCTACTGGACGATGCCGCAGCAGCTCGCGCACGCGACCGTGAACGGCGCCTCTCTCCGGACCGGAGACCTGTTCGCGTCCGGGACGATCTCGGGGCCGGATCGGGGGTCCGAGGGCTCGCTCATCGAGCTCACCTTGAACGGCGAGCAGCCGATCCGGCTCGGCGACGGGACGACGCGCACCTTCCTCGAGGACGGGGACGAGGTCGTGTTGCGAGGACGCGCCGGGGAGCTCGAGCTCGGCGAAGTTCGCGGGAAGGTGCTGCCGGCGCGTCCCTAGCCGGACGGGAAGCGGCCGGCGCGGTACACGAGCCCGTCGAGCCGTCGACCGAGCACCTCCTCGAGCCACGCCGACACGCCGATGAGGGCCTCGAGGTCGATCCCGGTGTGGACGCCCTCCCGCTCGAGGAGGTGGACGAGGTCCTCCGTGGCGACGTTCCCGGTCGCGTTCGGCGCGAACGGGCAGCCGCCGAGGCCGCCGACCGACGCGTCGAGAATCGTCGCCCCTCCGTCGAGCGCGGCGAGCGCGTTCGCGTAGCCCGTGTTGCGCGTGTTGTGGAAGTGGCCTCCGATGCGAGGCGCGAGGCCGGCGCACCGTGCGACGAGGTCGCGCACCTGCGTCGGCGCGCCCGAGCCGATCGTGTCCGCGAGGACGAGGGCGTCGGGCGCGGTGCCGGCGATCCGCTCGGCGATCTCGAGCACACGGGAGGCGTCGACCACGCCCTCGAACGGGCATCCGAATGCGACGCTGAGCGTCACCGTGGAGCGGAGGCCGTCGTCCCGGGCGCGCGCGACGATGCGCGTCGCCGTCGCGACGGACTCCTCGACGGCGGCGCCCTGGTTTCGCCGATTGAAGCTCTCCGTGACGCCGAAGGCGAAGCGCACCTCGTCGAGCCCGGCCGCGAGCAGCCGCTCGTACCCGCGCTCGTTCAGGGCGAGGCCGGCGCGGGCGACGCCCTCCAGGCCGCGCGTGGCGGCGGCCACCTCTTCCGCGCCCTCCATCTGCGGGACGCGGCGGGGGTCGACGAAGCTCGCGACCTCGATGGCCTCGACGCCGGCGGCGGCGATCCTGCGGACGAGCTCCGCGCGCACGTCGGGCGCGAGCGTCTCCGGCTCGTTCTGGAGGCCGTCCCGAGGCCCGACGTCGTAGACGGTCACGCTGTCCGCCCGGGACGGTGTCACGTCGCGCGCGCCGTCACTCACTCCGCCACCCTACCCAAGTTGCAAGTTGTCACTTGTGACGAGAATCCGCTGCATCGCGACCCTTTCCTCGCACCGGGTCGGGCGTCGCGGGAGCGCTCCGCGCACGTTGCAACTTGCAACTTGCGCACGTTCTGCGAGCGGTACGCTGGAGGCGATGGCAGGGACGATCGTCGTCGGCGTGGACGGGTCGGAGGCCTCCGTCGAGGCGCTTCGCTGGGCGGTGGACGAGGCCCGGCTGCGCGGCGCGACCGTCGTCGCGCTGCACGCCTGGGTGTTCGTGCCCGCGGCGCCGATCGGCGACCCCGGGATGATCGCCATCCCGGCAGGCGACCTGGCGGGCCAGCTCGAGGCCGAGACCGAGGCCGCGCGGGCCGAGCTCGCCGACGCCGTCGCTCGGGCTCTCGGGCCGGAGCCGGACGTGGAGGTCGTGCAGCGGCTCACCGAGGCCGAGCCGGGAGAGGCGCTCGTCGAGGAGAGCAAGGAGGCGGATCTCGTCGTCGTGGGGTCGCACGGTCGTTCCGGCCTCCGCGCGGCGATCCTCGGCTCCGTCAGCCGTCACGTGGTCGACCGTGCGCGCTGCCCGGTCGTCGTGGTCAAGCCCGAAGCGACCTAGGCGAGAGCCGCCGAGGCTGCCGCGAGCTCGCGGTCGCGATCCGTGACGCCCCCGGCGGTGTGCGTCCACCAGCGCAGGGTCACGCGGCGGTAGCTCACCGCGATGTCGGGGTGGTGGTTCTCGGCCTCGGCGAGCTCGGCGACACGGTTCACGAAGGCGATCGCCTCCGCGAACGTCGGGAGCTCGAACGTGCGCTCGAGCGCGCCGTCGACTTCGATCCATCCCTCCGGGGTCATGGGGCCAGTATCTACGATCGCCGTCGAGGTGACGATCTCGACCGAGACTCCACCGCCTGGCGCCGTCGGCGCCTCGCAGACCCGTCGGGCCGGGCGCGAGCTCGCGCTCGAGTGGGTCTTCCAGCCGCTCTCGGGCCTGCTCCTGCCCGTCTTGCTCCGGCTGCGCGTCCCACCTCCTGCCGTCGTCCTCGCGAACGCCACGGCGGGGCTGGCGGCCGCGCTCGCGATCGGGCGCGGCGCGCTCGTCGCCGGCGCCATCCTCCTGCAGGTGAAGACGCTCCTCGACAACAGCGACGGCTTGCTCGCTCGGGCCTCGGGCCGCGTCACGCTCGCGGGGCGGTACCTGGACACGGTCGCCGACCTCGTCGTGAACGCGGCGATCTTCGCCGCCCTCGCGCACGTCTCCGGCAGGCCCCTCCTGGCGCTCGGGGCGTTCGTGGCGCTGACGCTCGCCCTGTCGGTCGACTACAACGTGTCCGAGCTCGCGCGCGAGGCGTCGGTGCAGACGTCGACCGCCCCGCTCTCGACGGGAGGACGGACGGAGCGCGCGCTCGGCCTCGCCTACCGCCTCCTCCTCTCCCCGCAGGACCGGCTCGTGCGCGCGGTCTCCGACCGGCGGTTCGCCGTCGCGGTAGACGGTCGGCCGACGCCCGAGGCGCTGCGTGCGTACTTCGACCCGGTGACGCTCGGCGTGCTCGCGAACCTCGGGCTGACGACCCAGCTCGCGGCACTCGGCCTGTGCCTCGCGCTCGGAGCGCCGGTCGGCTACCTCTGGCTCGCCGTCGCGGGTTTCGCGGCCCTCGTCCCGCTCCAGCTGCGCCGCGAGCGGCTCGCGCGGCGCGCGGCCGGCCTGCGATGAGCGGCGCGCTGGTCACCGGGGCCGCCACCGGCATCGGCCGGGGAATCGCCCTCGCCCTCGCGCGAGCCGGCCACGACGTCGCCGTGCACTACCGGCGGTCCGCCGGCGAGGCCGAGGCGACCCGTGCGGAGGCCGATTCCCTCGGTGTCACGGCGGTGGCGCTCCGGGCCGACCTCACCGACCGCGCGGCCGCAAGGGCCCTCGTCCGGGAGGCGCACGATCGGCTCGGCGGCCTCTCGATCCTCGTCAACAACGTCGGCAACTACCTCTACAAGCCGCTCGACGAGGTCACGGACGACGAGTGGGACGACGTCCTCGCGACGAACCTCGACGCGACGTTCGCGACGTGCCAGGAGGCGATCCCGCTCCTCCGGAGCGCTGGCGGCGGGCGGATCGTGAACCTCGGGTACGCTGGAGCGCAGAGCCTCGTCGGCCGGCCGAGCCTCGCTGCGTACGCCGTCGCCAAGACCGGCGTCGTCCTCCTCACCAAGGCGATCGCGCGCGCGGAGGCGGACCACGGGATCACGGCGAACGTCGTCGCACCGGGGGTGATCGAGAACTCGGCGACGAAGCCGCTGCACGAGATCCCCATGGGCCGGGAGGGTCGGATCGAGGAGGTGGCCGCTGCCGTCGTCTACTTCGTGTCGCCCGAGGCCGCCTACGTCACCGGGCAGGTGCTCGAGGTCGCCGGCGGCTGGAACGTCTGAGGCGCGGAGACGCGCCGGAGGGCCGGCGGCCTAGAAGGCGCCGCGGAGCGTCAGCCGCTGCCCGTTCATCGACGCGGCCGCGTCGGAGCAAAGGTAGGCGATCGCCTCGGCGATCTCCTCCGCCGGGGTGAACGTCGAGAAGTCCCGCTCCGGGCTCTCCGCCCGCATCGCGGGAGTGACGATCGCGCCGACGACGACGACGTTCGCCGTCGCGCCGCTGCCGCGGAACCGGTCGGCGAGCGCGAGCGTCCAGGCCTCGGCTGCCGCCTTCGCCGCCGCGTACGCCGCGTTCGTGTGCGTCGGCGTCTGCGCCTGCCCCGAGGACACGATGACGAAGCGCCCGTTCCCGCTCGCGAGCAGATGGGGGGCGAACGCCTGCGTCGCGTTCTGGACGGTGCGGACGAGCAGGGAGCTGAGGACGTCCCAGTCCTCGAGCGGGGCCTCCTCGATCGGGACGCCTCCTCGCCAGCCGCCGACGAGGTGGACGAGCGCGTCCACCCGCCCGTGCCGGGCGGCGAGGCCGTCCGCCCACTCCTGCGCGGCTGCGGGGTCGAGGAGGTCGACGACGTCGGTCTCGAGGTTGCCGACCTCGGCCGCGAGCGCGTCGAGCGCTGCCCGGTCGCGCCCGCAGGCGCAGAGGCGCCCGCCGTCCGACGCCAGCCTGCGGACGACCAGCGGGCCGAGGCTCCCGGCCGCTCCGGCGACGGCGACGACGCATCCTTCGAGCGAGCCCGCCACAAGCCGAGGCTAGCAGCGGCCGCGCGTGCGGAGTACGTTCCGCGCGTGGCAGAGCAGACCTTCGCCGAGCTGCAGGAGCGGTTCCGGCAGATCTGGCCGAGCGTGACCCTGCGGTCGCTCGGGGATGTCGAGCGAACCGTCGTCGTCGTCCACTCGATCTCGCTCGAGGTGCCGGACCAGCTCACTCCCGTCCTGCCCGCCTACGAGGAGCGGTTCCTCTGCTTCGTCCTCAGCCTCCTGCGCGCTCCCCGCTCCCGTGTCGTCTACCTGACGTCGCAGCCGATCCATCCCCGGGTGCTCGACTACTACTTCGGCCTCGTCCCGGAGCTCGACACCCCGGACGCACGGGCCCGGTTCTTCCCCGTCTCCCTCGTGGACGGCCGCAACGAGCCGCTCTCCCGCAAGCTCGTCGAGCGGCCGGGGGCGATCCGCCGGATCCGAGGCCTGGTCGGCGACCCCGAGGTCGCCCTCCTCCTGCCCTTCTGCATGACCGCCGACGAGGTCGCGCTCGCCGAGGCGCTCCAGCTCCCGATCTACGGCAGCGACCCGGCCCTCAACTGGCTCGGGCACAAGACGGGGAGTCGGCAGGTCTTCCTCGAGGAAGGCGTCCCGCATCCGGCGGGGCTCGAGCTCCGCGGCAGCGACGAGGTCCTCGGCGCGCTGGAGGAGATTCGCAGTCGCAGTCCCGAGGCCCGGCAGGTCGTCCTCAAGCTCGACCGTGGCGTGAGCGGGCTCGGGAACGCGCTCCTCGACGTCGACCTCGGGGGCCGTGACCTCGCGTCGGCTCTCGTCCTCGAGGACGAGGAGATCACGACCGAGCAGTACCTCGCCGCGCTCGACGACCAGGGCGGGGTCGTCGAGGAGCGCATCGAGGGCAGCGACGTCCGCAGCCCGAGCGTGCAGCTCCGGATCAGCCCAGCCGGGCAGGTGGACATCATGTCCACGCACGACCAGATCCTCGGCGGGCTCAGCGGTCAGACGTACTTCGGATGCCACTTCCCCGCAGACCAGGAGTACGCGGCGCAGATCGCGGCCGAGGCGTTGAAGGTCGGAAGGCGCCTCGCGCGCGAGGGCGCCATAGGGCGGGCCGGCGTGGACTTCGTCTCGGTTCGCCGCGATGGGGCCTGGCGCTCGTACGCCCTCGAGATCAACCTCCGTTGCGGCGGCACGACGCACCCGCTGTTCGCGCTCACGTCGCTCACCGACGGGGCGTACGACCCGCTGGCGGTCGAGTGGCGCACGCGCATGGGAGATCTCAAGCACTACGTCGCGACCGACCACCTCGACAGCCCGGCCTACCGGAGGCTCACCCCGGACGACCTCCTCGACGTCGTGTCGGAGCGGGAGCTCGGGTGGGACGCCGAGCGCGAGGTCGGGGTCGTCCTCCACATGGTGAGCGCGATTGCGGTCGCGGGGAGGATCGGGCTCACCGCCATCGGCGACACGCTCGACGAGGCCAGGCGGCACTACTACGACGTGAAGGCGGCGCTCGACGCGGCTGCGGCGTCCGTGTAGCCGTCCGGCCGGAACGCCCGCTCGAACCAGGCCCGCGCGAGCTCCGTCACCCGCTCGAGCGCGCCGGGCTCCTGGAACAGGTGCGTCGCGCCGGGCACCACCGCGAGCTCGTGCGGGCAGCGAAGGAGGGAGGCCGCCTCCCGGTTCAGGTCGAGCACGACCGGGTCGGCGCCGCCGACGATCAGCAGCGTCGGAGCCGTCACCTCCGCGAGCCGCCCGGCCGCGAGGTCGGGTCTTCCGCCCCGGGAGACGACGGCCGCGATCCCGGCGCCGAGCTCGGCGGCTGCGACGAGAGCCGCCGCGGCGCCCGTGCTGGCTCCGAAGTAGCCGATCGGAAGGCCGTCCGGGCTCGTCTCCGACCGGAGCCAGCGGGTCGCTCCCACGAGCCGCTCGGCGAGCAGCGGGATGTCGAAGACGTTCCGGCGGTCCGTCTCCTCCGCCGGGGTGAGCAGGTCGAAGAGGAGCGTCGCGATGCCCGCGCGGTTGAGCGCGCTCGCGACGGCGACGTTCCGCGGGCTCGTGCGACTCGATCCGCTCCCGTGCGCGAACACGACCCAGCCGAGCGGGAGAGCCGGCACGGAGAGGTCGGCGCCGAGCCCGGCCGGGCCGGCGGGGATGCGGGTCTCGCGGCGGCTCAGCGTCCGGTCGTGGGCGAGGTCGAGGAGCCGGGCGACCTCGGTGTCCGGTACCTGGCTGAAGTCCCGGTACCAGAAGCCGACGGCGCCGAAGTCCGCAGGAGCGGCGAGGCACACGACGGCGTCCACGTCGCCGCTCGCTGCGAACGCGCGCACCGTGGCCGCTGCCCCCACGGGGACCGCGACGACCACCTTCGAGGCGCCACGCGCCCGCGCCCAGCGGGCGGCCGCGACCATCGTCCCGCCGGTCGCGAGGCCATCGT
This sequence comes from uncultured Gaiellales bacterium, assembly GCA_964578545.1. Taxonomy (GTDB): domain Bacteria; phylum Actinomycetota; class Thermoleophilia; order Gaiellales; family Gaiellaceae; genus GMQP-bins7. The sequence goes on from CAZODN010000055.1 coordinate 11,693, forward strand.
CGACGAGCACGCACGCCCGTCCGGCCACCGGGAGCTGCGCCCGTCTGTCGTGGAGCCGCGCGTCGAGTGCGTCGACCTGCTCGGCGGCGGAGCGCACGGCCGTCGAGAGCTGCTCCTCCGTGAGCCCGTCGCTCGAGCGGACGTACGAGACGCCGCCGGGGGCGACTGCTCCGAGCCCGTACTCGGGCTGCCACGGATGGCCGACCTTCCGAACGGCGAGCGCGTCCAGCGGCGCCCCGATCCGCTCGGCGACCTCCGCGGCCACCTCGACGCCGCCGCGCGCGAGGCCGACGACCACGATCCTGTCCTCGAACCCCTCGAGCACTCCGGACCGCTCGAGCTCGCGCGCGAGCAGCTCTCCCGCCTCGCGGCGGTCGGCGAAGCCGCTGCTCAGGAGCGACACGTCTTCCATGCCTCGACGGTGCCACAGGAGCGCCCTCGGCGCATCCGGTGATCCGCGGATCGCTCCGAGGCGCTGCACCCTTCGGATAAGCCGAACGCCGCATCGGTGCGCCCACCGATGCGTCGGAGGCGACCGTGGGCGAACCATGGGCCATGGCCCGCACGACGCGTGCACGCCGCTCCGTCCGCGAGCGGCTCGAGCTCGCCCCGGGGCAGCTCCGGCGCCGTCTCGATCCGAGCACGCTCCGCTTCGAGTCGACGGCCGAAGTCGAGCCGCTCGTCGGCACCGTGGGGCAGCCGCGTGCCCTCGACGCGCTCGAGTACGGGCTGGCGGTCGAGACGCGCGGGTTCAACCTCTTCGTCTCCGGCCCGGCCGGCTCCGGCCGCCTGACGACGGTTCTCGACACCCTCCGGGCGCTGGCTCCCAGCCGGCCGAAACCCTCGGACTGGGTGTACGTCCACGACTTCGCGAACGCCGACCGGCCGAACGCCATCGCGCTCCCCGCCGGGCGCGGCGTCGAGTTCGCCCGGGCCATGGACGACTTCGTCAGAGCGGCGAAGGCGGAGATCACGCGGGCCTTCGAGAGCGAGGAGTACGAGCGCCGCCAGCGCGAGATCACCTCGGAGATCGCGGCGCAGCGCCAGCGCGAGGAGGAGCAGCTGACCGAGTTCGCCGCGGAGCGTCTCATCGCACTCCGGACGACGGTCGTCGGCGTCGCCTCCGTCCCGCTCGTCGACGGGAAGCCGATCACGCGGGAGCAGTTCGAGCGCCTCCCGCCCGAGCAGCAGGAGGCGATCCAGAAGGCGACGGCCGAGGTCGAGGAGCGCGCCGGGCAGTTCGTGCGCCAGGTGAGGCGCCTCGAGCAGGAGGCGGCGAGACGCGAGCGGGAGCTCGAGCGAGAGGTCGCGCTCTTCGCGACGGAGCCGCTGTTCCACGAGCTCGCCGAGCGCTTCGGGGACGTGCCGGAAGTGCTCGCGTACCTCGAGGACGTCAAGACGGACGTCGTGGCGAACGTGGCCGACTTCCGCGAGAGCGAGGAGAGCCCGCTCCAGATCGCGCTCGCGCAGCGGCCGCGCGACTTCGTCCGCTACCGCGTGAACGTGCTCGTCTCGAACGACGGCGGGGAGGGGGCGCCGGTCGTCGTCGAGCGGAACCCGACCTACTACAACCTTCTCGGGCGCATCGAGTACCGCGCGACGTTCGGCGCGATGACGACGGACTTCCGCGAGATCAAGGCCGGGGCGCTCCACCGCGCGAACGGCGGCTTCCTCGTCCTCGACGTCCTCGACGTCCTCCGCCACCCGTTCGCGTGGGACGCGCTCAAGCGCTCGCTCCGGAGCGGGGAGGTGCGCATCGAGAGCCTCGGCGAGGAGTTCAGCTCCGTTCCGCTCGCGTCGCTCCGCCCGGAGCCGATCCCGCTCGACCTCAAGGTCGTCCTCATCGGGTCGTCGCTCGCGTACCTCGTCCTCTACTCGCTCGACGAGGACTTCCGCGAGCTCTTCAAGGTCAAGGCGGACTTCGCGCCGGAGCTGGACTGGTCGGCGGAGCACCACCGCAACTACGCCGCCTTCGTCAGCCGCTGGGTGCGCGAGAACGACCTGCGCCACTTCGACCGGTCGGCCGTGGCGCGCCTCGTCGAGCACGGCGCGAGGCTCCGCGAGAACCAGCGGAAGCTCTCGGCGCGCCTCATCGAGATCTCGGACGTCGTCTCCGAGGCGAGCTTCTGGGCCGAGCGGGAGGGGCACGACGTCGTGCGCGCCGAGGACGTCGAGCTCGCCATCCGCAAGCGGGAGTTCCGTTCGAGCCTCATCGAGGAGCGCGTGCGCGAGCTCGTCGAGGACGGGACGATCGTCATCGCCACCGACGGCGAGAAGGTCGGGCAGGTCAACGGCATCGCGATCGCCGACCTCGGCGACTACTCGTTCGGGCGGCCCGCGCGGGTGAGCGCGCGCGTGTCGCTCGGTCGCACCGGGGTGGAGAGCATCGAGCGCGAGATCGACCTCTCCGGTCCGATCCACTCGAAGGGCTTCATGATCCTCTCCGGCTACCTCGCCGCGACGTACGCCCAGGAATGGCCGCTCGTCCTCTCGGCGACCCTCACCTTCGAGCAGTCGTACGACGAGATCGAGGGCGACTCGGCGTCCTCGACCGAGCTCTACGCGCTGCTCTCGGCGCTGTCGGGGCTCCCGCTCGACCAAGGCGTGGCGGTCACGGGCTCCGTCGACCAGTACGGGTCGGTCCAGGCGGTCGGCGGCGTGACGCGGAAGGTCGAGGGGTTCTTCGCGACCTGCAAGGCCAAGGGGCTCACGGGCCGCCAGGGGGTCATCGTCCCGGCGGCGAACGCACGGCACCTCATGCTCGACGAGGAGGTCGTCGAGGCCGTGCGCGCCGGCGACTTCCACGTCTGGGCGGTCAGCACGATCGAGGAGGGGATCGAGATCCTGACGGGCGTTCCGGCAGGACGCCGCCGCAAGGACGGGTCGTTCACCCCCGGGTCCGTGCACGCGCGCGTCGCCGAGCGCCTCCGTGGCTACGCCGAGGCGCTGCGCGCATTCGGCGAGCCCGCGCCCGACAGTCGCGACGACTCCGCGGCCGGGTAGCCCGGAGCGCTCCAGCCGCAGGCAGCCCGCCCGTGGGACGGGCTGTCTGCGGGCTCGCGACTAGGCGAGCGCCTGCTCGGTGACGGCCCGCTCTCCGAGCGGCACGTAGTCGCGCTCGTCCGCGCCGACGAACACCTGCCGCGGGCGGGCGATCTTCTGCTCCGGGTCGTCGACTCCCTCGAGCCACTGCGCGAGCCAGCCGGCGGTCCGCGGGATCGCGAACATGACCGGGAACATCGCCGTCGGGAGCCCGAGCGCCTCGTAGATGAGGCCCGAGTAGAAGTCGACGTTCGGGTACAGCTTCCGCGAGACGAAGTACTCGTCCTCGAGCGCGATCCTCTCGAGCTCGAGGGCGACGTCCAGGAGCGGGTTGTGGCCGGTCGCCGCGAAGACGGCGTCGGCGGTGTCCTTGACGATCTTCGCGCGCGGGTCGTAGTTCTTGTACACGCGGTGCCCGAACCCCATCAGCTTGAAGTCCCCCGCCTTGACCCGCTCGACGTAGTCGGGAACGCGCCGCACGTCGCCGATCTCCGCGAGCATCCGGAGGACGGCCTCGTTCGCGCCGCCGTGCAGCGGCCCGTACAGTGCGGCCGCCGCGCCGGCGAGCGCCGAGTACGGGTCCGCCTCGCTCGACCCGATCGAGCGCATCACGTTGGCGGAGCAGTTCTGCTCGTGGTCGGCGTGGAGGATGAAGAGCACCTCGAGCGCCCGCTCGATCGCCGGGTCCGGCGCGAAGCGGGGCTCCGCCATCCGGGACATCATCGACAGGAAGTTCCCGGTGAACCCGAGCTCGTTGTCGGGGTAGACGTAGGGGAGCCCACGGTTGTGCCGGTACGCCCAGGCGGCGAGCGTCGGCACCTTCGCGATGAGGCGCTTCACCTGGAGGAGCCGCACCTCGGGGTCGTGGACCGCGGACGCCTCCGGGTAGAACGTCGAGAGCGCCGCGACGCTCGAGACGAACATCCCCATCGGGTGCGCGTCGTAGCGGAAGGCCTCGACGAGGCGCTTCATGTTCTCGTGCACGAAGGTGTGGAGGGTGATCTCGGTCGTCCACGTGGCGAGCTCGGCCTCGGTGGGCAGCTCGCCGAAGAGGAGGAGGTACGCGGTCTCGAGGTAGGTGCTGTGCTCGGCGAGCTGGTCGATCGGGTAGCCCCGGTAGCGCAGGATCCCGACGTCGCCGTCGATGTACGTGATCGCGCTCCGGCAGGAGGCGGTGTTGAGGAACGCGGGGTCGTAGCTCATGAGGCCGAAGTCGTCGTCCGCGAGCTTGATCTTCCGGAGCTCCGTCGCCCGGATCGCGCCGTCCTCGATCGGGACCTCGTACGTGGCGCCCGTCCGGTTGTCGGTGACGGAGAGGGTGTCGCTGGCCATGTGCTCCTCCTCGAGGTCGGCTCGGGTCGATGCGGAGCAGTCTCCGAGGGAGAGCCGCGTGCGGCATCGCCGACACCCCGTACAGGCGTTGCGGGGAGGTACGTATGCCGTCGACGGCACGGTGGTGGAGTCTTGGGGTACGACGTCTGCAAGGAAGGTGGTGTGGCGAGCGAGCCCGTCGACTTCGACTCCCTGATCGGGCAGTGGCGTGCCGCCCTGGAGTCGGCGCAGGGCGCTCTCCGGCTTGCCGGCGGCGATCTCCCCTCCGACGAGCTCCGCCGCCGGAGCCAGCGCCTCGTCCAGGAGCGCAGGGACACGGTCGGCTTGCTCGACGCCGTTGCCCGCGAGCGTGGCGCGAAGCAGGCGCTCGTCCGGCTCGTCGCGTCGTCGTGGGAGGCGAAGCGCCTCCTCGCGCTGCCGGCCGACGTCGAGGCGTGCGTCTTCAACGTCGACGGCGTCCTCGTCGGGAGCGCCGCGATCCACGCGCAGGCGTGGAGGCAGACGTTCGACGAGTTCGAGTACCGGTGGATCGAGCGCACCGGCGAGGCGTTCCCTCCCTTCACCGTCACCGTGGACTACCCGACGCTCATCCACGGGAAGCCTCGCGCGGACGCCGTCCGCGACTTCCTCGCGAGCAGGGGGATCGCGCTCCCCGAGGGGACGCCCGGCGACCCTCCCGGCGCGGTGACCGTCCAGGGCCTCGCCCGGCGCAAGAACGAGCTGCTCCACCGGTACCTCCGCGAGGGGAACGTCCACTCGTACGAGGGCGCCCGCCTCTACCTCGAGCTCGCGCACGACGCGGGGGTGCGCTGCGGCGTCGTCTCCGGCAGCACGAACACGAGAGCCCTGCTCGAGCGGGCGCGCCTCGCGGCGCTCGTGGACGACTACGTGGACGGCGTCACGGTGGCCGAGGAGCACCTGCACCGCAAGCCGTCGCCCGAGATGCTCCTCGCCTCCTGTCGCCACCTCGGCGTCGATCCGCGCCATACGGCGGTCTTCGAGACCACCCGCGACGGTGTGGCTGCCGGGCGCGCCGGTGGGTTCGAGGTCGTCGTCGCCGTCGAGCACGAGGGCGACCCCCGGGCGCTCGTCGCCGAGGGCGCCGACCGCGTCGTCGCCGACCTCGGCGACCTCATCGAGCAGGCGGTCGCGGGCTGA
>CAZODN010000056.1:0-17078 GCA_964578545.1 uncultured Gaiellales bacterium
GGCGTACGGCGCCGGAGCGGTGCTCTCGGCCGCGTTCGCGGCGGGGCTCGCGGACGAGGAGCTCCCGGCCGCCCGGGCCGTCGCCGGCCCGCTCGGCGTCACGCCCGTCTCCTCACCGCAGGAGGTCGCACTGTCGCTCTGGGAGACGCTCTCCCCGCACCCGGAGCTGCTCGTCGCGGCGATCGTCGTCGCGGTGGCGTCGGCGCTCCTCCCGTGGGCACGGCGCACGTCTTCCTACGGCTTCGCCCTGGTCGGGTACGCCATGCTCCTCGGCGCGACCGTCACCGGAGCGAGCATCGGGAGCATGCTCGGCATCGTCCTCGTCTGGGGCTCGGTCGCGATCGTGCTCGCGACGCGCCGCACCGCCGCGACCGCGGACTCGACCGTCTAGCCCCCGCTCGGCGGCGCAGCTCGCACCGGGGCGACAACTACACTCGTCGCGGACTTCCTTCCCCCACATGCCCGTCCTGCGCAGCATCGAGTCGAAGATCGAGAGCCTGTTCGAGGGCGTGTTCGGGCGCGCGTTCCGGACGCACGTCCAGCCGATCGAGCTCGCCCGGAAGCTCGTGAAGGAGATGGACGACCACCGCAGTGTCTCGGTCTCGCGGGTGTACGTCCCGAACGAGTACACGGTGTACCTCTCGCCGGAGGACCGGAAGCAGTTCGCAGGCTACGAGGAGTCCCTCGTCGCGGAGCTCCAGGAGTATCTGGCCGAGCACGCACGACGCGAGAGCTACGCGCTCCTCACGCCCCCGAAGGTCTCGATCACGGCGGACGACGACCTCGCCGTCGGCGAGTTCGGCATCGCCACCCGTCTCGTCACCCCCGACCACGACGTCTCCGCGCTCCCGTCGGTCGAGCCCCCGGCCGAGCGCCCCGCCGAGACGATGGTCTACCGGGCGGCGCCAGCGGCTCCTCCCCCTGCGCCGGAGCCGCCCGCTCCGACCTTCTCCCTCTCGTTCGGAGGCAAGGGACATGCGCTGGAGAAGCCGCGCGTCGTCCTCGGCCGCTCGAAGGAGGCCGACGTCCGCGTGCCCGACCAGAACGTCTCGCGGCGCCACGCCGAGCTCCGGCTCGAGGACGGCGGGTACTCGATCGTCGACCTCGGGTCGACGAACGGCACGATCGTCAACGGGAAGCGCGTCGACCGGGCGCGGCTCGAGGAGGGCGACCGGATCACGCTGGGCTCGACGGAGATCGTCTTCGGGCGAACGTCCTCACGGTCGTGACCGCCGACACGCTCGCAACGGACGAGACGCTCCTGATTCTGAAGATCGCGTTCCTCGTGCTGCTCTACGGGTTCATCGTGCTCGTCGCACGGAGCGCCACGAAGGATCTCGGCGGCGTTCCCCAGGAGAGCATCGTCCTCGGCGCCGCCGACGCCGCCCGGCTCCGCGCCGAGCACGGCCTGCGGCCGGCGCGCTTCGCCGTCGACGCGAGCCCCGAGCTCCGCCCGGGGAGCACGATCGAGCTCACGGCGTCGACGACCGTGGGCCGCGAGGCCGGGAGCGGCATCCGACTCGAGCACGACGAGTTCGTCTCGGCGAGGCACGCGCGCATCGAGCCGCGCCCCGACGGCGTCTGGGTCGAGGACCTCGGCTCGACGAACGGCACCTTCGTGAACGACGCGCGGATCACCGCGCCCCGCAAGCTCGGCGCGAACGACGTCCTGAAGGTGGGAGCGACGGAGCTCCGTCTGCTGACGTGAGGATCGGGCGTGCAGCGGGCGTCACGGACACCGGCCGGCGGCGGCTCCGGAACGAGGACGCCTTCGTCTGCGAGCCCCCGCTCTTCGCCGTCGCCGACGGGATGGGCGGCGCGAGGGCCGGCGAGACCGCGGCCCGCCTCGCCGCGGCCGCGCTCGAGGAGTCCGGCGTCCACGCGGCGGGCGAGGACGCGCTCGTCGCGCTCATCGTCGAGGCCAACCGCCGGATCTGGGAGCAGGCGCTGGCCGACCCCTCGAAGGCCGGGATGGGAACGACCGTGACGGCGGCGCTCGTGGACGCGCGCGCCGGGACCGTGGCGATCGGGCACGTCGGGGACTCCCGCGCGTACCGCGTTCGCGACGGCGCCCTCGAGCAGCTCACGACGGATCACTCGCTCGTCGCGGAGCTCGTCTCGAGCGGCGTGCTCACGCAGGAGGAAGCCGACCGCCACCCCCAGCGCTCGGCGATCACGCGCGCCCTCGGCACGGAGCCCACCGTCGACGTCGAGGCCTTCACCGTCGACGGCCTCCCGGGAGACCTCTACCTCATCTGCTCCGACGGCCTCCCGACGATGGTGAGCGACGACGAGATCGCCGCCGCCGTCCTCTCCGCACAGGGAGACCCGGCCGCAGCGGCCGAGGCGCTCGTCGCGGCCGCGAACGCGCACGGCGGCGAGGACAACATCACGGTCGTGCTCTTCGAGCTGGAGGAGGGCGACGCGCCGGCGGCCGTGGAGCCCGCGCCCGCGGAGCCTGCGACGGCGCCGGAGGCGGTCGCCGCCGTGCCCGGCGAGCCGGAGCGCGCGGGCCTCGACGAGGAGCCCGAGCCCGGAGACCTCCGCCGGCACGGCGCGGGGCCGGGCGGGCGGCTCGCCGCCCTCGCCCTCGTGGCGGGGGTCGTCGTGGTGGCGCTCCTGGGCCTGTACTGGGGCCTCCGGTAGTGGGCAACCGCAGCCGGGAGCTCGTCGGCCTCGCGTTCGCCGGGGCGATCGCCACGATCGCGCTCACGACCGTCGTCATGGCGCAGGACATCACGGTCCCGGCGCGCGCCGTCACCTGGGGCGCCGTGTTCCTCGGCCTCTACCTCGCCGCGCACGTCGTCATCCGCAAGACCGTCCCGTACGCCGACGGTGCGCTGCTCCCGCTCACGGCCGTCCTCACCGCGTTCGGCCTCGTGACGCTCTACCGGCTGGACGAGAACGACGGCGTGCGCCAGGCAGCCTGGGTCGCCGTCGGGGTGGGCGTCCTCGCGGCGACGCTGATCTGGCTCCGCCACGACTACCGCGTGCTCGAGGCGTACCGGTACCTCTTCGGCGTCGCGGCGGTCGTCCTCCTGCTCCTGCCCTCCGTGCCGGCGCTCGGGCAGCGGGTGAACGGCGTGCGCCTGTGGGTCGACCTCGGGCCGATCCAGTTCCAGCCCGGGGAGCTCGCGAAGATCTGCCTCATCGTCTTCCTCGCCGGCTACCTGCGCGAGAAACGGGAGGTCCTGGCGCAGGGCCGGTTGAAGGACTTCGGACCCCTCTTCGCGATCTGGGGCGCGGCGATGCTCGTGATCGTCCAGACGAACGACCTCGGGAGCGCGCTCCTCAACTTCGGGATCTTCCTCGCGATGCTCTACGTGGCGACGGGGCGTGCGCTCTTCGTCGCCGCCGGCCTGGCGCTGTTCGTCGGCGGCGCGGCCGTCCTCTACAACGCGATCGGGCACGTGCAGGACAGGGTCACGATCTGGCTCCAGCCGTGGACGGACGAGAAGGTCTACTGCGCGCTGAACGGCCAGCTCGAGCTGCGGCAGGACTGCGCCTCGTACCAGCTCGTCAAGAGCCTGTACTCCATCGGGAACGGCGGCTTCTGGGGTACCGGCCTCGGCGAGGGGACGTTCACCTCGACCGACGGCACGCCGCTCATCCCCTACCTGCGCACCGACTTCGTGTTCTCGGCCATCGCGCAGGAGCTCGGGCTCGTGGGCGCCGCCGCCCTGCTCCTCGTGTTCATGCTCTTCGTCGTCCGCGGCATGCGCATCGCGCTCGTCTCCCAGGACGGCTTCTCGAAGCTGCTCGCGGCGGGGCTCACCTTCGGGTTCGCGCTGCAGACCTTCATCATCGTCGGCGGCGTGCTCCGCGTCGTGCCGCTGACCGGGATCACGCTGCCCTTCGTCTCCTACGGCGGCACGAGCATCGTCGCGAACTTCCTGCTCCTGGCCGGGCTCCTGCTCGTCTCGAACCGCGCGAACGCGCTCGGCCGGCGCCGATGAACCGCCGCATCGCCCGCCTCACGTACGTTGCCCTCGGCCTCGTGACGGTGCTCGTCGTCATGACGACGTACTGGCAGGCGTGGGCCTCGGCGGACCTCGCGGCGAAGCAGGACAACGCCATCCGCCGCGTCGCGGAGTTCGCGATCGACCGGGGCCTCATCTTCTCCTTCGAGCCCCGCAAGCGGCTCGCGCGCAACGTCGAGCGCGAGGTGGATGGCAAGACCCTCTTCTTCCGCCGCTACCCCTACGGCCCGCTCACCGCGCACGTCGTCGGCTACTCGACGGCCGGAAGGTCGCGCACCGGCCTCGAGCGGTCGCTCAACGACTACCTCACGGCCTCGAACGCGAGCCTCACGACCGTCGTCGACCGGGCGCTGGACGAGCTCCGGGGCAAGCCGATCGAGGGGAACAACGTGATCACGACGCTCGACCTCGGCGCCCAGGCGGTCGCGGCCGAGCAGCTCGGGCGCGCGTGCGGCGCCGTCGTGGCCCTCGATCCCCGCACCGGGAGGGTGAAGGTGATGGCGAGCTCGCCGAGCTTCGACCCGAACCTCGTCGAGGACCGCTTCGGGGAGATCTCTCAGATCACCGCCGACTGTGCCCAGCCGGCCCCGCTCCTCAACCGGGCGAGCGCCGGGCTCTACGTCCCCGGCTCGACGTTCAAGGTGATCACGGCCTCGGCCGCGCTCGAGTCGAGGAAGTTCACGCCGGAGTCGACCTTCGTCGACCCCGGCTACTGCACGGTCTACGGGAAACGCGTGAACAACTTCGACACGTCGCGCCCGTTCGGAACGATCAGCCTGCGGGACGCGCTCGTCTACTCCGTCAACTCCGTCTTCTGCAACATCGGGAAGGCGCTCGGCGCGAAGCGCATCCTCGACACGGCCAAGCGCTTCGGCTTCTACGAGCGCCCGCCGCTCGAGACGCCGGAGGACGAGCGGCTCCCCAGCGGCCTCTACGCGAACGGGCGGCTCTACTACCCGAAGGAGGACGCGAGCGTGGACGCCGGGCGCATGGCGTTCGGCCAGGAGCGCATGCTCGTGACGGCGCTCCAGAACGCGATGGTCGCGGGCGCGATCGGCGTCGGCGGGCGCCTCATGGAGCCCCACGTGGTCGACAGGATCGTCGCCCCCGGGGGCAGGGTGGTCGAGGAGCAGCGGCCGCGGCTGATCCGGAGGGCCGTGAGCAAGGAGACCGCCGACGCGGTGGCGGAGATGATGCGGCTCGCCGTCGAGCGCGGCACCGGGACTGCGGCGCAGATCCCCGGCTACTCGATCGGCGGCAAGACGGGAACCGGCGAGACGGGCGTCCCGGGCTCCAACACGACCTGGTTCATCGCCTTCGCAGGGGAGAGCGAGGAGGAGCCCCCGGAGCTCGCGATCGCCGTCGTCCTGCAGAACCAGAGCGGTACCGGAGGCTCGACCGCCGCGCCGATCGCCCGCGCGGTCATGCAGGCAATCCTGCAGGGCACGGAGAATCCCTAACCTCTAGCAACGATGGCGACCCAGGACACCCTCTCCGGAACCCTCTTCGCCGGGCGCTACCGCATCTCGCGGAAGCTCGGCGGCGGCGGCATGGCCGACGTCTACCTCGCGGAGGACCAGGAGCTCGGGCGGCGCGTCGCGATCAAGATCCTCCACGGCCGGTACGTGAACGACGAGCAGTTCGTCGAGCGCTTCCGCCGGGAGGCGACCCACGCCGCGGGGCTCACGCACCCGAACATCGTGTCCATCTACGACCGCGGCGAGGCGGACGGCTCCTACTTCATCGTCATGGAGTACGTGGAGGGAAGGACGCTGAAAGAGCTCATTCGCTCCCGCGGTCTCTGCCCGGTCCCGGTCGCCATCGCCTACACCCGTCAGATCCTCTCGGCGCTCCGCTACGCGCACCGCCACGGCGTCGTCCACCGGGACATCAAGCCGCACAACGTCATCGTCGATCCCGAAGGCGTCGTGAAGGTGACGGACTTCGGCATCGCACGCGCCGGCGCGAGCCAGATGACGGAGGAGGGCGCGATCATCGGGACTGCGCAGTACCTCTCTCCGGAGCAGGCGCGTGGCGCCCCGGTCGACCAGACGTCCGACCTCTACTCGGCCGGGATCGTCCTCTACGAGCTCCTGACCGGCGAGGTGCCGTTCACCGGCGACAGCCCCGTCGAGATCGCGATGAAGCACCTCACGGAGATCCCGCCGCGGCCGTCGGCGCTCCGCCCGGAGGTTCCCGAGGACCTCGACCTCGTCGTCGTCCACGCGCTGGCCAAGGAGCCCGCCGACCGGTACCAGTCCGCCGCGGCGATGGATGCCGACCTCGAGACCGTCGCCCGCGGCGGGCACGTCGCGACGGACACCGCCGAGGCGGCGACGATGGTCCTCGCCGGGGAGCACGCCCTCGACGCCACCGCCGCGACGATGGCGGTGCGGCGCGGCGCAGCCGGAGCCACCGTGCCCCCGACGTACGAGCCGCCGTCCCGGAGCCGCCCGGTGTGGCCCTGGCTGCTCGGGATCGGGGCCGTCCTCGCGCTCCTCGTCGGCGGCTGGTTCGCCTACGACTCGATCCAGAACCAGCTCCAGGAGTCGGCGACGGTCGCCGTCCCGTACGTCGTCGGGCTCCAGGAGACCCAGGCGGTCAACCTCATCACCGAGAAGGAGCTCGTCCCGCGCATCCGACGGGCCGCCAACTCCGACGTCCCCGAGGGCACCGTCTTCGCCCAGAACCCGACCGAGGGCACGCGGGTCGACAAGGAGACGGTGATCCTCATCGACGTCTCCTCCGGGAAGCCCGAGGTGACGATCCCGAGCGTCGTGGGCCAGACCGTCGAGGACGCCGTCGCCGAGCTCACCCAGGCAGGGCTCGACGCCCAGGTCGTCGAGGTGAACTCGGACCGGGAGGAGGGCACCGTGACCGCGCAGTCGCCCGCGGCGGGCACGACCGTGGTCGAGGGCACGCAGGTGCGGATCAACGTCTCGAAGGGCCCGAAGCCGGTCACGATCCCGAACGTCATCGGCCTCCCCTACGACCAGGCCTCGAGCGAGCTCAGGAGCGCCGGCTTCAACGTCTCCCGGATCGACGTCGCCTCCGAGCTCGCCGCAGGGATCGTCGTCGACCAGGACCCGAACGGGGGTACGGAGGGCTCGAGGGGGTCGACGGTCACGCTCTCGGTCTCGAAGGGGCCGACGACGTCGGCTGTCCCCGACGTCACCAGCCAGGACGTGAGCATCGCGCAGACGACGCTCGAGGCGGCCGGCTTCCGCACGCGCGTGGTGCTGGAGACCGTGGACGATCCGACCCTCGACGGGATCGTCATCTCGCAGGACCCCGTCGGCGGGACGCAGGCGAAGCCGAACACGTTGATCACGCTCTTCGTCGGCCGCTACGTGCCGCCGACGACCACGACCCCGTGAGCCCACGCGTCCGCGTGGCGGTCCTCGCAGGCGGCCGCTCGAGCGAGCACGAGATCTCCCTCGCGTCCGCGCGCTCGGTCGTCGAGGCACTCGACCCGGAGCGCTACGACACCGTCGTGGTGGGGATCGGCCGCGACGGACGCTGGGACGTCACGGGAGGAGGGCAGAGCCTTCCGCCCGCGGAGGGAGAGCCCGTCGCCGCCACGTTGCCGGTCGTCGCGGAGCGCCGGCCTCCCGCGCACGTGCTCGGGTCCGTCGACGTCGTCCTTCCGATCCTCCACGGGCCGTTCGGCGAGGACGGCACCGTCCAGGGCCTGCTCGAGCTGGCCGGCGTCCCCTACGTCGGCGCGGGCGTCGCCGCCTCGGCCCTCTGCATGGACAAGGACCTCTGCAAGGCCGTCCTCCGCGACCGCGGGATCCCCGTCGCCCGGAACGTCACGCTCCGGGAGGGCGACCCGGTCGACCACCCCTTCGCGTACCCGGTCTTCGTGAAGCCGGCGCGGCTCGGCTCGTCGGTCGGGATCTCGAAGGTGCACGACGCGGGCGAGCTCGGGCCTGCGGTCGAGCTCGCGCGCCGCCACGACGACAAGGTCCTGATCGAGGAGCTCGTCGAGGGCGTCGAGGTCGAATGCGGCGTCCTCGGCAACCGTGACCCGGTGGCGTCCGAGGTGGGCGAGATCGTCGCCCATGCCGAGTGGTACGACTACTCCGCGAAGTACGACGAGGGCGGCATGGACCTCGTCGTCCCGGCACGGATCCCCGACGGTGCCCGCGAGCGCGTGCGGGAGCTCGCGATCGAGTCGTTCGTCGCCACCGAGTGCGAGGGCATGGCCCGCATCGACTTCTTCGCCCGCCCCGACGGCGTGGTGGTCGTGAACGAGATCAACACGATCCCCGGCTTCACCGCGACGAGCGTGTACGCGAAGCTCTTCGAGGCCTCCGGGATCGCGTACGCGGAGCTCCTCGACCGCCTGATCGAGCTCGCACTCGAGCGCCACGAGCGGCGAAGCAGGCTCGAGTACTAGCGGCCGCGGAGGAGCGCCTCCGTCCGGCTGCGGTGCCACTCGAGGCCGAGCGCGGCGAAGCGCTCGTCCGCGCGGGCGAGAAGGTCGTCGTCGCGACGAGCCGCACCGAGCATGCGCAGAGCAAAGGGCTCGAGCACGATCCCCGGTTGCAGGAAGACGGGCGCCTCGGCCTCGGCGAGGTCGAACCGCCGGAAAGCGACGAGCGCGTCGAGCCGTGCTGCCATCGCTCCTGCTCCCCAGACGAAGCCCCGCTCGACCGGGAGCGCGAGCAGAGCGGCCGCGGCCTCCGCGTCGCGGCGCTCGATCGCGATCCGGAGCCGCGGGCCGCTGAGGTAGGAGTCGTAGCCCGTTCCGCCGATGCGGTCGGCTTCGCGCTCCAGCTCGGCGGCCCGGCTCTCGTCGCCCTCGCAGAGATGCGCGAGCGCACACAGAAGGAGGCTTCGCGGGTTGCGGACGCACGGTGTCGCAAGATTGGCCGAGACGGCGTCGACGACCCTGTCGGTGCCCGCCGCGATCTCGGCCCACTCGCCGAGGACATCGGAGAGCTCGAGCTCGAGCGCCACGGCATGGACGCGGTGGTGCGGGGACAGCCGATGCGCGAGCTCGCCGTGCATCCGCGCCAGGTCACGCGCACCGTCGAAGTCCGCCACGGCGGCGGAGATCGGCGTACTCGACTCGTACGCGTCGCACCGGTGATCCGGGTCGTCGACGGCGGCGACGAGCTCGAGCCGGCGCGCGCTCCACTCGGCAGCCTCGTGGAAGCGCCGGTGCTCGAACGCTCGGACGCTCCGCGCGCTCAGCACGTACGAGCGCAGCTCGAGGCTATCGAGCTTCTCGGCCAGGTTCGCGGCCACTACTAGGTCCTCCTCCGGCGTCGAGCCGGGCTCGACGTTCGCCTGCGCGAGGATGGCGCGGACCCGGGCATCCGAGACGGGCGCCGCGAGCTCGAGCGCCTTCCGCGACCACTCCGCGATGTTCTCCGTGTTCAGCCGGATCGACCACATCGACGATCGGAGGGATGCCTGCATGGCGAGGAGCGCGTACGTGTCGGCGCGCTCTGCGTCCACGAGCGGGCCGTCGAGGGCCCTGAGCAACGCTGTCCGCATCGCCTCCCCGTCGTAGCGCAGCGCCTGCGCCTCGCCGATGGCCCGCCACAGGAGCGCGCGCTCGTGCTCGTCGTCGGAGAGCTCGACGGCGCGCGTGAAGAGCTCCACGGCCTCGAGGATCTCGTGCCGACCACGGGCGAGCGTGCCGGCGCGCGAGAGCCAGCGCACCGCCCGGTGCCGGACGTCGGCGAGCCCGCCCGGGTCGTCTCCCCAGACGAGATCAACGTCCTCCGGCCTCGCCGCCTCCGAGTAGTGGTACGCGAGGAGCGACGCATGCTCGTCGCTTTGCCCTCCCCGCTGCTCGAGCCATCGCGCGAGGGAGGCATGCAGGCGACCGCGCCGCGCCTTCGGGATGCTCGCGTAAGCCACGTCCTGCGTCAGCGCGTGCTTCATCGCGTACTCGCCAGCGGCAGCCGACGTCGGCCCGAGTCGGCGCGCGAAGTCGCGATCCTCGAGGACGTCGATGTCCACCTCTTCGCCGGCGAGCAGGTGCGCGACCGCATCGGCGAAGAACACGCGCCCGATCACCGAGGCCGCCTGGAGCGTCGCCTTGCCCGCCGGCGGAAGCCGGTCGATCCTGGCTGCGAGGACTGCGTGCACGGAGTCGGGGACGCGAAGGATCTCGGGCAGGTCGCCGAAGCGGTCTACTCCGGTGCGCCCGAGGACACCTTCGTCGAGGAGCGTGCCCACGAGCTCCTCGACGAAGAACGGGTTCCCTTCGGTTCGCTCGACGAGGAGGGCCCTGAGTTCGCCGGGAAGCTCGAGCGAGAGGAGACCGTCGAGGAGCCGCTCGGTCTCGTCCGCGCGCAACGGCTCGAGCCAGATCGTCGACGTGTTGCGGTGCCCCGACCCCCAGTGCGCACGCCGATCGAGGAGCTCGGGCCGCGCGGTCGTCAGGACGAGCAGGGGGCCGTGGGCCTCACGCACGATGCGGTCGAGGAGGTCGAGGAGGTCGTCCTCGGCCCAGTGGAGGTCCTCGACCACGACGACCGTCGGGCGCTCGTCCGACATCCGCTCGAAGAACGAGACGAGCGCGGCGTGGAGTTTCTCCCGCGCCTCGAGCGGATGGCTCTGCGGGAGCACGTCGAGACCGAGCGCGAGACCGAGGACACCGTCTGCCCCCAGGCGCGCCGCGACGTCCGCCGCCGGTGTCCCCTCCGGCAGCCCGAAGTGCTGCCGGATGACCTCGGCGAGAGGCCAGTACGTGATCCCGTCACCGTAGGAGAGGCAGCGACCGATCCGCAGAGCCGGCGGCTCCTCGGCGCCCGCGACGAGAAGCCCCCAGAGCTCCCGCGCCAGCCGGGTCTTCCCGACTCCCGGCTCGCCGACGATCGTGACGAGGTGGAGCTCGCCCTGGGAGATCGCCCGCGCCGCCGTGGCTCGAAGCACGTCCAGCTCGGCCTCGCGGCCGACGAACGGCGCCGTACGTCCCGCCACGCCACGCGAGCGCTGCGCGGACACGGCGCGGACGAGGCGGCGACAGAGGATGCCCTCCTCCTTGCCCTTCGCAACGATGGTGCGGGGCTCGCCGAACTCGAAGGCGTCGCGTACAGCGGCCACCGTCCGCTCGGAGACGAGAGCCTCGCCCGGTGCGGCGGCCTGCTCGAGACGCGCCGCTACGTTGACGGCGTCGCCGGAGATGAACGAGCCGCCGACGCGCGCCGGCCCCACGGCGACCTCGCCCGTGTTCACGCCGATCCTCAGACCGAGCTGCTCGCCGAAGAGGTCGGCGAAGCGAGCGCTCATCGCCAGGGCGGCGTGGAGCGCCCGCTCCGCGTGATCCTCCTGGGCGGTCGTCGCCCCGAACGCGGCGAGGACAGCGTCGCCCGCGAACTTCTCGACCGTCCCGCCCGCGGCGACGGCCTCCACGGCCATGGCGTCGTAGAAGCTGTCGAGGAGCGCCCGGACCCTTTCGGGATCTTCGTCGGAGGCGAAAGCGGTGGAGCCGACGAGGTCGGCGAACAGGATCGAGACGAGCTTCCTCTCCGTGGTCGCCGTCGACGTGTCGACCGGGTGACCGCAACTCGAGCAGAACCGAGCGCCTTCCTCAACCCTCGCCCCGCACACGGTGCAGGTCGTCATCCGCTTGCCTCTCTCCGGGATCCTCCCGCGCGGGGTGCGAAGGCCTACGTCTCGTCGGCCGGCAGCCGCTCGCCGACCGCCTCGAGGACCTTGAGCGCGATCGACGGGCTTCGCTTCACGAGCGAGCGGAAGTCTCGGTCCGTGATGACGAGCGCGCGAGTCGGCGTCGTCGTCGTGACGGTGGCGACCCGGGGCACGTCGCACACGAGCGCGACCTCGCCGAAGAAGTCGCCTCCCTTCCGGGTCGCGAGCCGCTTCCCCTTCCGGCTCACCTCGACCGTGCCGTCGAGGAGGATGAAGAACTCCCGCCCGCGCTCGCCCTCGCGGATCAGCGTCTTCCCCGCTCGCAGGTCAACCTCGTCCGCGATCGAGGCGACCTGGCTGAGCTCGCGCTTCGAGAGCCCCGCGAAGAGCGGCACGCCGGAGATGATCTTGACCTTCGCGTCCTTCCGAAGCCCGAGCACCACGCGTGTGAGTCTACGGCGCCGCCCAGGGGGCTGTAAAGCTCAGCCAAGGACGGCCGCCAGCGCGTCTTCCCAGGCGTCGAGCCCCTCGTCGAGCTCGGCGTCCGCGATCGTGAGCGGGCAGAGGACGCGGATGCAGTTCCCGAAGACGCCCGCCTTGAGGAGGATGAGCCCGCGCTGCAGCGCAGCCTCGACGACCGCCTCCGCCAGCTCCGGCGCGGGTGTCTTCTCCTCGGGGTCGCGGACGAACTCGATGGCCAGCATGGCGCCGAGCCCCCGCACGTCGCCGATCGCGGGCCAGCGGGACTGCCACGCGAGCATGCGCGGGCGAATCGCATCGCCGACGACGTTCGCGCGCGCGACGAGGTGCTCCTCGGCGAACACCTCGAGGACCGCCAGCGCGGCGGCGAGCGCCACCGGGTTCCCGATGAAGGTGCCGCCGATCGCGCCGTCGTGGGCGCCGTCCATGATCTCCGCGCGCCCGACGATGCCCGAGAGGGGCAGGCCGCCCGCGAGCGACTTCGCGACCACCATCAGGTCAGGCTCGACGTCGAAGTGCTCCATCGCGAACATCCGGCCGGTGCGTCCGAAGCCGGACTGCACCTCGTCCGCGACGAGCACGATGCCGTGCTCGTCGCAGAGGCGTCGCAGCCCGTTGACGAAGTCCGGGTGCGCCGGGACGAATCCCCCCTCGCCCTGCTGCGGCTCGAAGACGATCGCGGCGACGTGATCCGGGCTCACGTGCGTGGTGAGCATCCGCTCGAGCACAGCGAGGGCGGTGGTCGCGTCCGGCCCGCGGTACGCGTTCGGGAAGGGCGCGCGGTACACCTCCGGCGCGAACGGCCCGAGGCCGGTCTTGTACGGGTGCGTTTTCGACGTCATCGTCAGCGCCAGCCAGGTGCGGCCGTGGAAGCCCCCGTCGAAGGCGATGACGGCCTGCCGGCCCGTGTGCAGCCGCGCGAGCTTGACCGCGTTCTCGACCGCCTCGGTGCCGGCGTTGAAGAAGGCCGCGCGCGTCTCGCCCGAGATCGGGGCGAGCAGCCCGAGCCGCTCGGCGAGCTCGACGTAGAGCTCGTAGGCGACGACGGTGAAGTCGGTGTGGAGGAAGCGGTCGGCCTGCTCGTGGATCGCCTGCACGACGCGCGGGTGGTTGTGGCCGACGTTCATGACGCCGACTCCCCCGACGAAGTCCACGAACGTGTTGCCGTCGACGTCCGTGATCGTCGCGCCGTGCGCCTCGGCCGCGAACACCGGCTCGTGGACGCCGAGGGGCTTCGCGACGGCGCGGCTCTCGCGCGCGAGGATCTCGCGCGTGCGCGGCCCGGGAATCTCCGTCCGCAACTCGATGACACGCGTCGTCGCCACCGCTCTCAGCCTAGCCGAGCGGGCCGCCGGCGCTCGCGCGTACTAGTAGCCGTACCGGCTGTCGTAACGGCTCTTCGCCGCGCGCGAGCTCCAGGAGATGATGTCCACCGCGACGGCGAGCGCGATCAGGAGCCACTCGGCGCCGTCCACCCCGACCGCGGGAGACCAGAGGAGCGTGTACATGATCCCCGTCCACGGGAGGAAGATCAGGAGGAGCAGCGGCCAGATCCACGAGCTGAAGGCCAGGTCGACGCGGTCCCCGAAGATCCACATGAGGGCGAACGCGACGCGCGGCGCGAAGAGGGCCAGGAGGAAGATCAGGCACACGGCGCGCGGAGTCTCCTCCATTCGGGGCGCCGTGTCAACAGGCATCCTCCGTCCATGGACGTCAGCGCGCTCTCCGACGACCCGCTCGAGGAGCTGCGCCGGTGGCTGGAGGACGCCCGCCGCGTCGTGCCGCTCCCGGAGGCGATGACGCTCGCGACCGTCGGCCGGGACGGACGGCCGTCCGCGCGCGTCGTGCTCCTCCGCGGCCTGGACGAGCGCGGGCTCGCGTTCTTCACGAACCGGCGGTCACGGAAGGGGGAGGAGCTCGCCACGACGCCTGCCGCCGCCCTCGTCTTCCACTGGTGGGAGCTCGGCCGGCAGGTTCGGGTCGAGGGACGGGTCGAGGAGACGTCCGCCGAGGAGTCGGCCGCGTACTGGCGCTCCAGGCCACGCGCGAGCCGGATCGCCGCCTGGGCGTCTCCCCAGTCCCAGCCTCTCGCCGATCGGGCCGACCTCGAGGCACGGGTCGCCCGAGCCGAGGAGCGCTTCGCGGGCGGCGACGTCCCGCTCCCGGAGTTCTGGGGCGGCTACCGCGTCGTCCCGGACGCCGTCGAGCTCTGGGAGCACCACGACGACCGCCTCCACGACCGCGTCCGCTACACGCGCGGGCGTGACGGCTGGCGGCGCGAGCGGCTCGCGCCGTGACCGCGGCTCACGGCGCCTCGAGCGCGCCGTCGGTGTAGACGCCCTCGGGATTCCAGAGCAGGAACCCCTTCGCGCCTATCCTGCGGCCGGCCTCGATCTGTGCCTGCACCTTCTCGAGGTCGTACGGCGTCGAGAAGCTGAAGTCCTGGATCCACGGCACGAGGAGGGCGTCCGTGCCGCGGAGGCGCTGCTCGAAGCGCTTGAGCGCGCGGGCGACCGTCTCGCCCGGCGTCGCGCCCGGATCGGCGATCCCGAGCTCCCCCTCCCCGAAGAGCGACGGGTACGTCATCGCGTACACCGTGTCGACGTGGGGCGCGATGAGGCGCGGGAGCTGGCCGATCCCGAGGTCGCGCGAGGCCGAGAGCCCGAAGACGGCGGCGCCGACGCGCACGTCGTGGCGGCGGAGCTGCTTCCCCGCGTACCGCAGGAAGGCGGGAACCGCCTCGCGCTTCCCGAGGCCCGCTCGGTTCCGGTAGACGGCGCTCTCCACGTCTCCGTCGGAGGGGAACCGCACGTAGTCGAACATGATCTCGTCGAAGCCGGCTCGCGCTGCGGCGAGCGCGAGATCGACGTTGTAGTCCCAGACCCGTCGGTCGTAGGGGTTCACCCAGCCGAGGCCCGCGGCGTCGCGCCAGACCGAGCCGTCGGCTCGGCGCACGGCGAGGTCGGGCCGCGCCCGCGAGAGAACGGGGTCCTCGAAGACGACGATGCGGCCGATGAGGTAGATCCCGCGCTCGTGCGCCTCGCGTGCGACGGCGCGGGGGTCGTAGTAGTCGCGCGCGGCGCCGATCCTCTTCGCCAGCGGGACTCCCTTCGGCACGAAGCCCACCTCGCCGTTCTCGTCCTTCACGTCGAGCTCGAGCGCCGTCAGGCCGTCCCGTTGCAGGTCGAGGTACTCGTCGAGCTTCCCGGGGATCGACGCGAGCGCGGCCGTGACGTGCACGCCGCGGAGCTCGACCGGCAGCGCCCTGGGGCCGGACGGCGACGAGGAGGGCAGCGTCGTGAGATCGACGGCCTGCGGCCGGCCCGCGCCGCCGCCCATCCAGTTCGCCCCCGCCCCGAGGAGCGCGACGACCGCAAGGAGCGTGCCGATCAGCGCGGAGCGCCTCAGGCGCTTGCGTCGCCTGATCGCAGCCCGACGTTCGCGAAAGCGCTCGTTCGGGTCGACGGGTGGGAACAGCATCGACACCGGGAGGTGGACCTTAGCGCAGTCCCGGCCGCGAGACGGGCTCGCGGGGCCTCGCCGGGACGCCCGCATAGAATCGGCCCGGTGGTCCTGTCCGACCGAACCATTCGCCGGCTCGTCGCCGAGGGCCGCATCGGGATCGACCCCTTCGATCCCGGCCTGATGCAGCCGTCGTCGCTCGACGTACGCGTCGACCGCTACTTCCGCGTCTTCAGGAACTCGCGGTACCCCTTCATCGACGTGAAGACCGCGCAGGAGGACCTCACCGAGCTGGTCGAGGTCGAGGGTGACGAGGCGTTCATCCTCCACCCGGGGGAGTTCGTGCTCGGCTCGACGCTCGAGCGGGTGACGCTCCCGGACGACCTCGTGGCCAGGCTCGAGGGCAAGTCGAGCCTCGGCCGGCTCGGGCTGCTCATCCACTCCACCGCGGGGTTCATCGACCCCGGCTGGGACGGGCACGTGACGCTCGAGCTCTCGAACGTCGCGAACCTCCCGATCACGATCTACGTCGGCATGAAGATCGGCCAGCTCTCGTTCGTCCAGATGACCGAGGCGGCCGAGTCGCCGTACGGCGCATCCGGGCTCGGCTCGAAGTACAAGGGTCAGACCGGTCCGACGCCGAGCCGCTACTGGCAGAACTTCGCGGGTAGCGCATGATCCTCGTCACGGGCGCAACCGGGTTCATCGGACTCCGTGTCGTGAACCTGTTACGGGCCGAGGGCAAGCCCGTCCGTTGCCTCGTCCGGAACCCTGATCGCGCCGGCACGCTCCAGCGCCTCGGCGGCGAGCTGGCCGCGGGCGACGTCACGGACCTGCCCTCGCTCGACGCGGCCACGAGCGGGTGCGACGCGGTGATCCACCTCGTCGCGATCATCCACGGGAGCGCCGAGGACTTCGAGCGGGTCATGATCCGCGGCACGGAGAACGTCGTCGCCGCCGCGCGGAAGGCCGGTGTCCGGAGGATCGTGCTGATGAGCGCGCTCGGCGTCAGCGAGGAGACCAGGGATCTGGTTCCCTACTACGGAGCGAAGTGGTCGATGGAGGAGACGGTGCGAAGCTCCGGGATCGAGCACGTGATCCTCCGGCCGAGCTTCGTGTTCGGCCCTCACGGCGGCGCGATCGAGGAGTTCGCGAGGATCGTCCGCTACTCGCCCGTGATCCCGATCGTGGGCACGGGCACGCAGCGGATCCAGCCGATCGACGTCGACGATGTGGCCCAGTGCACGGTGCGCGCCGTCGACAGCGCCGAGGCCGCCGGCCGTACCATCGAGCTCGGCGGTCCCGAGGTGGTGACGTGGAACGAGCTCTGGGCGCGGCTGGCCGCGGCGATGGGAAAGCGCCGCGCGGCCGTGCACGTCCCGACCGGCCTCGTCCGCGTACCGGCGACGCTCTTCGAGCGCCTTCCGAAGCCCCCGGTCACGCGCGACCAGCTCACGATGCTCGAGGCGGGCGACAACGTCTGCGACAACTCCGAGGCGATCGCCGTGCTCGGGCTCTCGCCGACGCCGCGAGCGCTCGGTC
>CAZODN010000057.1:0-14529 GCA_964578545.1 uncultured Gaiellales bacterium
CCACGGGATCGCCAACTCCGGGGCGTGAGCTGGCCGCTCCGGGGCGCGACGGGCAAGCGGCGGCGATGCTGGACGCCTCGGTGCCGCTTGCCCGTCGCGAAGCGCACGCCCGGCGCATGGCCGCCGTGAGGCGGCCGTCGCCCGGGCGGGAGCGGCCCGGACGCGCCAGATCGCGCATCCGGACGCGCGATAGCGTGGCATCGATCATCTAGCCTGAGACGAGTGACGACCGAGGCACCACGAACGGGCTCGACCGGCGACGCCGAGCACAGCTACGTCGTCCCGCCCGCCCGCGACCTCAAGCGCGAGCGGAAGGCGCTCCTCGAGATGCGCGAGGAGCGGCTGCGCGACCTCGGCGGCCTCACGCTCGAGATGTACAAGCGCGACCGCTTCAATGCCGAGCTCGTCGTCGAGCGGTGCGCCGAGCTCGTGGCCGTCGAGGTCCGGATCGCGGAGATCGACGCCCTCCTCGACGGGACGGCGCGGCTCCGCCGCGGCGGTGGCGGCGCGGTCTGCACCTGCGGCGCGCCGCTCTTACTCGGCGCCCACTTCTGCGCGACGTGCGGCCGCCCGGTCGCAGGCGGGCCGACTCGCCCGACGGCCGGCGAGGCGCGATGACGGCCTGCCTGCGCTGCGGTGAGGCCGCTGCCCAGGGTCAGGAGTACTGCCTCGCGTGCGGCGCGAGGCTCGTCGCTCCGGGGCCCGCGAGCTCCGGCTGGCAGTGGTGGCACCGGGCTCTCCTGGCGGCGCTGGTCGCGGCCCTCGGCACGGGGGCAGCGGTAGCCGCGACCCGCGGAGAGAGCGCAGGAGCCGAGCTGACCACCGCCGTCGGCGGCTTCGTGACCGTGTCCGGCCCGAGCACCCTCCCCTCGCCCACCGACGAGACCCCGGCGAGCGTCGCCGTGTGGCCGCCCGGAACGGACGGCTGGACGGTGGTGCTGGCGTCGTACCCGCAGACCGGAGGGCGCGCGGCGGCCGAGGCTCGCGCGAAGCAGGCGAGAGCCAGGGGCCTGCCCCAGGTCGGCGTCCTCGACTCGTCGAGCTACGCGAGCCTGCACCCCGGCTACTGGATCGTCTTCTCGGGGATCTACGCGTCCGAGGCCGAGGCCACGAGCGCGCTCGAAGGCGCCCGCAAGGCGTCCGGGACGGCCGCCGTCCGGCACGTCGTGGCCTGAGCGCGCGTTTCCCGGGCTGACGACATTCGTCCGCGACTTTGTAACAGCGGGCGAAAGCCGCTACACTGCGAGCACGTGGCGTGTGCTTCGTCACTTTTTCGTGATGACGAGCGGGATTCCAGGAGAGGTCGAGGAAAGCTCTTGAGCGATAGCACCGCCCAGTTGCGCTCGTGCATGTATCAATACTCGCGAGCGATCTACCGCTCGATCAAGGACCTCATCGACCCATACGCCGCCCGGGAGACGCAGCTCGAGTACCGCCGGGCCGTCCTCCTCGAGTGCGAGCGCACGATGATGCGGCTCGCGGACGACCCGCACTACTTCGCCCGGCCGGACCGGGCGCTCTTCGCCGACATCCGCCGCTACTTCCCGATCACCGCTCAGGCACAGGTCGCGTGGTCGGTCCGGGAGGGCGTCGGCGCGGCGATGGCGTTCGTCGAGCAGCAGGTCGAGGCTGGTCTGCTCGACGGCGGGATCGCCCGGTGCCACGCGACCACGCGGAAGGGCAAGGCGTGTCAGCGCACCCCGCTTCCCGGGCGCGACTACTGCCCCTCGCACCAACACCTCGAGCGGTCGGCGACCGTCGCCGCGTAGGCTCCGGCCGCACCCGACCGCGCCGTGCCCCGGCCGGCGCACGGGCCGGGCGGTAAGCTCGGGCATCGATGTCGCACGACGCCGACAAGCTCATCCGCCAGCTCTCCCTCGTCGCGTTCCTCATGGCGGAGCGGCGGCTCCTGACGGCGCGCGACGTGAAGTCCAACGTCGAGGGCTACAGCGAGATGTCGGACGAGGCGTTCGCGCGGCGCTTCTACTCCGACCGGGCCGAGCTGACCGCGCTCGGCGTCCCGCTCCAGTCGCAGCGGGACGAGTTCACGGGCGAGGAGCTGTACACCCTCCGCTCGGAGCACTACTTCCTCGATCGGCTCGAGCTCGACGACGACGAGCTCGCCGCGCTGCAGACGGCGCTCTACTACCTCGAGGGGAAGTTCGCCTATGCGGAGCCGCTCCGACTCGCGCTCCAGAACCTCGCGCTGGGCAGGGTCGGGTTCCCCGAGCCGCCGACGGAGACCGCCGGGCGGGTCCGCGTGAGCGCCCCGGACTACTCGCCGGAGCTGGCCGGCCGGCTCGCGAAGCTCGAGTCCGCGATCTCCAAGCAGCGCACGGTCAAGTTCGGGTACTGGAGCCCCCGCCGAACGCGTCCGACCGAGCGGACGATGAACCCCTACGCGCTCCGGCTCGACGACGGGAACTGGTACGTCGTCGGCCACGACCTCGACCGCGGCACCGTGCGCACGTTCAAGGTCTCGCGGATCCGGGGTGACATCCGCTTCGCGACCCGCCGCGAGCGCGACTTCAGGGTTCCCGCCGACTTCGACGTCGACGCGCACCGGGTGCCGCGGCCGTGGCAGATCGGAGAGGCGGTCGGGAGGGCGCGGATCGCCGTGTCCGGCGACACCGCCTGGTGGATCGAGCGCACGCTCGCCGACGCCGGAACGGTCGAGGACGGCGTGTTCGAGACCGAGTTCGCGAACGTCGAGCTGCTCGCGGGCTGGGTGCTGCGCCAGAACGGCCGGGCGGTTCCGCTCGAGCCGGACGAGCTCGTCGACGCGGTTGCGGACGCGCTCGCCCGGCTCGCCGAGGCTCACGACGGCGCGCCGCCGGAGGTCGCCGGGCCGAAGCGAACCGACCCGCGGCAGCCTCTTCCCGAGCGCCCGTCCGGCCCCGTCGCGCCGGAGCGGTTCGGGGTCCTCCAGTCTCTGCTCGCCCACCTGCTCGCCGCGTGTGGCGAGGAGCGCTCCGCGATCCTCCGCGCGCCGGAGCTCGCTGCGCGGTTCTCGATCCCGCTCGACGAGCTCCAGGATCACCTCTCGCTCCTCAACCTCGTGAACTTCGGCGGCGGCTGCTACGCCGTCTACGCCGAGCACGACGGCGACTCCGTGCGGGTCGAGAAGGAGCTCTACGGCGACGTCTTCCGCCGCCCACCCAAGCTCACGCCGCTCGAGGCGCGGGCGATCCGGCTCGCGATCGAGTACGTCGGCCCGACGATCGCGGCGGAGGCTCATAGCCCCCTGAGGCGCGTCCGCAAGAAGCTCGAGGAGACCTTCGGCCGCTTCGACCTCGCCGGGACGCCCGAGCCCCGCGTCGCCTCGGACGAGGAGGCTCTCGTGAAGGCGTTGAGCCAGGGCGCGGAGCGGCGGCTCGTGGTCGAGATCGAGTACCTCAAGGAGGGAGAGGAGACCCCGAGCCTGCGACGCGTCGAGCCGTACACGATCGAGCGAGAGCTCCCCGTGTGGCGCGTCCACACCTGGGACCGCACGGTCGACGGCGCCCGGACGTTCAGGCTCGACCGGATGCGCTCCGCGCGCGTCACCGACGAGAGTTTCGAGCCGCGGGACGGCTTCGACCCGTCGTACCTCCGGAACCCGCGCGTGGCCCGGCTCCTCCACTCCCCCGCCATCGCGCGCTGGAAGCTCGAGCGGGGCGCGCGCGCCCTGACCGACGGCTCGGCGATCGCCGACGTCCCCTACAAGACCGAGGAGTGGATCCTGTCCGAGGTCCTCGCCGACCACGGCGAGACGACGGTGCTCGAGCCCCAGAAGCTCCGAGACCTCGTCGCCAGGCGAGCGCGGCGCCTGCAGCGCGAGCTCGCGCACGTCCCCAGCCGACGCTGAGGCGTCACACGAGGATCACGAAGGCGTAACGAAAGAGCGCAGGCCGCTGCGTGCTCGCCCCGGCGTCGCTACGTTGTCTTCTTAGTCAACGAAGGAGCGCCGATGAACGGATTCCGGTTCGTGCCGCCCGCACGACCCGCCGCGCTGTTGGGCGCGCTCACGGGACTGCTGGCCGGGACGACTGCGCTCGCCCTCGCCGGCGGCGCCGCTGAGACGGTCGGGGCGGTTGCGCGAGACGAGGTCACACAACGATCGGCCCCCGCCGAGATCGAGGCCGTCCACCTCCCTCCTCTCCTCACCCTCGACGGCGAGGACCTCACCCTCGAGTACGGGGTCTTCTGCGTCTCCGACGCCGTGGACGGCGGCGAGGGTACGTGCGAGCCCGAGGGCGCCGCGTACGTGCGCGCCGCCGGACGCGGGCCCTTCTCGCCCCTGCCCCTGCGGGCCGCGTCCTCGCCCGAGGGCAGGACGCTCGTGGCGCACGTCCCGGAGGAGCTCGCCGCCTCGCCCGGAGGGCTCGAGTACTACGCCGTGCTTCGCAGTGGCCCCGACGGACCGTCCGTCACGGTCCCGGCAGGTGCAGCCCACGCGCCGCACCGAAGCCTCCGGCTCACGGCTCCGGTCGTCGTCGACCTCGGCTCCCACGCCTTCGGACGGCCGCGGGAAGCCGACGAGCGAGTGGCGCAGACGACCTGGGGGCCCGGAGCGCTCGAGGCCGGCCTCGAGGAGGGACGCAACCTCTCCCCCATCGGGGCCTCGGCGTTCGACGTCGACCGCGACGGCTCCGTGTACCTCCTCGACGAGGCGAAGGACCGCGTCCTCGTCTGGGAGCGCGGACGGGCCGCGCCGAGGCGCGTGCCGGTCTCGGTGTCGGGGACGCTCGCGGACCTGGCAGTCGCGCCCGACGGCTCGATGTACGTGCTCGAGACGGTCGGCTCGGCCACCGGGGGCCCGCTCGTCAGGCGGTTCGACGCGGACGGGCGCGAGCTCGAGCGGGTCGCGACGGCGGAGCGCACGGCATCCCGGATCCGGATGGGCGACCGCGGGCCGATCGTGTTGCAGCAGCCATCGCAGCAGTGGATGCCCGTCACCTCCGGAGGAGCGATCGCCGGCGCGCAGGCGCAGCGCGAGCGCGGCAACGTCGGCAGACGGCTTCCAGGGGGGAGCGAGGTGGTCGTCCTGCGCGTGCGCGACGAGGTTCGCGTCGCGGTCACCGGGAGAGATGGAGCGCGACGCTCCTGGCTCCTCCGCAGCCGCACGCCGCTCGGCGAGGTGCAGCTGGCCGAGCCCCTCGGGCAGCGCATCGTGCTTGTCGTCCGGACGTACACGGACGACGAGGCCGAGTTCGACGTGCTCGTCCTCGACGAGCGCGGCCTCGTTCGCCGGTTCGCGGTGACCGCCGCCGAGTGGGCCGAAACGGCGCCCCTCGGGCGCTTCGTGCTTCGCGGCTGGTCGCTTTACAGGCTCGGATCGACGGCGCAAGGCCCGTTCGTCGACCGCTTCGACCTGGAGGTTCCCCGATGACACGGACGACATCCTTCGTCGCTGCCTTCCTCGCAACGTTCGCGCTGGCGGGCGCAGGCACCGCAGCCGCGTACCACACGAGGTTCGTGGCCGACAACTGCCACACGAACGCGCCGACGCTGATGTCTTCCTTCACGCGGGACGGATCGACGACGGTCGCGCTGCGCGCGCGGTACGAGGGCTACCAGTGGGGCGGCGGCTGCTGGGACAACGACGACAGAGACGACTCGCCCGGCGACCCCACCGAGGATCCCGCGACCGGAGGCGAAGGCGGCGACTGCTCGGGCCTCACCTTCAAGGTGTGGCGCGAGTCCCTCACCGAGACGAGCGCGAGCGCCTACGACTGGGGACGGCTCCGCTACGTCCACGGGCCGTACACCGCGGCTCGCTTCAAGCGTGGTGACGGAGCTCCGAACGTCACTGCGTCCAAGTCGAGCCTGGTCCGCATGGACGCGCTCGCGAGCGACGGGCACATCGGGCTCGTCTACGCGCCGAACCCGGATGGCTCAGACCAGATCATCGAGGCGAAGGGCGAGGCCTACGGGATGGGGCTGTGGACGCGGACGTACCGCGGAAGCACGAGCTACGGAGGCGTTCGCCGTACCGGATGGAGCTCGTGAGCATCCGTGAGCGCGCACGTGTGTACATGCCGGCGGTGGCGCTCGGCTCCCTCGCTGCTGCCGCAGTCCTCGCCCTCGCGCTCGCCGCATGTGGGCGAGCGCCGAGCGCCCCTGCGACGCTCGTGGACGGCTCGCGCGCCCCCTCCCCGGACGTCGTGCTCGAGGGCGTCGATGGCCCGCTGGTCGCCGTGCGGACGAGAGTCGTGCGCCGCCACCTCGGCGCCTCCCCCGCCGCCGCGTCGTGCCTCCGCGCCGACTGGAGCGAGCCTCCCGCGGCTCCCGCCGTACACCGGGTCGGGACGTCCGGGGAGAGCGTGACCCTCGCAGGCGGCTCCCGCCGCGCGCTTCTGGCCTGCGACGGCACGGGCGCCCGCGGCGCCGGGAGGTGGTGCGGGCACGCGTTCGGGCGGCTCGGCCGTGGGCGGCTCCGCGATCCACGGCTCGATCTCGGCGCCTGCCTGACGCCCGACCGGCGTCCGGTCGCGTTCGCCTGGATCGTGCCCGGCCCCGGGACGCGCTACCTCGTCGTCCGTCGCCGCGGCTTCTCCGAGTCTTACGCGACGGCTGCCGGCCTTCCCGTGCGCATCGCGTTCACGGAGCGGATCGACCTCGAGCGCTCCCGTGCGGCCGTCGAGGTCTCGGAGCACGCCGCGGACGGGAAGCTGCTCCGAACGCTCGAGATGGAGGCCGTCGTGTCGGGCTAGGCCGTCGTGCCGGTCTGGGGCGGCGTGTCGGCCCAGGCAGTGGGCAAGGCGATCGTGAACGTCGCCCCTCGGCCAGGGCGCGAGGACACGGTCACCCGGCCGCCGTGCGCCTCCACGATCGAGCGCACGACGGCGAGGCCGAGCCCGGAGCCGGGACGACCGGGGTCGAGGCGCTCGCCGACGGCGAAGATCCGTTCCTGCTCGTCCTCCGGGATCCCGATGCCACGGTCCGAGACCGACAGGAGGACGTCGCCCCCGTCGACGGTCGCGCGAAGCGTCACGGCCGTCTCGGAGCCCGAGTGGACGAGCGCGTTCGCGACGAGGTTGTCGAGCGCTTGCCGCAGCCGCACCGGGTCTCCGGGAATCGCCGGGACGCCTGCTGCGACGTCCAGCTCCACCCTCGCACCCGCGAGCGACGCGGTGGCGGCGACGTCACGCAACAGGGCTCCCGGATCGAGCTCCTCGCGGTGCACCGAGCTCGTCAGGACGTCGACGACGATGCGCCGGATCGCCCGGCAGGCCTCGATCGTCAGGCGTGCCAGCTCAGCGCGCTCCGGGGCATTCGCATCCTCGTCGGCGAGCGTCCCCGCGATCGCGGCCAGGGCCGCGACGGGGCTCCGAACCTCGTGCACGAGGACGGCGAGCCGCTCACGATCCGGGGCGCCGCTCACGTCGCTCGGCCTTCCATCCTCGCCAGCGCCCAGCACGCGGTGTCGGCCAGCACCGGGTCGTCGCTCTTCGCGTAGCGCTCGACCGGGCGCCGCAGGGCGTCGGTTCCGAGGTTGCCAGCTGCGACGAGGGCGTTGCGCCTGAGCCACCGTGGGTCGTTACGCGGGACGTAGAGCCGGTCGAGCTCGCGCACCAGCTCGTCTCCCGGGCGCTCGAGCCAGTCCCGGAGCGACACGACGGGGGTCGCGCCTGCGGGGAGCGGCGCGTCGCGGCGACGCTTCTCGATCCCCCGGTTCCACGGGCACACGTCCTGGCACACGTCGCATCCGTACACCATGCCGCCGATCTCCGCCCGGTACTCCTCGGGGATCGCGTGCGGGGCCTGCGTCCAGTACGAGAGGCACCGGGTCGCGTCGAGCACACCGGGCTCGTCGAGCGCACCCGTCGGGCAGGCGTCGATGCAGAGCCGGCAGTCGCCGCAGTCGAGCACGAGCGGCGGCGACGGCTCGATCTCGACGTCGGTGACGAGGGCGCCCAGGACGACCCACGACCCGTGCCTCCTCGTGATGGCCATCGTGTTCTTCCCGTAGAAGGCGATCCCCGCGCGCACCGCTGCCTCGCGGTCGACGTGATCCGGCTCGTCCACGAGCACCCGGTACGCGCCGCCGATCCGCCGGCCAAGGGCGTCCAGCCGCTCGCGGAGCAGTGCGTACTCGTCTCTCCACGTGTAGCGGGGAAGACGGCCCTCGTCGGGGCCGGCATCCGGGCCGGGCACGAAGTAGCAGAGCGCTCCCGCGACCACCGAGCGCGCTCCGGGGAGGAGTCGCTCGGGATGGCACGAGATCTCCGGACGGGACATCGTGAAGCGCATGTCGGCGAAGAGGCCGCGCGCGCGCCGCTCCCGGACGTGCCGCTCGGTCTCCTCGTACGGCTCGGCCGGGGCAGCGCCGGCCGCGTCGAGACCGACCTCCTCCGCGAGCCGCGTCAGCTCGGCGCCGGTCATGAGAGGATGATGCCCGTGAAGGCGGTTCGCATCCACGAGGACGGCGGGCCCGAGGTGCTCCGCTACGAGGACGTCCCCGACCCCGAGCCGGGCCCCGGCGAGGTCCTGGTGGCGCTCCGCGCCGCCGGGCTCAATCACCTGGACGTCTGGGTTCGCAAGGGGCTCCCCTCCGTGCCCAAGCCGCGGATCCTCGGCGCCGACGGGGCGGGAGTCGTCGTCGGGCTCGGCGAGGGGGCCGACGGCTTCGCGCCCGGCGACCGGGTCGTGATCAACCCGGGGATCCCCCAAGACGGGCGGATCACGGTGATCGGCGAGCACACGGACGGCACCTGCTGCGAGCTCAAGGCGATCCCGGCCGGGCAGCTCTACGCGCTGGACGACGCGCTCTCGTTCGAGAAGGGCGCCGCCTTTCCCCTCGTCTTCGAGACGGCGTACCGCATGCTCGTCACGAAGGCGAACGTCCAGCCGGGCGAGTGGGTGCTCCTATGGGGCATCGGCGGCGGGGTCGCGCTCGCCGCCTTCGAGCTGTGTCGCGCACTGGGTGCGCACACGATCGTCACCTCGTCCAGCGAGGAGAAGCTCGC
This sequence comes from uncultured Gaiellales bacterium, assembly GCA_964578545.1. Taxonomy (GTDB): domain Bacteria; phylum Actinomycetota; class Thermoleophilia; order Gaiellales; family Gaiellaceae; genus GMQP-bins7. The sequence goes on from CAZODN010000057.1 coordinate 8,952, forward strand.
CCGTGCCCTCTCGCTGGGAGCGGACGTCGCCGTGAACCACGCGACCGGTGACGTCGTCCAGGCCGTGAAGGACGCGACCGACGGGCGCGGCGCCGACGTCGTGGTCGAGACGGTCGGCGAGGCGACCTGGGAGCGCTCGCTGGCCGCGGCCGGCCCGGAGGGCCGCGTCGTCGTCTGCGGAGCGACGACTGGCCACAGCCCACCCGCGCGGCTCTACCGACTCTGGTGGAAGCAGCTCGTCGTCTACGGGTCGACGATGGGCATGCCCTCGGACTTCGAGGGCGCGTACGAGCTGATCCGCGCGGGTCGGGCGCGCGTCCACGTGGACAGCACGTATCCCCTAGCCGAGGCCGCGCGAGCCCACGAGCGCCTCGAGTCGGGCGGGCAGTTCGGGAAGATCGTCCTCACCATCCCGTCCTAGGGACGCGACGAGCGCCGGCTCTAGCCGAACCCGAGGATGAACTTCGCGTCGTCCGACATGCGGTCGGGCGTCCACGGCGGGTCGAAGGTCAGCTCCGCCTCGACCTCCTCGACGCCCGGCAGGCTCCGCGCGGCGTCGATGATCCCCTCGGCGATCATCGGGCCGGCCGGGCAACCCATCGACGTCAGGGAGTAGAGGATCTTCACCCGCGGGCCGTCGACCTCGACGTCGTACATGAGCCCGAGCTCGACGACGTCCATCCCGAGCTCGGGGTCCTCCACCGTGCGCAGCACCTCGACAACGTCCTCGGCAGTGACCATGCCCAGAGTCTAGAGACGGCGTGCGGTCAGCCGACCGCGACCACCTGGTCCGCGCGCCTGAGGACGAGGTCGAGCACGTCCGCGATCGCATGCTCGAGCGAGTCGTTGACGATAACCGGCACGTCGTGGCGGCGTGCGCGCTCGATGAGGTAGGCCTGGATCTCGCGGATCTGCGGGAGCGAGTCGAGGTACTTCTCGAGCGGCCGGAGCCCCTCGGTGGCATAGTCGCGCACCCAGAAGTGACCGCGGTGCAGGGTCTCGTCCTCGATCGCGATCACGCACTGGACGACGAAGGCGCACGGGTAGTCCGTGCTGACCATCCCGGGCACGAGGTGCACGCCCTCGAGGACGGTCGACCAGCGCTCGGCTGCGGCGCGCTCGAGCGCGGCGTTGACACCGACGAGGACGTTCCGCGTCTGGTCGAGGAACCCGAGGATCGCCGCGTCGCCGGACTCCTCCTCCTCCGCCCGGGTCAGGGCGAGCCGCGCCTCGAAGCTCGAGTAGTGGATCGAGGGCATGAACTCCTCCGCGAAGAACGCGCGCATCGTCTGGCGCACGAAGTCGGTCGACGTGACCCTGGTGATCCCGAGCCGGTGCGCGACCTCGGTCGCGATGGTCGACTTCCCGGTGCCCGTCGCGCCGCCGACGAGGAGGAAGAGTGGCTCGTCGAGCCGCTGGAGCGCGTCGAGGCGACGAAGGCGCCGCACCGTCCTCGCGGCCTCCTCGTCGCCGATCACGTCGGCCGCGAGCTCGGCGAGGCGGTCGAGGTCGAGGGAGAGGGCGCCCCGCTCGACGAGGTCCGAGTCCGCACGTCGCGCGATGAGGTAGGCGCGCTCCGGGTCGAGGCCGGTCACGACGAGCGCGCGGGCGAGCAGGCCCTTCGAGAACGGGACGTCCTCCCCGAAGGGGAGCGGAATCGAGTAGCGCTTCTCGCTCACTCCCGGAATTTGGCCATTTCGAGGAGCGTTTCGTCAAGGTCGCCCTCTCCGGGGGCGGCAACGACGTCGTTCGCCGCGAGCACGACTCTCCCACCGCGCGCGAGCGCGGCCTCGACGACGACGTCGACGGCGGCGGCCTTCAGCTCGACGAGGAACACCTCCGCGTCGATGCTCTCGAGCTCGTCCCGGAGCGCCGCGCGGTCGGCGAGGCTCCCGGACACGTGCGCGACCTCCACCCCGTGCTCCGCTGCAAGGTGGGCGGCGAGCGGGCCGTGGGCAGACGGCGGCGCGGTGCAGAAGTACGCCACCGTGGCTCCGCGGACGTCCTCGACGGGCCGGGGCCGGAGCAGCGTGCCGACGACGGGCGTCCCCGGCTTGACGGCGCCCCGGACGGCGTGGAGGACGGCTTCCCACTGCGCGCGCGTTCCCTCCTCGGCCATCGTCACGACCGCGACGTCGCAGAGGAGCAGCCGGTACGCATTGAGGTAACCGGCCGCGACGGCGGGATCCTGGTGCCCGGCGACGACGGCCACGGTTCGATCGGCGGCGACGGGGGGCAAGGCGGCGCCGCTGCCGTCGAAGAGGACGAGGTCGGGCTCGAGCTCGAGCGCGATCGCAGCGCCCTCGGAGACGTTCGACGAGGCGACCGCGCCCGCGAGCCCGCCGCCGCAGCGCCGGCAGCCGACGGTGGGGACGCCCGTGAGCGCGGCGGTCTCGAGGTGGTCGGACGCGGCGTGCCGGCCGGCGCGCGAGAGCTCGACGAGCGTGTCCATGGTCGGCTGCACGGTAACCACCTCGGGCTCGGGCGGCCCGCCCCGCCCCATCGCGACGACGACCACTCGGCGGTCCCGAGCGAGGAGGCGGGCGAGGTGCCCCGTCACCGCCGTCTTCCCCATCCTCTTGCCGGTCCCGACGACCGCGATCGACGGCAGGTCGAAGGGGAGCCGGGCCGGCGGGTCGAGGCGGAAGTCGGCGCCCACGTACGGGACGCCGCGCGCGAGCACGCGGCTCGCGAGCGCGAAGCGCTCGACCGGCCCGAGCACCGGCTCGTCGGAGAGGTCGACGACGACGTCGGGCGCGAGGGCCGCGATGCCGTCCTCCACCCCCTCCACGAGCGGCACTCCGTACTCCTCCCCGCCGCGGAGCTTCTCCCTCCCGCCGACGAGCACGGCGCCGACGAACTCGTACGGCAGCTCGCGAAGCGCATCGCGCACGACGGGCGCGTAGTGCTCGCCGTCGAGGATCGCGAGGGCCCTCAGGAGCGCGATGTGACCTCGTCCTCGATCGCCCCGGTGAACTTCTCGTACTCGAGCGTGTCGAGCGAGAACGACACGAGCCGCTCCTGGCCGTGGAACGGGTGCCGCCGCACGATGTCGACCCTGCGGTCGGCGATCTCGATGACGTTGTAACAGGGCCGCACGTGGCCCCGGAGCCGCAGCGACGAGACCGTCCCCGTGTTCACGACGAAGAGGTCCTCGAGGCGCCACACGTACGGGACGTGCTTGTGGCCCGACAGGACGAGCCGCACGCCCGCCCGCTGCAGGCACTCGATCGCATCGCCGGCGTCGTACACGACGTTGCGCTCCCGGCCCGTGCCGGGGACGGGCAGGAGGTGGTGGTGGAGCACGAAGATCTTGAGGTCCGCCGGCTCGGCGAACTGCTCCTCGATCCACCGGTAGCGCCCGCGCCCGATCTGCCCGTGGTCGAGGTCCGGCTCGCTCGAGTCGACCGCGACGATGGCGACGCCTCCCTTCCGGAGCACGGAGTTCCGCTCGCCGAACAGCTCCTCGAAGTGAACGTAGCCGACGTTCCTCGAGTCGTGGTTCCCCGGCACGACGACGATCGAGTCGCAATCCAGCCGGTCGAAGTACTCGCGAGCGGCCAGGTACTCGTGCCGGAACCCGAAGGTCGTGAGGTCGCCCGTGCACACGACGATGTCGGGGCAGAGCTCGTTGATCTCCCCGATCGCCCGCTCGAGGAGGCTGGCCTCGAAGTACGGCCCCCCGCAGTGGAGGTCGGAGAACTGGGCGATGCGGAAGACGCCGTCGGGACGGGCCACGCGCACCAGTGTACGACGCCGCGGACGGGGTCGTCCGAGGCGGCTGGTACCCTCGCGCAGGTGCGGGACGAAAGCCCCGTTTTCCAGGCATATCGTGGGTCGGAGCCGCCGAGGTTCGCCAATCGGATCGAGGTCGAGTGCGCCAAGATCCTCGACTACTACGGCGTCCCCTGGGACTACGAGCCGCACACCTTCGTGCTCGAGCGGGACGAGGACGGCCGCGTCCTCCGTGCCTTCACGCCCGACTTCTACCTGCCGGAGCAGGATCTCTTCATCGAGGTCACGGTCATGAAGCAGTCGCTCGTGACGCGCAAGAACCGGAAGCTCCGCGAGGTGCAGGAGCTCTACCCCGGCATCAAGGTCAAGCTCTTCTACCGGCGCGACATCGAGCGCCTCGCGCAGCGGTACCGGCTGCGCCTCGCCTCGTAGTGCGCGCGCCGCATCCATCCGAGAACGGCGAGGTCGGCGCCGTCTACTTGACGCGCGACGAGATCGCCAGCCGCGTCGCAGAGCTCGGCGCGGAGATCGCGCGCGACTACGACGGCCTCGACCCGATCCTCGTCGCTCCGCTGAAGTCGAGCGTCGTCTTCCTCACGGACCTCACGCGGAAGATCCCCATCCCGCACACGCTCGACGTCGTGGAGATCGCCCCCTACACGGGCGGTCGCGACGGCGGTGTGAGGCTCCTCAAGGACGTCGACTCGCCGCTCGCGGGCCGGCACGTGCTGATCGTCGAGGACGTCGTCGACACGGGCCTCACGCTCCACTTCCTCTGCAAGACGCTCGGGCTCCGCGCACCGGCGAGCCTCGGGGCGGTGACGCTGCTCGACCGGCCCTACCGGCGGCTCGTGGACGAGCTCCCCCTGCGCTACGTGGGCTTCACCGCGCCCGACGAGCTCTTCGCGGGCTACGGGCTGGGGCTGGAGGAGCGCTGGCGGGCGCTCGCCGACCTCCACCTCGTGAGCTCGGTCGCGCTGCCCCAGGCGGCGACCGAGGCCGCCTGAACGGCGGTCAGAGGTAGCCGAGCGGGTCGACTGCCTGCCCGTTCACGCGCACCTCGAAGTGCAGGTGCGGGCCGCTCGAGTTGCCGGTCGAGCCCACGAGCGACACGGTCTGTCCCTGGGCGACGGACTGTCCGACGCTCACGAGGATCGACGACGCGTGCGCGTACGCGGTCGCGAGGCCGTTCCCGTGGTCGAGGACGACGAGGTTCCCGTACCCGCCGAGCCACCCGGCATGGATCACCGTTCCGGCCGCCGCCGCGCGGATGGGAGCCCCGTAGGCGCACCCGATGTCGATCCCCTCGTGCATCCGGCCCCAGCGCATCCCGAACGGGCTCACGAGCGGGCCGTCACAGGGCCAGATCAGGCCGGAGGACGACGGGGCGCCGGTGCCCGTCGAGCCCGGCGCGCTCTGGCCTGCGTCCTGCTGCGCGGCCTGGATCTTGGACGCCAGCGCGGCGCTCTGCGCCGCGAGGGCCTCGACCTCGCGCAGGTAGTCCTCCCGGGACTCCCGCGACCGGTCGAGGGCGCTCTGCTTGACGGCCTGGGCCTGCGCGAGCGTGTCCCGCGCCCCGGCGAGCCGGTCTCGCGCGGCGCGCGCCTCGCTCGTCCGGGCGGAGATCTCGGCCACCGCCGCAGCCTGCAGGCGCTTCGTGCGCGCGGTCGCACGGCGCTCGGCGGCAGCCCTCTCCCGCGCGCGCTCGACCTGCCGCGCGATCCGCTCGTCCTGGGCCCCGATCCGGTCGAGGAACTCGACGTTGTCGATGAGCTCGTCGAAGCTCGCCGCCGAGACGAGGAACGACACGAGGTCCGGAGGCTCGTCGATGTACATGGCGCGG
>CAZODN010000057.1:14629-16756 GCA_964578545.1 uncultured Gaiellales bacterium
CGCCGAGACGAGGAACGACACGAGGTCCGGAGGCTCGTCGATGTACATGGCGCGGACGCGGGCCTCGAGGACCTCGACGGCCCGCCGATGCTCCTCCTGCAGGCGCTCGAGCGCGCGCGTCTGCCTCGCGAGCAGGTCCGTGAGCTCCGCGAGCCGGCTCTCGGCGTCGGCGAGCTGGGCCTCGAGCGCGCTCACGTTCGACTGCGCTGCGCCGACCGCGGCCTCGGCGCTCTCGAGCTCGGACAGGAGCGCGGAGAGCTGCGTCGTGAGGACTCCTTCTCGCCGCTTCGAGGCCTCGATCTCCGCCCTCAGCGCGGCGATGCGCGCGTCTACGGCAGCCTTCTCGTCCTCGATGCCCTGTCCCGGAGCGGGGCCCGCCACCCCGAGTACGAGGGCGAGAGCGAACGGTGCGAGCCAGCGGCGCCGCATCCGGCTATGTTCGCGCATCCGGCGGGCGCCCCTCCCTCGCCGCCGGGTCGGAGAGCCCTTCCGGGACGTCGTCGAGGGCCCGCAGGGCGGCCGCCGCGACGCGCCGGAGCGAGCCGACCTGCGCCCGGTAGTCCTCGTCGGTGACCGTGCCCGTCCGATGGTCGAACTCGAGCTCCTTCAGGGCGGCGAGCGCCCGATCCCGCTCCTCGAGGAGCTCGAGGCGACGCTGCTCCTCCTCGTCCAGCTCCTCGAGCTCGTCCGACTCGGGCTCGGGCTCGCGGATGAAGGGGAGCGCCACGACGACGACGCAGGCCACGACGAGGGCCGCAGACAGGAGCAGCGCGAGCGTCAACGCGTCGCGGGGACGCCGGCCTGCGCCGTGCGGGCGACGAGCCGCCGCTCCTCGCGCCGGTCGGGCCAGAGGGTGATGATCGAGCCGAGGAGGAAGACGGCCCCCGCGATCCAGATGAGGTTGACGAGGGGCTTCACGAACACGCGGAAGTACACGGCGCCGTCCGGGTCGATCTGCTCCGCGATGACGAACAGGTCCTCGGCGGTGAGCGGGTCGCTCCGGATCCCGACCTCGTTCGAGACCTGGTCCTCGATCGTGTACGCGTTCTTGCCCGCCCGGAGGGTGCCGAGGTCGCGGTCACCGCGCGTGACGCCCAGCGTGGCTCGAATCTCCGTCGCGTTCGCCACGACCCGCTCGTCGAGCGCGCGGTACGTGAGCGTGTAGTCGCCGATAGTCAGCGACTGACCGCGCTCGAGCTTCGCCTCGGTGACGGAGTCGAAGGCGCTCGAGCCGGCGATCCCGATCGCGAGCAGGACGACCGCGGCGTGCACGACGTACCCGCCGTAGCGCCTGCGGTTGCGCGAGATCAGGGAGGCGAACGCTCCCGGCCACGTGGAGGCTCCGAGCGCCTTGCGCGCGCGCGTCCCCCGCCCGAACTCCATGGCGATGGTCGTCACGACGAACGCCGAGAACGTGTACGTGACGAGGCCCGGTACCGAGCTCCCCGCGCCGAGGAGCAGGAGCGCGACGCCTGTTCCCACGGCGACGAGGGTCGGCCAGCGGAAGGTCGTCACGAGGCTGCGGAGCGACGCCCGCCTCCATGCGATCAGCGGGCCGATCCCCATCAGGAGGAGGAGCGGGAGCCCGAACGCGCGCAGGAAGAAGTCGTAGTAGGAGCGGCCGAGGACGACCTGCTCGCCGCGGACCGCCTCGGACAGCATCGGGTAGACGACGCCCCAGAGGATCGCGAGGCAGAGCGCGAGCAGGAGGAGGTTGTTGTAGAGGAAGGCGGCCTCCCGCGACACCGGCGACTCCAGCTTCGTCGGGGAGCGGAGCAGCGGCAGCCGGTGGAGGACGAGCCCGAGCGAGACGGAGACGACGAGGACGATGAAGGCGAGGAACCAGCCGCCGATCGAGCTCTGGGTGAACGAGTGGATCGAGTTCACGACCCCCGAGCGCGTGAGGAACGTCCCGAAGAGCGCGAGCGCGAACGCGAGCAGGACGAGGAGGACGTTCCAGACCTTCAGCATCCCTCGCTTCTCCTGGATCATCACCGAGTGCAGGAATGCCGTCGCGACGAGCCAGGGCATGAGCGCGGCGTTCTCGACCGGGTCCCACGCGTAGTAGCCGCCCCAGCCCACCTCGACGTACGCCCAGTGGGCGCCCAGGAGCTGCCCGATCCCGAG
>CAZODN010000058.1:0-16655 GCA_964578545.1 uncultured Gaiellales bacterium
AGCTCCTCGGCGTCCATCTCGCCGAGGCCCTTGAAGCGGCTGATCTGGATGCCCTCCTTCGCGAGCTCGATCGCGTGCTCGCGGAGCTGCGCGAACGTGTCGGCGTGCCGCGTCTTCTTCCCGAGCGCAAGGTCGAAGGGCGGCTGGCCCACGACCTCGACGAGGCGGGCGTAGGTCTTGCGGACGTTCGCGTAGATCGGTGACGCGAGCAGCGCAGCGGGGATGACGACGCTCGACGCGGCCCCGGTCTCCCGCTCCACGACGGTGACGTGCGTCTCGCCCTCGCTCTCGCCCACCACCGCGAGCTCGTAACCGTTCGCGTCGCGCGAGGCGATGGCCTCGGCGATGTCTAGGGACTCGGCCTCCACGAGACGGTGGTCGACGACGAAGTTGGCGGCGGCGTGCCCGAAGTCCTCGCGCAGCCGCGAGACCCACCCGTCGAACTCGTTGAGGACGCGCGCGAAGCGCGTGTAGCGGGTCTCCGTGAGCTTCTGTGCCTGACCGCTGCGGTCGGTGACCTCGGTGTCCTTGATCCGCTCGCGGGCGAGCATCTCCTCGAACTGCGACTCCTTCTCGACGTACCGCTGCTGCGACCCGATCTTCACCCGGTAGAGCGGCGGAACGGCGATGTACACGAAGCCGCCCTCGACGAGCTCCTGCATCTGCCGGTACAGGAACGTGAGGATCAGCGTGCGGATGTGCGCGCCGTCGACGTCGGCGTCCGTCATGACGATGATCCGGTGGTACCGCAGCTTGGAGAGGTCGAACTCCTCGCCGATGCCGGTGCCGATCGCGGTCACGATCGCCTGGATCTCCTCGTTCGAGAGGACCTTGTTGATCCGGTTCTTCTCGGCGTTGATCACCTTGCCGCGAAGCGGCAGGATCGCCTGGAAGGTCCGATCGCGGGCGTCGACCGCGGAGCCGCCGGCGGAGCTCCCCTCGACGAGGAAGAGCTCGGCGGACTCCGGGTCGGAGATCTGGCAGTCCGCCAGCTTGCCCGGGAGCGAGCCCGAGTCGAGCGCGCTCTTCCGGCGGGTCAGCTCGCGCGCCTTGCGGGCGGCCTGACGGGCCCGGGCGGCCGAGACGGCCTTCGTGATGATCTGCTTCGCCTCGGTCGGGTTCTCCTCGAGGAACTGCGCGAGGCGCTGGTTCACCGTCGTCTTGACGAGGCCCTCGATCGGCGGGTTGCCGAGCTTCGTCTTCGTCTGGCCCTCGAACTGCGGGTTCCGCAGCTTGACGGAGATGACGGCCGCCAGGCCCTCGCGGACGTCCTCGCCTTCGAGGTTCTCCTCCTTCTCCTTCAGGAGGCCCTTGTCGCGCGCGTAGCGGTTGAGCGTGCCGGTGAGCGCGGACTTGAAGCCCGAGAGGTGCGTGCCGCCCTCGGTGGTGTTGATGTTGTTCGCGAAGGAGAACACGGACTCGACGTACGACGAGTTCCACTGCATCGCGACCTCGACCTGGCCGTCGTCGCTCTCGCCCTCGAGGTAGATCACGTGCTTGTGGACGGTGTCCTTCGACTCGTTCACGTGCGCGACGAAGTCCCGGATGCCGCCCTCGTAGTGGAACTCCTCGGTCTTGCCCCCGGCGCGCTCGTCCCGGAGGACGATCCGCAGGCCGCGGGTGAGGAACGCGGTCTCGCGCAGGCGCTGGGAGAGCGTCGACGCGTTGAGCTCGATCTCCTCGAAGACCTCGGAGTCGGGGAGGAAGGAGATGGTCGTCCCGGTCTCCCCCTTCGCGGCGACGCCGACCGTCTCCATCTCGGTCGTGGGCTCGCCGCGGGCGAACTCCTGGCGGTACACCTTGCCCCCGCGGCGCACCTCTGCGACGAGCCACTCGGAGAGCGCGTTCACGACCGACACGCCGACGCCGTGGAGCCCGCCGGAGACCTTGTACCCCTCGCCGCCGAACTTCCCGCCGGCATGGAGCTTCGTCAGCACGACCGTGAGCGCGGGCAGCCCCTGCTCCGGGATGACGTCCACGGGGATGCCCGCTCCCGCGTCGCGGACGGTGACGGAGTTGTCCGGGTGGATCGTCAGGTCCACGAGATCGTTCCTTCCGGCCAGGGCCTCGTCGACCGCGTTGTCGACGACCTCGTAGACGAGGTGGTGGAGCCCGCGGGCGCCCGTGGAGCCGATGTACATGCCGGGTCGCAGACGAACCGGCTCGAGGCCCTCCAGAACGGTAATGTCTTTTGCGGTGTAGGCTGCTTCGGCCATCAAAAAAGCCCTGCAAATCGACCTAATGCGGGGCGGAACAAGTGTATCAGAAACCCCGGTCGGAGGGCGGCCTGGCGAGACTCGCGCGGGCGGCCCGGAGGGCCAGCTCGCGGAGCTCCGGGTCTTCGATCTCCGCCGCCGCGGCGAGGGCGTCGGCGGCGACGTCCGGGGGCACGGCGGGCGGCGGGGCCGAGGTGGCCGGTGACGTCGCTGGCGCGGTCGGCTCGGGGAGCGGTCCGACCGCGAACCGGAGCTTCTTCGGGGCCGCGTCGCCGAGGGTCGCGGTCAGCTTGTCGAGGATCTCCGGGCCGAGGCGGTCGAGCTCGAGAGCCCACGCGGCCGAGGCGGTCGCGACGTGCAGCGTGCCGTCACGGCCCATTCGGAGCGGCCAGGCATTCCGTGCGACGTTCTCCCCGACGACGGCGGGCCAGCACGCCGTGAGCTCGGGCAGCGCCCGCGCCTGCTCGCCGGCCCCGCGTCCGAGCTCGCGCTGCACCGACCGCTCGATCCGCTCCATCACCCCACCCTCCCCGGGGCGACCCCGAGAGCCTGCGCCGGCTCGGCGGGGAAGGCCGCGGCGGCAGTGGCCGTCAGCACCGTCTGGCCGTCGCCCGAGACGATCGCGGCGAGCGAGCGCCGTCTCGCTCCGTCGAGCTCCGAGAGCACGTCGTCCAGGAGCACCAGGGGCGCCTCTCCGACACGCGCGCGCAGGACCTCAGCCTCCGCGAGGACGAGAGCGAGGACGGCGACGCGCTGCTCCCCCTGGGACCCGAAGAAGCGCAGGTCACGGGATCCGGCGACGATCGAGAGGTCGTGCAGGTGCGGGCCCGCGCCCGTGACACCTCGCTCGAGGTCGCGGTCGAGGCGGGCCTCGAGATCGGCGACGGTCGTCGTGGCGCCCTGGTACGCGAGGTCCGCGTCGTCGAGCCCGAGCTCGGCGGCGATCCTCGCGAACGGCTCGCGGAGCAGCGACACGGCCTCGCTCCGGGCGTCGACGAGCGCGGAGCCGAGAGACACCGCGCTCTCCGTCCACGGCCGGAGAGCTGCAGGCGAGGACGCCCCCGCGCGGAGCCGTCGAAGGCACGCGTTGCGCTGACCGACGGCGGCCGCGTACTCCACCGGGAGGGAGGAGCGCGCGGGGAGCAGCCGGCTCACGCTCCGGTCGAGGTACGCCCGCCGGGTCGCCGGCCCCCCTTTCACGACGGCCAGCCGGTCCGGCGTGAAGACGAGCGTCTTCAACTCGCTCCGAAGGCGCTCGGCGGACGCGAGCCGCTCCCCGTTGAGCCGGGCGCGCCGCGCGTCGCCGAGGGAGAGCGTCACCTCCGTCTCGAAGGCCGCGCCCGCGTGCGTGCCGCGCAGGGCGACGCGGCCGGCCGCGGCGCCGAACCGGATCATCTGCGCGTCGCTCCGCGCGCGGGGGGAGAACCCCTGCGTCCCGACGTGGAGCGCCTCGAGCAGGTTCGTCTTGCCGGCCCCGTTGGGGCCGTGCAGCAGGACGACTCCCCCTTCGAGCGCCAGCTCGAGACGGGGGTACGTGCGGAAGTCCCGGAGCGTGACCTCGCGGACGATCAGCCCGCGAGCCGGATCGGCATGATCAGGTACCAGAAGCTCTCGTCCGGGGAGGCGATGAGCCCGGGGCGCAGGGGGTTGATGAGCTTGAGCTGGATCGTCTCCGCCCCGACCGCCTCGAGCCCGTCGCGCAGGAAGTCGGGGTTGAAGCCGATCTCGAGCTCCTCGCCGGCGTACTCCACCGGGAGCGACTCCCGCGCCTCGCCCACGTCCTGCGTCTGCGCGGAGACCGTGAGCTCGCCGTCGGCGAAGCGGAGCCGGAGCGGCGCGTTCCGCTGCGCCATGAGGCCGGCTCGCCGCACGACCTCGAGGAACGGCTCCCGGGGGATGTCGAGCTCCGCCTCGAACGTCTCGGGCAGGAGCTGCTTGTAGTTCGGGAACTGGCCGTCGATGCGGCGGCTCGTAAGCCACACGTCGCCCGCGGAGAAGATCACGTAGTTCTCATGGACGCCGAGCCCGACGTCCTCCGCTCCGGCAGCCAGCCGCGCGAGCTCCTGGAGCGCACGCGCGGGGATGATGGCCTCGAGCTCCGGCCCGGGTGAGGACAGCGTCGTCTCCTTGACCGCCAGGCGGTACGAGTCGGTCGCGGCCATGACGAGCTCGCCGCCCTCGAAGCGCACGAGGATCCCGGTGAGCACCGGCCGCGACTCGTCGCGCGAGGCGGCCCGGCCCACCTTCTCGATCGTCTCGAGCAGCGCGGGCGCGTCCACGCGCTGGAGCGTCACATCGAGCGGCGGGAGCCGGGGGAAGTCCTCCGCGCTGAACACGTTGAGCCGCGACGAGTGGCTTCCGGACTCGACCGTCACCACCCCTTCTCCCGCCTCGTAAGCGAGCGTCACGGAGTCGTCCGGGAGGAGCCTGACGAGGTCCGCGAGGAGGCGGCCCGGCACGACGACCGCCGCGTCGCCCGAGACGGCGCCGGAGATGGACGCGCGCAGCGAGATCTCCATGTCGGTCGCGGCGAGCGTCAGCTTTCCCTCCGCGCACTGGAGGTGGATCCCGCCGAGCACCTGCACCGTTCCCCGGGTCGAGAGCGCGCGGGCCACGGTCGCCAGGGCGCCAGCAAGGTCGGCCCGTGAGCAGGTGACACGGAGCTCGGTGTCGGCTGCGAGGTCTGTGGTCATTCCTATGGAAGAAGGGAAGTAGGAGTAGTAGGAGTGTGCGTGACGGGGAAGACGTGGTCATTGTTGCGCAGGAGCGGGGAAAACGCCCCTGGACGATCGTGTGGACGGCCGCCCACGTCGTCCACAGGCCACACGGCGCGGGTGCTCGGGACCCCCAGTCTCACTGGGCCTGCTTGATGCGCGCAGTCAGTTCTTGCACGAGGTTGTACACAGATCGGTCCTCCCGGATGAGGCGCGAGATCTTGTCCTTGGCGTGGATGACCGTCGTGTGGTCGCGCCCGCCGAACTGCTTCCCGATCATCGGCAGGGAGGCGTCCGTGAGCTCGCGCGACAGGTACATCGCGACCTGCCGGGGGTACGCGACCGCCTGCGACCGACGCGGGCTGACGAGCTCCTCGAGCGTCACGCCGAAGCGCTGCGAGACCGCCTCCTGGATCCGCGGGATCGTCACCTCGGGAGCGGGCTCGCCCTGCGGGTAGACGTCCTTGAGGACGTGCTCGGCGAGCTCGACGGTCATCGGGCGGTCGGTGAGCGAGGAGAACGCGACGACACGGGTGAGCGCACCCTCCAGCTCGCGGATGTTCGACGACACGCGGCCGGCGATGAAGGTAAGCACCTCCGGGTCGGTGACCGCGATCCGCTCCGTGTTGACCTTCTTGCGGAGAATCGCGATGCGCGTCTCGAGATCGGGCGCCTGGATGTCTGTGAGGAGCCCCCACTCGAACCGCGACCGCAGCCGTTCCTCCAGCGTCGCGATCTCGCGCGGCGGCCGGTCGGAGGAGATCACGATCTGCGCGCCGCCCTCGTAGAGCGAGTTGAACGTGTGGAAGAACTCCTCCTGGATTCGCTCCTTGCCCTCGAAGAACTGGATGTCGTCGACGAGCAGGACGTCGTAGTTGCGGTACCGGCGCTTGAAGCCCTCGATCCGCTTGTCCCGGAGCGAGTCGATGAAGTCGTTCATGAAGGTCTCGCTCGTGACGTACCGCGTCGTCAGGCGCCTGGAGTGCTGCCGCACGTAGTGGGCGATCGCCTGCAGGAGGTGCGTCTTCCCGAGGCCGGTGCCGCCGTAGATGAAGAGCGGGTTGTACGCCTGCGCGGGCGCCTCCGCGACGGCGAGCGCGGCGGCGTGCGCGAAGCGGTTCGAGGAGCCGATGACGAAGAGGTCGAACGTGTACTTCGGGTTGAGCTGGCCTTCGGCGGCGTCCCGGTAAGGGATCTCGGGCTCCCGCTCCTCCTCCGCAGGCTCGGCTGCAGGAAGCGCGTCGACCACGAGCGGCGTCTCGCGCGGCGGCGTCCGCTCGGCGACGACGAACGTCACCACGGCCTCGTGGCCGAGCGCGTCCGCGGCCGCGCGGGACACGAGGTCGAGGAAGTGGCCCTCGACCCACTCGCGCGTGAAGTCGTTCGGGACGTCGACGACGAGGCGGCCGTCACCGAAGGACCGGGGCTCCGCCTGGCCGAACCACGTCTCGTACGTCGTCTGCGTGAGGGTGTCCCTCAGAGCCGCAGAGATGGTGCTCCAGAGGTCGTCGGCAGTCTTCTCGGTCGCGTGCTCCACCCGTCCTCGCTGCTCGCGCTGGTCGTGGGAAGGGCGAGCATAGCACCGTTCCGCGACCCTGCTCAACCACGGCCGGAGAGACACCTGTGGGCGAAAAGAGCCTTCTTTGCAGGGAGTTCGCGTATTCCACACGTCTTTCCCCAGGTGTGGACGACGGCTCTGCCGTTCTCATCCTCGACAACGGAGAGATCGCGAGAGCAGCAGTTTCGATTTCCACGACCCGCCCGAGGTCTGTGGATAACCTGCCCCGAGAGCGGGTCGTCTATACTCGCCGTCCCCTGTTCCCGAGCAGCCCTCGAGAGCGAGCGCACCGTGAAACGCACCTACCAACCGAACGTTCGGCGACGCAAGCGCCGCCACGGGTTCCGAGCGCGGATGTCGACCCGCGGAGGTCGCGCGATCCTGAAGCGGCGCCGCGCCCGCGGGCGCAAGCGGCTCTCCGCCTGAGCCCGCCGGCAGTGCAGCGCCGCAACCGGCTCTCCCGCTCGCGGGACTTCGACGCCGTCTACCGGCGCGGCCGCTCGGTCTCCTCGAGGTACCTCGTGCTCCACTGGTTCCCGCGGGAGGAGGACGTGGACGGGCCTCCACGGCTCGGGCTCGCCGTCCCGAGAGCGGTCGGATCCGCCGTCGTCCGGAACCGGGTCAAGCGGCTCCTCCGCGAGGCGTGGAAGGGCCTGCTGGCGACCGTCCCGCCCGGCCACGACTACGTCCTCGCCGCGCGGCCCGGGCTGCCCGAGGCGGCTGAGGCGCGCGGGCTCGAGTGGCTGACGGGGGAGGTGGCCGACGTGCTCGGAAAGGTGCGCGAGTGAGGTACCTCGGCGTCGCCCTCGTCCACGCGTGGCGGTGGACCTTCGGTCTCCTCACCCCGGCCGGGACGTGCAAGTACCACCCGAGCTGCTCGCAGTACGCGATCGACGCGTTCCGCGAGTTCGGGCTCGTCCGCGGCGCCGTCCTCGCCGGCTGGCGGCTGCTGCGCTGCAACCCCTGGAGCCACGGCGGCGTCGACTACGCGCACGACCAGGCGGTCTTCCCGCTCTTCCGGTCGCGTAGGAAGGCGCGCACGTGATCGTCGGCGGCGTCCTCACCCCGCTCGAGAACGTCCTCACCGAGGTCCTCACGTGGCTCCACCAGTCGGTCGGCCTCACGTGGGCGTGGTCGATCGTCGCCCTCACCGTGATCGTCCGGATGCTCCTCGTCCCGGTCGCCGTCAGGCAGATCCACTCGATGCAGAGCCTGCAGATCCACGCGCCGGAGATGAAGGCGATCCAGCAGCGCTACAAGTCGGACCGCCAGCGCCAGTCGGAAGAGCTCATGAAGTTCTACAAGGAGAACAAGATCAACCCGTACGCCTCCTGCCTTCCGATCGTCTTCCAGATCCCGATCTTCATCTCCCTCTTCTTCGTGCTGAAGGACTTCGAGAAGGAGATCTTCCCCAAGTTCCCGTCCTCCTCCCTCGAGTGGCTGGGCCTCGTGGACATCACGGAGCCGGTGAAGGACGGCTGGGGCCCGGTGCTCATCGCGGTCTACGTCGCGAGCCAGCTCCTCTCGACGTACCTCATGTCCACCTCCATGCAGAGCCAGGCCCAGCGGATCATGATCATGGTCCTCCCGGTCGCCTTCCTGCCCTTCATCCTCAGCTTCCCCTCGGGGCTGATGATCTACTGGCTGACCACGAACCTCTGGACGACCGGCCAGGGCCTCGTCACCCGCAGGCTGATGCCGAAGCCGTCCACGCCGCCGAAGCGGTCGAGCCGGACGCCGTCGAAGGCCGAAGCGGCCGCCGAGGCGCCCGCGGAGCCTGCGAGCGGGGCGAAGCCCTCGGCCTCGCCCGGCGGCCCCAGGCGGGTGAAGAAGAAGGGCGGCCGCAGGCGGTGAGCGACGAGCGGACGGTGACGACGGAGGCGACCGGCGAGACCGTCGGCGAGGCGAAGTGGGCTGCGCTCCGCGACCTCGAGGCGCTCGTTCCGGGGCTCGACCGCGACGCGGTCGAGTTCCAGGTCGTGTCGGAGGGAGAGCGCGGCCTCCTCGGGGTCGGGTTCACGCCCGCGAGAGTGGTCGCGAGCGTCACCGCGCACGAGCATGCGGAGGAGAGCGCCGGGAGCGACGACGCCCGACTCGCCCGCGAGCTCGTCGAGCGCGTGATCGACGCCATCGGGGCCGACCTGACGGTCTCGGTCGCCGAGCGAGAGGGCAAGGTGACGGCGCTCTGCGCAGGCGCCGACGTGGGGCTCCTGATCGGGAAGCACGGGCAGACCATCGACGCGGTCCAGTACCTCGCGAACGCGATCGTCCGCGCACGCGGCGGCGAGAGCGAGGTGATCGTCGACGCGGCCGGGTACCGCGCGCGCCGCGCGTCCGCTCTCGAGGGTGCGGCCCGGCGGGCCGCGGAGCGGGCGTCCGCGAGCGGCCGCCGGGTCGCGCTCGAGCCGATGACGGCGGTCGAGCGCAAGATCGTGCACGAGGCGCTGAAGGACGACCCGGAGGTGGAGACGGCGAGCGAGGGCTCCGAGCCGAACCGGTACGTCGTCGTCTTTCCCCGCAACGTCGCGAGCTGAGGTGGGCCAAGCCCTCCTCGAGCACTGGCTCGAGGCCGTCCTCGCGACGCCCGGTCTCACCGCGATCTCGGATCCGGAGGAGGCGAGGCGCGTCCTGCTCGACGACGCGCTCCGCGCTCTCCCCCTCCTCGAGCGGGAGGAGGGGCCGGTGGTCGACGTCGGGTCCGGGAGCGGCTCGCCCGGGATCCCGCTCGCGGCAGCGCTCCCGGAGCGCCCGTTCGTGCTCCTCGAGGCCGAGCGCCGGAAGTGCGAGTTCCTGACGGCCGCGGCCTCGGGTCTCCCGAACGTCACCGTCGCCTGGGGCCGCGCGGAGCTCGCCGAGGTGGACGTCTACGGGGTCGCGCTCGCGAAGGCGCTGGCGAAGCCGCCGGTCGCGGCCGAGCTCTGCCTGCCGCTCGTGCGGCCCGGCGGCGCGGCGATCCTCTGGGTCGGCCCGACCGTCGAGCCGGTTCGGGTCGAGGCCGCTGCGCGCCGGCTCGCCGGCGCCGTCGAGCCCTCGCCGGCCGGCCTCCTCGTCCTCCGCAAGGTCGGGCCCACGCCTCCGGGCTTCCCGCGACGCCCCGGCATGGCGAAGAAGCGCCCGCTCGCGTAGCCCTCGGGCCTGGGCGCCCCAGTCGGCGTCCGCCACGACCACTAGCCTGCGGGTGTGCCCGCCCGGGTCTACGCAGTCGCGAACCAGAAGGGCGGCGTCGGCAAGACGACGACCGCCGTGAACCTGAGCGCGTGCCTCGCCGAGGCGGGGGAGCGCGTGCTCCTCATCGACCTCGACCCGCAGGCGAACGCGACGTCCGGGCTCGGCCTGCGCGCGAACGGCGCCTCGACGCACGAGCTCCTCGACGGGGTGCCGCTCGCGGCGCTCGCGAGGCCGTCGCAGTTCGCGAACCTCGACATCGTCATGGGGAAGCGCGATCTCGCGGCCGCCGCGGTCGAGCTCTCGAACCGCACGGGCGGAGAGCGCTTCCTCGCCGAGGCCCTCGCCGACGCGCTCGAGCCGTACGAGTACGTGTTCCTCGACTGTCCGCCGTCGTTCGGCCCGCTCACCGTGAACGCGCTGGCTGCGGCCGACCGCGTCATCGTCCCGGTGCAGGCGGAGTACTACGCGCTCGAGGGCCTCTCGCAGCTGCTCGGCACCATCAACCTCGTCAAGGCGCGCCTCAACCCCGACCTCGCGATCGCCGGCATCCTGCTGACGATGGCCGACGCCCGCACGCGGCTCTCCGCCGAGGTGGAGAGCGAGCTGCGCAGGCACTTCGGCGACCTCGTGTTCACGACGACCATCCCCCGCTCGGTGCGGCTCGCCGAGGCGCCGAGCCACGGGGTCCCTGCGATCGCGTACGACCGCCGCTCCGCCGGCGCGGAGGCGTACTGGAAGGTGGCGATGGAGCTTGTCGAGCGTTCCTAGGGAGCAGCGCCGCGGGCTCGGCCGCGGGCTCGAGGTGCTGCTCGGCGAGGCGGGCCAGCCGGAGCTCGTCCACCTCCCGGTGGAGTCCGTCCATCCGAACCCGAGGCAGCCCCGGCGTCGCTTCGAGCCCGAGGCGGCCGCGGGCCTGACGAGCTCGATCAGCCTCCAGGGCGTGCTGCAGCCCGTCGTCGTGCGGCGCAGAGCGGAGGGCGGCTTCGAGCTCATCGCCGGCGAGCGCCGCTGGCGGGCGGCCCGCGCCGCCGGGATCCCGACGCTCCCGGCGGTCGTCCGGGACGTCGGCGACCGCGAGTCGCTCCTGCTCGGGCTCGTCGAGAACGTCGCGCGCGAGAACCTGTCCCCGGTGGAGGAGGCCCGCGCGTACGCGTCCCTCGTGGACGAGTTCGAGCTCTCGCTCGGCGAGGTCGCCGAGCGGGTCGGCCGCTCGAAGTCCGCCGTGTCGAACAGGCTCCGCCTCCTCGAGCTCCCGGAGGACGTCCTCTGGATGCTCGCGCGCGGCGATCTCACCGAGGGTCACGCGCGCGCCGTGCTCGCGCTGCCCGACGACGCCGCGCGCAGGCGCCTCGCGCGGAGGATCGTCGAGGAGGGGCTCACCGTGCGCGGAGCCGAGCTCGCCGCCCGGGAGGGGGGCGCGAAGCGCCGGCCCCGCAAGGCGCCGCTGGTCGACCCCGCGCTCGCCGACCGCGCCCGGAGCGCCGCCGAGCGGCTCACGGGGATGCGCACGCGGCTCGCCGGCGGCTCGCTGCACGTGCACTTCGAGGACGAGACGGGGCTCGCGGAGCTCGTGGAGGTGCTCGAGGCCGTGGCGCCTCCGCGCGCGGAGCACCGGGCCGCCTGAGCCCCCGGAGCAGGCGCGTCGTCGGGGTCACGCGGCCGAAGGAGAGCCCGTACCATCGGACGGCTCAGATGCCATGAGCACAGCGACGGCGGAGCCGTCGCGTCTTCAGGGGTCTTCCCGCGACTCGGAAACTGCTCGGCAGTCTCCGAGTCTGCGGACAAGGTGGGCGATCCTGGACTCGAACCAGGGGCCTCCGCCTTATCAGAGCGGCGCTCTAACCGACTGAGCTAATCGCCCGTGGGGACGCAACTGTAGCGCAGGCCCCATCTAAGATGGGGGAGGGCCTGGCGATGCGTGAGATGACCCTCTACGGCGTGAGCTTCGAGCCGATCGGCAAGCAGCCGATCGTGCTCCTGAAGACCGTGGACGACGAGCGATTCCTGCCGATCTGGATCGGCCACCCCGAGGCTGCGGCCATCCTCATGAAGCTCCAGGGTGCGAGCCCCCCGCGGCCGATGACGCACGACCTCGTCACCGAGATCATCTCCGAGCTCCAGGGGGAGGTCGTGCGGGTAACCGTCACCGAGCTGCGCGAGAACACGTACTACGCGCGCATCACGATCGTCCAGAACGGTCGCGAGGTCGAGATCGACTCCAGGCCGTCCGACGCGATCGCGCTCGCAGTCCGCTGTGAGGCGCAGATCTTCGCCGCGGACGACGTCGTCGAGGGGTCGAGCATCGAGTTCCAGGCCGAGGACGACGAGCAGGCGGGCCTCGTCACGGCGTCGAGCCTCGCCGACCTCGACCCTGCCGAGTTCCGGCAGTTCCTGGAGACGGTGACGCCGGAGCAGTTCGCCTCGAGCCTCGAGGAGCTCGAGGAGGACGACGGCGAGGACGAGGAGCTCCTCGACGACGACGACGAGACGGCCTGAGCGGCCTCAGCCGCCGGAGACCGTCACGGACGCGATCATCGCGATCGCGTTGAAGGTCCCGTGGACGAGCATCGGCGGGTAGATGCTGCCCGTCCGGAGCCGGAGCCACGCGTTCACGACGCCGAAGACGACGAGCACGGGGAGACCGACGAGCAGGCCGTGCGCGACGCCGAACAGCGCTGCCGTCAAGAGGACGGCGAGCACCGTGCCGTACGGCAGGAGCAGGGAGACGCCCATTCCCCGGTACGTCAGCTCCTCGACGATCGGCGCGAGGATCGTGACGGCGAGGAAGAACGCGACGAACGCGCCGGCGCGGCTCCCGTCCCATCCGTCCGGGACGAGGCCCTGCTCCTCCGTCGCGTCCCAGTCTCCGAAGAGAGCCAGGGCCTGGGTGTACACGAGCGCGACGCCGTAGATGACCCCGAGCCCGAGCGCGGCGAGCCCGACCGCGCGCCGCCACGAAGCAGGGCGGCGGAGCGCGAAGAGCTCCCGCTTCGGAAGCCCCATCCCGATGAGCAGCAGGATCCCGAGCATGACGAGGAACTGGACGGCGGCGGCGACCGACGACGAGTAGCGGTACGCGAGGTCGTCAGGCGTGTCCGTCCCAGCCGCGCGACTCGCGTAGCTCAGGACCGCGAACGAGACGACGAATACGAGCCACGCCGCGAGGCGGACGGGGTGTCGTGCCGAGACGGCGGCGCTCTCCACGGTGGGATTCAACCTGCCGGAGCGACGCCCGGGCCGAGGAGTGGGTGTCGTGGAGTCGAACGCGCTCGAAGCCGTGGCTAGCATCACGTCATGAGCCCGCCTCGCCGCCGGCGCTCGCCGCTCGACCCGGATGCCCTCCACCCGCGAAGGCGGCACCTGCGCGCGGCCCGACGCCGTCGCCGCCGTCGCGGCGCCGTCGCGGCGCTCGCGGGCGTGGCCCTCCTCGCCGCGATCGCCGGGGTCGCCGGAACCGCTGGGGTGCTCGCGTACGGGTCGTCGTGTGACCTCGACGCGCTGCAGCCGACGCGCATCGGCCAGAACTCCTTCGTCTACGCGGCCGACGGGAGCCTGCTCGGCTCGATCCCGGCGGAGAGGAACCGCCAGCCCGTCGCCGCCGGGGAGATGTCGCGCTGGGTGCGACTCGCGACCGTCGCGATCGAGGACCGGCGGTTCTTCGAGCACTCCGGCGTCGACATCGAGGGCATCGCGCGGGCGGCGGTGAAGAACGTCGAAGCGGGTGGGATCGTCGAGGGCGGCTCGACGATCACGCAGCAGCTCGTGCGCAACCTCTACATCTCGCGCGAGCGGACGGTGCAGCGGAAGGTCAAGGAGGCGTGCCTCGCGACGAAGCTCGACCGCGCGTGGTCGAAGCAGCGGATCCTCACGACGTACCTCAACCAGGTGTACTACGGGAACCACGCGTACGGGATCGAGGCCGCTGCGCAGACGTACTACTCGAAGCCCTCGAGCGAGCTGACCCTCTCGGAGGCGGCCCTGCTGGCGGGGCTGACGCAGGCGCCGTCCTCGTACAACCCCTTCACGAGCCCGGCCCGCGCGCTCGCCCGCCGGCAGGAGGTGCTGCGGGCGCTGCTCGACACGGGCGTCATCAGTCCGCGTCGCTACGAGCGAGCTTCGGCGAAGGGCCTCGGACTGCGCCCCGGGCGGCTCTACAGCGACATCCGCGAGCCGTACTTCTTCGGCTACGTCCGGGACAAGCTCATCGAGGCGTACGGCGCCGAGACCGTGCGGTCGGGCGGGCTCTCCGTGTACACGACGATCGTGCCGCGCTACCAGCGGCTCGCCGAGAAGGCGATCCGCGACACGCTGAACCAGCCGAGCGACCCGGCCGCCGCCCTCATCTCGATCAGCCCGCGCACGGGCGCGATCAGGGCGATGGCCGCCGTCGTCCCGAACCGGCCGGGCAACGAGTTCAACCTCCTCTCGCAGGCGCGCCGTCAGCCCGGCTCGACCTTCAAGACCTTCGTGCTCGCGGCCGCCGTGGAGATGGGCGTCAACCCGGACTCCACGTACTACGTCTCCGCCCCCTTCACCTACAAGGTGCACCCGGCGGGCAACTGCGAGGACGGCTCGTGGTGGTGCGTCCACACGTACGCGAACGACTACTACGGCTGGAGCTCGATCCGGAGCGCGACCATCCGCTCCGACAACGCGGTCTACGCCCAGCTCACGCTCGACGTGACGCCGGAGAAGGTGGCGGAGGTGGCGAAGCGGATGGGCGTGGAGTCACCGCTCGACGTGCGCGGGGCGTACGTGCCGTCGATCGGCCTCGGGTCGATCGCCGTGTCCCCCCTCGACCTCGCGTCCGCCTACGCGACGCTCGCGGCGGGCGGCGTCCACGCCGAGCCGATGGCCATCCGCCGCGTGATCCTCGCCGACGGCACGGAGGACCGGAACGCGGGCTGGGGCGTCCCGAGGCGCAAGCGGGCGATCTCCGAGGGGACGGCCGCGGTCGTGACGCGCATCCTCGAGCAGAACATCCAGTACGGCACCGGGACGCGAGCCGCGTTCGGCAGGCCTGCCGCCGGCAAGACGGGGACAAACGAGGAGCACGCGGACGCGTGGTTCGCGGGGTACACGCCCGAGCTCGCGACGGTCACGTGGGTCGGGTACACGAAGGGCGAGATCCCGATGGAGAACGTCCACGGGATCGCGGTGAGTGGCGGGAGCTTCCCCGCGGAGATCTGGCGCCTGTTCATGCAGCCGGCGCTCGAGGGCACCGAGGCCAAGGCGTTCCCCGAGCCCGCGGTGTGGCCGGAGTGGAAGCCGTTCACGCGGGGCGAGTACGCGCTCGCGTACGACCCCACGGCGACGGCCACGTCCTCGACGGAGGAGACGACCGCTCCCGCTCCCACGCCTCGTCCGCCGGAGGGCATCTCCAGGTGAGCGCGTGCCGCCGCTCTTGACGCTCGACGACGCGCTCGCGCGAATCCTCGACCGCTCGGTTCCGCTTCCCGCGGAGCGCGTGCCGGTCGCCGAGTCGGCCGGTCGGGTCCTGCGGGAGCCGGCGCTCTCCCGCACCGACCTGCCGCCCTTCGCGAGCTCGGCCATGGACGGCTTCGCGGTGCGGGCGGCGGACACGCCGGGCGAGCTCCGGGTGGCGTTCCGGGTGCCGGCCGGCACCGCGCCTCCCGCACCGCTGCCCGCGGGCGAGGCGTCGGGCATCGCCACGGGCGGGCTCGTCCCGGAGGGAGCCGACGCGGTCGTCCCGGTCGAGGACGCGGACGATCGCGGCGACCGCGTCTCGATCGCCCGTGCCGCAACGCCCGGGCAGCACGTGCGTCCTCGCGGCGGCGACGTCCGCGAGGGGGACGTCGTGCTCGAGGCAGGCCAGGTCGTCCGCGCGCAGCACGTCGGCTCGCTCGCCGCGGCCGGGATCCCCGAGGTGTCCTGCGCCTGTCGGCCACACGTGACGATCCTCGCCACGGGGAGCGAGCTGCGCGCGCCGGGCGGGCGTCTCGAGCCGGGGCAGATCTACGAGTCGAACCGCGCGATGCTGGCGGCGCTCCTGGCGCCGGAGGCGGCCACGGTCGAGGTCCTGCCCGTCGTCGAGGACGTCGCGAACGCGCATCGAGACGCCCTCGAGCGCGGGCTCGCGGCCGACGTGCTCGTGACGTCGGGAGGCGTCTCGAAGGGGCCGCACGACCTCGTTCGCCCGGCTCTCGCCGAGCTCGGCGTCGAGGAGGTCTTCTGGGGCGTCGCCGTCAAGCCGGGGAAGCCGCTCTCGTTCGGCGTTCGCGGGTCGACGCTCGTCTTCGGCCTGCCGGGGAACCCGGTCTCCTCGCTCGTCGGCGCCCTCGTCTTCGTCCGGACGGCGCTCCGAGCGAGGCAGGGCCGCCGCGACCCGGGCCCCGCGTACGAGACCGGCCGCGCGGCCGCCCCGCTCCGTCGCAACGCGCAGCGCGACGAGTTCGTCCGCGCGCGGATCGAGAGGGACGGCGCAGAGGCGCGGCTCGTGCCGCTCTCCGGCCAGGAGTCGCACATGATCGTTCGCGCGGCCGCGGCGGACGCGCTCGTGCACGTTCCCCGGGGGGACGGGGAGGTCGCGGCGGGCGAGGTCGTGCGCTACCTGGCCCTGGACTGACCCGCGCGAGGGCGGGTCGATCGGGCGAGCCATCGTCGCAGCGGCCCCGGCGGCGGCGGCTCGGCGCCCCCCGCGTAGGGGCCGTAGCGTCCGAAGGCAACCGCGCCGACCTGCGCAGCCGCGGCGAGCCAGGCGACCGCGAGGCCGAGCGAGCCCAGGGGCACGTACCCGACGGTGACGAGGCCGACCGCGTAGAGCGGCGCCTCGACGAGCGAGAGCTGCAGCTCGCGCGCGAGGATCGCGACGAGCGCGAGCGGTCCGGCGAGCCCGAGGGCAAAGAGGGCGATACGCGGCGCCGCGCGCCCGTCCGGGCGGATCCAGAGCCACGCGTACAGGGACGGGAGCACGAGGACGAGCGCGTACGGCTTCGCGATCGCGAGGAGGACGGCGAGCACGCCGACGAGCGCGAGCCC
>CAZODN010000059.1:0-16344 GCA_964578545.1 uncultured Gaiellales bacterium
GCGACGCCGGGACGATGAACCCGGTGATCATGCTCGACGAGGTCGACAAGGTCGGCGCCGACTGGCGCGGCGATCCCTCCGCGGCGCTGCTCGAGGTCCTCGACCCGGCCCAGAACCACTCGTTCCGCGACCACTACCTCGACGTCGAGCTCGACCTCTCCGAGGTGTTCTTCATCGCGACGGGGAACATGGCCGAGACCATCCCCGGCCCGCTCCTCGACCGCATGGAGGTCATCCGCTTCGACGGCTACACGACCGACGAGAAGGTCGCGATCGCCCGCGGCTACTTGTGGCCGCGCCAGCGCGAGCGCAACGGCCTGCGCGAGGACGAGGTCTCGATCACGGACGAGGCGCTCGAGCTCGTCGTGGCCGAGTACACGCGCGAGGCCGGGGTCCGGCAGCTCGAGCGCGAGCTCGGGACCGTGCTCCGGAAGACCGCGACGAAGATCGCGTCGGAGGAGGTCGAGCCGCCGATCGAGATCGGCGTGAGCGAGGTGCGCGAGGCGCTCGGGCGGCAGAAGTACTTCCGCGAGGTCGCCGAGCGGACGGCGGTCCCGGGTGTCGCCACGGGCCTCGCGGCGACCGCGACGGGCGGCGACGTGCTCTTCATCGAGGCGACGTCGCACAAGGACGGCGACCGGCTCGTGCTCACCGGCCAGCTCGGCGACGTCATGAAGGAGTCCGCGCAGATCGCGCTCTCGTCCGTCCGCGCCCTGGCGCCCAGGCTCGGGATCGACGAGGAGGCGTTCGAGAACCGCGCGTTCCACGTCCACGTCCCGGCCGGCGCGATCCCCAAGGACGGCCCGAGCGCGGGCATCACGATGGCGACCGCGATCGCATCGCTCCTCACCGACCGGCCCGTGAAGCACACGGTGGGAATGACCGGGGAGATCACGCTCCAGGGCCGCGTGCTCCCGATCGGCGGGCTCAAGCAGAAGGTGCTCGCCGCGCACGCTGCGGGCATCACGGACGTGATCATCCCCGAGCGGAACCGCGCCGACCTCGAGGACATCCCCGAGAACGTGCGCGCGGAGGTGACCTTCCACCCCGTCATGTCCATCGACGAGGTGCTCGATCTCGCTCTCGAGGAGAAGGCGCGCTCCGATGTCGCGGTGTTTGAGCTGCGCTCGGGTCCCCGAGGTCGTTCGCCGCGCGGGGTACGTCCACGAGCGGCGCTACGCGGTCTCGATCCTCTACGCCTCGCACCAGGGCTGCACGCGCTTCACGGAGTTCCGGCAGGCGCTGGGGACGATCCCGCCGGGGACGCTCGCCCAGCGGCTCGGCGAGCTCGAGCGCGCCGGCGTGCTGCGGCGCGAGGTCCGGGACGAGCGGCCGCCCCACGTGGAGTACGTTCTCACCGGGGACGGGCGGCGGCTCGGGGCGCTGCTCGACGCGCTCGTGGACTGGGCGCGTTCGTAGGCGCCGAGCGCCTCTCTCCCTCAATCGAACCCCACCGTGTGCCGATAGGCACGTCGTGAGCATCGCGCGTCCAGATCGCGCGTTCTTCCTGATCGCGCTCGCGTCCGCGCTCGCGTACGTCTCCCTGCCCAGGGACACCGCGTACTACGACCGCTGGTACCAGCTCTTCCCGATCGCCGCAGTCGTCGCGACGATCGTCGGCGTCGCCCTCAACAAGCCGCGCTCGCGCGCGCCCTGGTACCTCGTGGCGGTCAGCGGGCTCTGCGCGGTCGGGGCCGACGCCGTGTACGCGACCCAGCTCGAGCTGGACGACACCGTCCCCTTCCCGTCCTCGGCGGACTTCCTCGCCCTCGCCTCCTACGCCGTCCTCGCGGCCGCGCTGATGCTGATGATCCGCAAGCAGGACCCGGGCCGCGACTGGCCGAGCCTGATCGACGCCGGGATCGTGACCGTCGGCGTGGCGATCGTCGGCTGGACGTTCCTCGTGCAGCCCCGGCTCCTCGGCGACTCGAGCGCTCTCGACACCTCGGTCGCGCTCGCGTTCCCGATCATGGATGTGCTGCTCGTCTCGCTCGCCGCCCGCATGGTGCTCGGGCCGGGCACGCGCTCGGCGGCGTTCGTCATGGTCACCGTCGCGCTCGTCTTCCAGCTCGTCGGCGACGCGCTCTACGGCTTCGGCTCGCTGCACGGCTGGTACCGGGTGGGGGACCCCGTGGACCTCCTGTTCGTGACCGCGGCGGTCCTCTGGGGGACGGCCGCCCTGCATCCGTCGATGGTCGACCTCACGGAGCCGAACCCCGACCCCGAGCAGCGCCTCGGCGGCAGGCGGCTCGCTCTCCTCTCGGCGGCGACGCTCATGGCCCCGGCCATGCTCGCCGTCGCCGCGCTCCGCAGCGGCGAGAACGAGCTGCTCGTCATCGTCGGCGCAGCGACGACGCTCACCGCGCTCGTCATCGTGCGGCTCGGCGGCGTCGTCGCCCGGCACGAGCGCTCGGAGCTCCGCGAGCGCGTCCTCGGGACGACCGCTGCAGCTCTCGTCGCGGCGTGGACGAAGGACGACATCTACCGCGTGGCCGCGGACGCGGCGCTCGAGATGGCCGGGACGGAGGGCGCCACCGTCGGGCTCGCGCTCGGCGACCTGGACGACTTCCGGATCGTCGCGGTTGCCGGCAAGGACGCGGAGCGAATGCGCCGGCTCGTCCCGGGCGAGCTGCCCGCGGAGGCGGTGTCGGCCGTCGAGGAAGCGCGTGTCCCGGGTGGGCCCCGCACCGTGCGGTTCGGGGGCGAGAGCGGCGAGTGGACGATCGTCAGGCTCGCGGTGGCGGAGGGGATTCGCGGCGCGTTCGTCTACCTCACGGCCGAGCGGCTCTCGCGCCGGGCGCGGGAGGGCGCCGAGACGCTCGCCGCGCAAGTCGCGCTCGCGCTGGAGGGAGCTTCGCTGGCCGAGGAGCTCCACGAGCGGCAGAGCGCCGAACGCTTCCGCTCGCTCGTGCAGAACTCGAGCGACGTCATCCTCCTGCTCGCGCCCGACCTGACGATCCGGTACCACACGCCCTCGGTCGAGCGGGTGCTCGGGTACGGGGACGACGAGCTCGTCGGGCGGAAGCTCGGGGAGCTCCTGGGCAGCACCGAGGCGGAGGGCCTGCGGGGGTTCTTCGCCGACGTCTGCGCCGCGCCGGGGGCAACGCTCCCGCGCGATCTCCCGCTGCGGGGGAAAGGCGGAACCGTCGTCCGGCTCGAGAGCGTCTTCAACAACCTCCTCGACGACCCGAACGTCGCCGGCGTGGTGGTCACTGCCCGCGACGTCACCGAGCGGCGCGCGCTCGAGGACCAGCTCGCGCACCAGGCGTACCACGACTCCCTCACGGGCCTCGCCAACCGCGTGCTCTTCACCGATCGCATCGCGCATGCGCTCGAGCGCGGGTATCGGCGCCAGAACCTGTTCGCCGTCCTCTTCGTCGACCTCGACGACTTCAAGACCGTCAACGACAGCCTCGGCCATGCGGCCGGTGACGAGCTCCTCGTCGAGGTGGGACGCAGGATCAGGTCGTGTGTTCGGCCGGAGGACACGTGCGCGCGGCTCGGAGGAGACGAGTTTGCGGTGATGATCGAGCAGATCGCGTCGCCGGATGCCGCAGTGATCGTCGCGAAGCGGATCCTGGACGCGATGACCAGGCCCCTCACGATCATGGGCTCGGAGGTCGCGGTGCAGGGAAGCGTCGGCATCGCGCTGGGGACGGGCGAGCAGACGGCGAACGAGATCACCCGCAGCGCCGACCTCGCCATGTACCAGGCGAAGAGCGAGGGCAAGGGCCGCTACGCGGTGTACGAGCCCTCGATGCACGAGCGCGTCCTCGAGCGGCTCGAGCTGAAGGCCGACCTCCAGCGCGCTGACGTCGAGCGCGAGTTCGTCGTCTACTACCAGCCGATCGTCACGGTGCAGACCGGCGACGTCGTCGGCGTCGAGGCCCTCGTGCGTTGGCGGCATCCGAGTCGTGGCCTCGTGGCGCCCGATGAGTTCCTCGGGCTCGCGGAGGAGACGGGGGTCGTCCTGCCGCTCGGGGGCCACGTCCTCCGAGAGGCGTGCGCGCAGGCGGTCTCGTGGCGCCGGGCCGGGCACCCGGACCTGGGCATGAGCGTGAACGTCTCCGCGAAGCAGCTCGCGAGCTCGCACCTGCGAGAGGACGTCGTCTCTGCGCTGGACGAGTCGGGACTCGACCCGTCGGCGCTCACCCTCGAGATCACCGAGAGCATCCTGCTCGACAGCCAGGTCGTGATCCGCCGGCTCGAGGACCTGAAGGAGCTCGGCGTGCGCATCGCGATCGACGACTTCGGCACCGGGTACTCGTCGCTCAACTACCTGCGCCGCTTCCCGGTGGACACGCTGAAGATCGCGCACGCCTTCGTCGAGGAGCTCGGGGCGAGCGCCGACCAGGAGCGGCTCGTCGCCGCGATCCTCCGCCTCGGCGGAACCCTCGGCTTCGAGTGCATCGCGGAGGGCGTGGAGACGCACCCGCAGCGCGACCGCCTGCGCGCGCTCGGCTGCCGGTACGCGCAGGGCTTCCTCTTCTCGAAGCCGCTCCCGGCGGACGAGCTCGGCACGCTCCTCCTGCGCGCGCGCGTCGCCTAGCGCGCATACTCGGGCCGTGAGACGGCTCGTGTGCGTTGCGGCCGCGGTCGGTGTCGCGGCATTCGCTCTCGCGGCCGCGGCCGGCGGAGCGGACGGCAAGGCGCCTTCGCTCGAGAAGCTGCTCGCGCGCCACGTCCCGGTTCTCGTGCTCCACCCGGCGGAGCGGTTCAGCCCCGTTGCCGTCGAGGGCTTCCTCGCCGACTCGGACCTCATGCAGAGCACCTCCGCGGGCTGGGTGCGGGTCGACGGCCCGCTTCCCGCAGGCGGTGCCCATCTCCGGCTCGACCAACGCCTGTGCCGCGCGGTCGAGGGGCCGGCGGCCTCGCCGTGCTACGCGGCGGCGGAGGCGGCGCACGGCTCGGGGCCCGTGGTGTACGGCGCCGCCTTCCGCGCGAAGGGACGGATCGACCTCCAGTATTGGCTCTGGTACCCGTACAACGACTACAGCCCGACCGTCCCGCCGGGCGAGCTCTGGCAGGTGCACGAGGGGGACTGGGAGGCCGTGTCCGTGATCCTCGACGCGTCGGGGAAGCCGCTGACCGCGGCGTACTCCCAGCACAGCAAGGGGCGGAAGCGAGGCTGGGCGAAGGTGCCGAAGCAGGGCTCGCGACCGGTCGTGTACGTCGCGGTCGGGTCGCACGCGAACTACTTCACGGCCGGGACGCAGCGCTTCGACCCGCGCGTCGTCAACGAGCTCTTCATCTCGATCATCGAGCAGAACGGCCTGAAGGCCGTAGATCACACCGGCAAGGGGCGCGTCGTCAGGCCGAGGCTCGTGCGGGTGACGGCGACCGCGCCGGGCTGGATGGCGTTCGCGGGCGCCTGGGGCGAGTCCGAGTACGTCCGGACGCCGGGCGGCCAGCCGCAGGCGCTCGGCGGCGGGGGTCCGCGCGGGCCTGCGTTCCACCGTCAGTGGCAGCGCCCGGTCGTCGAGGCGATGTCCTGGCCGAGAGGGTGAGTCGTGCGCGTCCGGGGTCGACACGTCCGGGTCTGACGCGGGCGGTCCGCCGACCGGGTCCTTCCGGACACGTCCCGGGGTCAGACCCGGCGTTCCGACCCCGGCGTTCCGACCCGCTGGGCACAAGGGTCTGACGCGGGCGTCCCCGGCGCGGCGTTTCGCCGACGTGGCTCCTGCGGACAAGTCCCGGGGTCTGACCCCGGCCGGGCGACCCACGTGGCTCCTTGGGGCACGTCTCGGGGGGCTGACCCCCGGCGTTACCCCCGGCGTTCCGCTCGATGCCTCACTCCGGCCAGAAGTCCTCGAGGTACTCCGCGTCGTCCTTCGAGCCGCCGGGGACGACCTTCGAGACGATGATGAGCTCCGCGTCCTCGGGCTCGTCGTTCCAGACCGAGCGCCACGTCTGCGGCGGCACGCGCACCGCCGCGCCGCGCTCGAGCTCGACGACCTCGTCGTTCAGCTTGAACTGGAGCTTCCCCGAGGCGACGAAGTAGATCTCCTCCTGCTGCTTGTGCCGGTGGCCGTATGAGCCCTTCCCCCCCGTGTGCTGGGGCATGCGCCGGTAGGTGAAGGCGACCTGCTCCGCGCCGAGGTCGCGGGTCATCATCCGCATCTCCCCGGGGTAGTCACCGAGGACGTCCTCGACCTCCTCGAGCCGCTTGATCGTGTAGTCCGCCATCCGACCCCCTTTCCTTCGACGACGGCCGACTCTAACGCCGACCGGCCCACAGCGGAGATCGTCGGCGCAACGCCCCGGCAACATCCCCTAACGATTCGGACACAACATCTGTGGCGCTCGTTCGTTCAAGGAGGTACGGCACCCGACCCCGGAGGAGCGGCCCGAGCGATGCCAGCGTCAGAGCAGACCCCGAAGCACGAGGAGCTGTCCTTCGAGGACCGCCGCGTCCTCGAGTGGCGGCACGCGCAGTTCAAGGCGCTCGGCTTCGGTGAGGAGGACGCGTGGCTCCTCTCCGACTCGGGCGCAGACCTCGCTCTCACGCGGTCGCTCATCGGGTCGGGGTGCCCGCTGCACCTCGCGCTCCGGATCGTGCTCTGACTCCGCTTGCAGGCAGCGTGGCCGCCTACGCCGCGTCCGCGTACCGCTCGCGAAACCGGGTCGACTCGGGGTACGGGAAGAAGTCGTAGATCTCGCCCGCCGCGACCCGTCGCTGGCAGTCTCGCCAGAACTCCGCGCGCAGGAGGTCGGCGTGGTGCCGGAGGAACGCGTCGCGGACCTTCGGGCTGCCGAGGAGGAAGTGCTCGAACTCCTCCGGGAAGACGTCGCGCGGGCCGACCGGGTACCAGGGCTCGTCGGCGAGCTCGGCCTCCGGCGTGGGCGGGGGCGGGATCTCGCGGAACGTGCAGTCGGTGAGGTACTCGACCTCGTCGTAGTCGTAGAAGACGACGCGGCCGTACCGCGTGAGGCCGAAGTTGCGCCAGAGCATGTCTCCGGGGAAGACGTTCGCGATCGCGAGCTCGCGGATCGCGTTCCCGTACTCGAGCACGACGCGCTCGACCTCCTCGTCCGACGCCGTCTCGAGGTGGAGGTCGAGGGGGATCAGGCGCCGCTCGACGTAGCAGTGGTGGAGAACGAGGTCGCCGCCGTCCAGCTCGACGACCGACGGCGCGAGCTCGCGCAGCTGGTCGAGCAGGTCCGGTGCGAAGCGCTCGAGCGGGAGCGCGAGCTCCGTGAACTCGAGCGTGTCGGCCATGCGCCCGACGCGGTCGACCTCCTTCACCAGCAAGAACTTGCGCTTGACCGTCTCGCGGTCGGTCGTCTTCGTCGGTCCGAAGACGTCCTTGATCACCTTGAACACGTACGGGTACGAGGGCAGGTTGAAGACGTGCATGACCTGCCCCGGCGTCCCCGGCGCCTCCACGAACAGGTCGCGGGAGTGGTGGAGGTGCTGGCGGAGGTCGCGGTAGAAGAGCGTCTTGCCCTGCTTGCCGAGGCCGACCGCCGTGTACAGCTCCGAGCGCGCCTTCGTCGGCATGATCGCCTGCAGGAACCCGACCGTCCCCGACGGCACGTCCATCTCGACCATGAAGTAGGAGCGCGAGAGCGAGAAGAGGATGGAGATCTCCTCCGGGTCGAGGATCACGGTGTCGAGGTACAGGCACCCGTCGGCGTCGTGGAGCACGGGGATCACGAACGGCGACTCGTCGTGGCCGTTCACGATCCGCCCGATGACGAACGCCGCCTTGTTCCGGTAGAAGGGCGAGCTCAGGACCTGCACCTGGAAGTTCGGCTCCCGCGCGGGCCAGTGGCCGCCGAGGCGCTCGAGCAGGGCGCGCATGACGAAGCCGACGTCGCGCTCGAGGTCCGCGAACGGGCGCCTCCAGCCCGCGGCGACGAGGATCTCGGCGAGCGTCTCCTCGAGCTCGCCCTCCTCCGGGTACCAGCTCGTGTACGTCGGCGGGTCCGACTCGATGTGCTCGGTCGAGATCGCCGGCCGCACGAAGATGAAGTCGTTGTGCCGGTACGTGCGGCCGAGGACGCGCGTGACGACGGAGTTGAAGAACGTCTCTGCGAGCTCGGGCCGCTTGTGGTCGACGAGCAGGCCGATGTACAGGAGCTTCGCCTGCTGCCACGCCTCGTCGTCGAGCGTGGCTGCCCCGAGCTCGTCCCGGAGCCGGGCGACGCACTCGCGGACGCGCTCGTCGTAGAACGCGATGCGCTCGCGGACGGCCTGCTGCGCACCCGCCCAGTCGGCGTCCTCGAAGCGCCCCTTCGCGCGCGCGCTCGTCTCGCGGAAGAGCCAGTAGTGCTTGTCGAAGCCCTCGATGATGAGCCGGGCGATCTGCGCTGCGACCTCGCTCTGCATACCGCGCGAGCGTAGAGGACGAGTGACTAGCCTACGCGCCGAGGTGAGCGAGTCCTTCATCACGGTGCCCGAGGGCGGCGCGCGGATCGTCCCTGGG
Organism: uncultured Gaiellales bacterium; assembly: GCA_964578545.1. Taxonomy (GTDB): domain Bacteria; phylum Actinomycetota; class Thermoleophilia; order Gaiellales; family Gaiellaceae; genus GMQP-bins7. The sequence continues at coordinate 8,430 of CAZODN010000059.1, forward strand.
CAGCCGACTCCGGACAACCCGATCATCCCCTTCATCGAGGGCGACGGCATCGGCGTCGACATCACGCCGGTGATGCGCGCGGTCGTGGACGCGGCGGTCGAGAAGGCGTACGGGGGCAGCCGGCGCATCCACTGGATGGAGATCTACGCGGGGGAGAAGTCCACGCGCCTGTACGGGCCGGACGTCTGGCTCCCGCAGGAGACGCTCGACGCGGTGCGCGAGTACGCAGTCTCGATCAAGGGCCCGATGACGACGCCCGTCGGCGGCGGCATCCGCTCGCTCAACGTCACGCTGCGCCAGGAGCTCGACCTCTTCGTCTGCCTCCGGCCCGTGCGCTGGCTCCGCGGCGTGCCGAGCCCGCTCAAGGACCCGTCGCAGACCGACATGGTCATCTTCCGCGAGAATACGGAGGACATCTACGCGGGCATCGAGTGGGAGGCGGAGTCCGAGGGCGCCCGGCGGGTGATCTCGTTCCTCCAGGACGAGATGGAGGTGCGCAAGATCCGCTTCCCCGAGACGTCCGGGATCGGGATCAAGCCTGTCTCGCGCGAGGGCACCGAGCGGCTCGTGCGCAAGGCGATCCAGTACGCGATCGACAACGAGCGCCCCTCGGTCACGCTCGTGCACAAGGGCAACATCATGAAGTTCACCGAGGGCGCCTTCCGCGACTGGGGCTACGCGCTCGCGGCGCGCGAGTTCGGTGCCGAGCCGCTCGACGGGGGCCCCTGGATGTCGTTCGCGAGCCCTCGGACCGGCGAGCCCGTCGTCGTCAAGGACGTGATCGCGGACGCGTTCCTGCAGCAGATCCTCCTGCGGCCGGCCGAGTACGACGTGATCGCGACCCTGAACCTCAACGGCGACTACATCTCCGACGCGCTCGCTGCCCAGGTCGGCGGCATCGGGATCGCGCCCGGCGCGAACATGTCCGACGAGGTCGCGATGTTCGAGGCGACGCACGGCACCGCGCCCAAGTACGCCGGGCAGGACAAGGTCAACCCCGGCTCGCTCATCCTCTCCGCGGAGATGATGCTCCGGCACCTGGCCTGGCGGGAGGCGGCCGACCTCATCGTCGCCGCGATGGAGGCTGCGATCTCCGACAAGCAGGTGACCTACGACTTCGCTCGGCTGATGGACGGCGCGAACGAGATCTCCTGCTCGGCCTTCGGCCGGGCGCTGATCGAGCGGATGTAGTCGGGAAGAGAGGCGCCGATGCCTCCGCTCCCGCAGCGTCGGGGGCCGACCCCTGCCCGGTTCGCCGGACGTCCGGGGTCAGACCCCGTGCATGCCCGGTCCGGCCACGCCGTGATGGGGCACCTCGTCGGCTGAAAGCGAGGCACGACGCCGAAAACGACAAACCGACGTGGTGACCGCTCCGGCCATGTCCGGAGTCAGCCCGCGGCGCATGCCCCCGGCCGCTCCGGCCATGTCCGGGGGTCAGACCCCGCTGCGAGCCCCCGGCGCGATCCCGGCCTTCGCTCTGACGCAGCCACCGCCCCCGTTCGACGGCGACGTCGTGGCCGCCGGCTTCGACGAGCTGCGCTCCTGAGCTGACGGCCGCCGCCGGCGACCTGCGACGATGGCCGCGTGAGGCCGGCGCCGACCGACGACGCACACGACCGTCTCCCCCTGCCCGACGACGGCGCGGTCGTCCGCGCCCGCGGGCTCACGAAGCGCTTCGGATCGACGATCGCCCTCGACCGCCTGGACGTGGAGATCGGGCACGGCATCACCGGCCTCCTGGGGCCGAACGGCGCTGGGAAGACGACCCTCATCTCGCTCGTCCTCGGCCTGCGCACGCGGGACGAGGGCGAGCTCCTCGTGCTGGGACGGGATCCGAAGACGGCGGCGCTCGAGATGCGCGCGCGGATCGGGTACGCGCCGGAGCACCACGACCTGCCTCCCGACGTCCACGCGGCCGACCTCGTCCGCCACCTCGCCGAGCTCCACGGCATCCCGAGGAAAGCGGCGATCCAGCGCGCGAACGACACGCTGTGGCACGTCGACCTGGGCGAGGAGCGCTTCCGCCCGATCGGCACGATGTCCACCGGGCAGCGCCAGCGGGTCAAGCTCGCCTCCGCGATCGCCCACGATCCGCGCCTCGTCCTCCTCGACGAGCCGACGAACGGCCTCGACCCCCTCCAGCGCGACGAGATGCTCTCGCTCATCCGCCGTGTCGGCACCGAGTTCGGCATCGACATCGTGGTCTCGTCGCACCAGCTGGAGGAGGTGGAGCGGATCTGCGACGCGGTCGTCATCCTCGACGCCGGCGTCGTCGTCCGCGCGGGTCGGCTCACGGACCTCCAGCGGGACGGAGGCGCGCTCCTCGTGGAGGTGGACGAGAAGGCGGACGAGCTCGCCGCGCTCCTGCGCGCGGCGGGGCTCGCCGTCGAGACGGACTCGGGGCCGCTCCTCGTCTCCGGCGGCGAGAACATCCACGATGCCGTGCGCGACGCCGTCGCCGACCTCGGCGTCGGGCTGCGGCGGCTCGAGGCGAAGAGCCAGACGCTCGAGGACGTCTACCTGGAGGCGAGCGGATGAGCGAGAGAACGGGCGCCCGGATCTACGACCTCGGCTACCGCCGCTACGAGGGTGAGCGGCGCGGCGTCCGCTGGGCGCCCGTCACCGTGTGGCGGCACACCGTCCAGCGCGTGCTCGGCCTTCGCCGGCCGTTCCGGCACAAGATCCTGCCCGGCGCCGCGCTCGTCATCGCGTTCGTGCCCGCGCTCGTCTACGTCGGCGTCGCCGCGCTCCTCCCCGTGGATCTCCTCGGCGAGGACATCCTCCCCTCCTACGCCGCCTACTACGGCGTGATCGTCACGGCGCTCGTGCTCTTCAGCGCGTTCGTGGCGCCCGAGGCCCTGTGCACGGATCGCCGCACGGGGATGCTCGACCTCTACCTCTCGGGCCCGCTCGACCGGAACCGGTACCTCGTCGCGAAGTGGGCCGCCGTCCTCGGCGTCATGGCGCTCATGACCACGGCCCCGCAGCTCTTCATGCTCGCGTCGTACACGCTCGAGGGCGCAGGGCCGCCCGCGCGCGAGATCCCGCGGCTGCTCCTCGAGATCGTCGTCGCGGGCACCGCCGTCGGGCTCTTCTATACGGCCGTCGCGATGGGCGTCTCCAGCCTGACGACGAGGCGGGCCGCGGCCGCCGTGGCCATAGCGCTGCTCCTCGTCGTCCCGAACGTCGCCGTCGGCGTCCTCGTCCAGGAGGCGGGAGCCCCGGACCGCCTCGCCGTGCTCCAGCCCGCGGTCGGACAGGAGCTCGCGTGGCGCGTGTTCGACGACACGCGCTCGGCGGCCGAGATCGCCGACGAGCCGGTCGCGCGCCTCTCGACCCCGCTCGTCGTCGCGGGCGTCGCGGGCTGGATCCTCGCCGGGGCCGCCGTGTGCTGGCTCCGGTACCGGCGCCTGGAGCGCTCGTGAGCGACCCGGTTGTCGTCGCGAGCGCCGTCTCGAAGTGGTTCGGGAACATCGTCGCCGTCTCGGACGTGACCGTCGAGCTCCGGCCCGGCGTCACCGCGCTCCTGGGGCCGAACGGATCGGGCAAGTCCACGCTCCTGCGCATGCTCTGCGGGCTCGCCCGCCCCTCGTCGGGGACGGTGCGCGTCCACGGCCGCGACCCGCACGCCGACGTCGAGGTCACGCGCGAGATCGGGCTCGCGCCGCAGCAGGAGAGCGTGTTCGAGCCGCTCACCGCGCGCGAGTTCGTCCGCCTCAACGCCGTCCTGCACCGCCTGCCGGATCCGGACGCGGCGGCCGTCGCGGCGCTCGAGACCGTCGAGCTCGACCCCTCCGACCGGCGGAAGCTCCCGACCTACTCGAAGGGCATGCGCCAGCGCGTGAAGCTCGCGCAGGCGATCGTGCACTCGCCGACCGTGATCGTCCTCGACGAGCCGCTGTCGGGGCTCGATCCCCGCCAGCAGCTGCAGATGATCGCCCTCTTCCACCGCCTCGGCGAGGACGGCCGCTGCGTGATCGTCGCGAGCCACGTGCTCGAGGAGGTCGCCCGCTTCGGCTCCGACGTCCTCGTGCTCGCGAAGGGCAAGCTCGCGGCGTCCGGCGACTACCGGGAGATCCGGGCGCTGATGGACGACCGGCCGCGGCGCGTGCTCGTGCGCGCGAGCGAGCCGAGGGCGCTGGCATCGGCGCTCGTCGTCGCCGGGGTGGCCGTCGGTGTCCGCCTCGAGGGCCCGGACGGCATCGTCGTCGACACGGAGGACGCTCGCTCGCTCGCCCGCGCGCTCGCGCCGGCCGCGCGCGAGCAGGGGTCCAGCCTCCTCGAGGTGCGTGCGGTCGGAGAGGAGCTCGAGGACGTGTTCCGCTACCTCGTCGGCCGATGACGGGCGCGTCCGTGGCAGCTGGGCGCCACCGCACCTTCCCGGTGCTCTACGGCCTGCTCCTGCGGATGCAGGTGACGCCGCTTCGCATCGCCGGGATCGCCGCGCTCGGGGCGGTCGCCGTCGCGCTCGCGCTCGCGGCCCGCTCGAGCGACGACCCGCTCCGGGCGACGACCGAGGTCGCCCTCGGCTACGGCCTCAGCTTCGTCATCCCGCTCGCGACGCTCTGGCTGGCGACGTCGTCGGTGAACGACCTCGTCGAGGACAAGCTCGTCGCCTACCTCTGGCTGAAGCCGGTGCCGCGCTGGCAGCTCCCGGCGGCCGCCGTCCTCGCCACGGCGACGGTCGTCGTGCCCCTCGTCGCCGTTCCGCTCGTCGTGGCGGCGCTCGTCGCCGGGACGGGAGAGCTCGTCGGCGCGCTCCTGATCGCCTCGCTCGTCGCCGTCCTCGCCTACTCGGGCATCTTCGTCGCGGCCGGGCTCTGGTTCCGGCGGGCCCTCTGGTTCGGCCTCTTCTACGTCCTCGTCCTCGAGAACGGGCTCGGTCGCGGGATCGAGGGGGTCTCGCGGATCTCGGTCTCGAGCTACGCGCAGTCGCTCGTGGCGGACGCGGCGGACGTGCGGGTGAGCTACGCGAGCCACTCGGCGACCGCGTCGGTCGCCGTCCCGGTCGCGATCGCCCTCGCGGGTTTCACGCTCGCGGTGATCCGCTACCGCCGCGCCGAGATCGACTGACGCCTGCGCGCGGGGGGCGTACGATCCCCCGGTGACGACCGCGCCCGAGCGAGAGCGCACCGCCGACGTCGAGCGCGCCGTCGGCGATGCGGCGCGCGCGGCCGCCGAGTGGCGCGAGGCGAGCGTTCGCGACCGCGCGAGCGTGCTCCGCGAGGCGGTGCGGGTCGTCCTCGACCGGGCCGACGAGATCGCCGCGACCGTCTCCGCCGAGACCGGCAAGCCGCGCACGGAGGCGATCTCCCACGACCTCTTCCCGGCGCTCGACCACGCGTCCTGGCTGGCGCGCAACGTCGGCACGGTGCTCCGCCGGCGCCGCATCCGGTACACGCAGCCGCACCTCCTCCACAAGCGGGCCTGGGAGACGTACGAGCCGTACGGCGTCGTCGCGGTCGTCTCGCCCTGGAACGTCCCCTTCGCCATCCCCTTCACGAGCGTCGCGACGGCGATCGCGGCCGGCAACGCGGTCGTCCTCAAGCCCTCCGAGCTCACGCCGCGGTCGGGCGAGCTCGTGCGGAGCGTGCTCGAGCAGGCCGGCGCGCCCCGCGGGCTCGTCTCCGTCGTGCACGGGGAAGGCCTGGTCGGGGAGGCGCTCGTCGCGCACGAGCAGGTGGCGAAGGTCTTCTTCACCGGCTCCGTGCCCGTCGGCCGCCGCGTCGCGGCCGCCGCCGGCGCGCGCGGCTGCCCCGTCGTGCTCGAGCTCGGCGGCAAGGACGCCTTCGTCGTCTTCGCCGACGCCGACCTCGACCGGGCGGTGGACGGCGCGCTCTTCGCCGCCTTCACCGGCGCGGGGCAGGTGTGCGTCAGCGCGGAGCGCATCTACGTCGAGCGGCCGGTTCACGACGAGTTCGTGCGCCGCCTCGTCGAGGGCGCCCGGGCGCTGCGGCCGTACGAGGAGGTGAGCCCGCTCATCACCGAGCGCCAGCGCGCGAAGGTGGACGCGCTCGTCGCCGAGGCGGGCGGCGACGTCCTCACGGGCGGCAGGGCGGGCGACGGGAGCTTCTACGAGCCGACCGTCGTCCTCGGCCCGACGCCCGGCGCGGCGATCCTCCGCGAGGAGATCTTCGGCCCCGCCGTCACCGTCCAGGCCTTCGAGACGGAGGACGAGGCCGTCGCCCTCGCGAACGCGAGCGAGTTCGCGCTCGGCGCCTCCGTCTGGACGCGCGACCTCCGCCGTGCCCGCCGCGTGGCCGGCCGGGTGCACGGCGGCATGGTCTGGGTGAACGACTTCGGGTACTCGTACGGGGCGGGGCAGGTCTCGTGGGGCGGCGCGAAGGGCTCGGGGTTCGGGCGCTCGCTCTCGACGCACGGGCTCAGGGAGTGCGTCCAGGTGAAGCTCGTGGACGAGGACCGCGGGTGGCTCAGGCCCGCGTGGTGGTTCCCGTACGACGAGCGGACGGAGACCGCGCTCCGCAACGGCCTCCACGTGCTCTACGGCGACCGCCGCCTCCGAGACGCCTGGCGGTTCCGGCGCGACGTGCTCCACCTGGCGAGGCGCGCGCTCGGGCGCTGAGCCCGGGCGCCGTCCTACCGGGCGCTCGCGAGCAGCCGTCCCTCCGACCGGCTCCGCGGGTCGAGCCGCAGCCCGAGCTCCAGGGCGAGGTCGAGCGCCTCCTCGAACTCCTCCCGGAAGACCCTGCGATCGATCTCCGGGAGCTCGCCGCGGGCGCCGACGCGCGCCGCCGGACGGTACTGGGCCATGAGGTTCACGTAGCAGCCGGTTCCGAGCTCCTCCGCGACGAAGCGGAGGATGGCCGCGGTCTCCTCGCCGAGGCCCGGCATGACGAGGTGGCGGAGGAGCACGCCTCGCCGCGCGAGCCCGAGCTCGTCGAGCACGAGGTCGCCGACCTGCCGGTGCATCTCCCGGATCGCCGCGCGCGCGACCTCGGGGTAGTCGCCGCGCTTGAGGTAGCGCCGCGCCGCCTCCCGCGTCCAGAGCTTGAAGTCGGGCATGTACACGTCCACGACCCCGTCCAGGATGCGCAGCCCGTCGAGGCTGTCGTACGCCGAGGTGTTGTAGACGAGCGGCAGCCGGAGCCCACTCTCGACTGCGGGCGGCACCGCCTCCAGCACCTGCGGGACGACGTGCTCCGGGGTGACGAGGTTGACGTTGTGGCAGCCGGCGTCCTGGAGCTCGAGCATGAGCGCGGCGAGCCGGTCCGGCGGCAGCGGCGGGCTCCGGCGGTCGCCCCAGGAGATGTCCCAGTTCTGGCAGAAGACGCAGCGCAGGTTGCAGCCCGCGAAGAAGATCGTCCCCGAGCCCGCCCACCCGCGCAGGCAGTCCTCCTCGCCGAAGTGGGCGAACGCCGAGGCGACGCGGGCGTGGCGCCCGACGGCGCACAGCCCGCGCACGTCCGCGCGCCGGTCCACCGTGCACTGCCGCGGGCAGACGAGGCAGCGTGGCCCGAGGAGCTCGAACGCCTCGGCCGCCCGCCGGCGGAGCTCCGGGAGCCCCAGCTCGAGGTACGCGGGGGTCACGACTCCAGGGTAGGCGCTCGGACGCCGGCGGAGCGGCCGTCGTCGGTAGTTCCGGGTAGGGGCGGTCCGCGGGCCCCCGGATGCGCTCCGACGGCGTCGCGGGCACACTGGAGCCGGAGGCCCGGGATGGCACGCAACGGGACGGCGAAGCGGACAGGGAGATCGAAGCGGGAGCCCACCGTCGGTGCGGCGTGGCGGTCGCGCAAGGGCCTCTTCACGCTCGTCGCGCTCGCCGACGCCGAGCGCGTGACGGGGCTCTCGCCGGAGCAGCTCCGCAAGGCCCACGGGGTCCAGGTGGTCACGAGGATCTACCCCGACGGCTCCCGCGAGGAGGCGCTGCGGGTGCCGACGGAGCTGATCCTCGAGG
>CAZODN010000060.1:0-16156 GCA_964578545.1 uncultured Gaiellales bacterium
GTCTTCGGGCTCACGAAGAGCTCGGCGGCGGCCTCACGGTTCGTCGCTCCTCTGGCGACCACGAGCGCGACCCTGAGCTCGTGCGGCGTGAGCTCGTCCGTCCGCGCAGCAGCCCGTGGTCGAACCCGCTCGCCGCTCGCCGCGAGCTCCGAGCGCGCCCGCTCCGCCCAGGGACGGGCGCCGAGCCGCTCGAAGGCTCGAAGCGCGGATCGAAGCGGGCCGCGCGCGTCGGTGCGGCGTCCCGTCCGCCGTCGCCGCTCTCCGAGGCAGAGCTCGGTTCGCGCCCGCTCGAAGGGCATGCCGAGCCCCGCGTGCCGCTCCAGCGCTTCTGCGAACGCCCCCTCGAAGTCGTCCTCCAGGATCCCGCGGCAGCGGGCTGCCGCGGCGAGCGCCCACGTCCGCTGGGTAGCGACCGCCTCGCTCGTGAACCGCTCGAGCACGCGCTGCGCGTCGCGACGTCGATCGAGCCGCGCGTACGACTCGATCAGGTCGGGCGCCCAGAGCACGACAGCCGGCTCGAGGAGCCCGCGCTCTCGGCTGATCTCCTCCACCTCCCGCCCCTGCTCCACTGCCTCCTCGAGATCGCCGACCGTGAGCGCGAGGAACGCACGGGCCGTCGGGAGGTAGAAGCGCATTCCGTCGAATGCGAACGCATCCGCGATCGCCTGCGCTCGAGCGGCATGGGCCGCAGCTGCCTCGAAGTGCCCCCGGGCGGCCTCGACGCGAGTCAGCACCTGCATCGCGAACGTGCCCCAGGCGACCTGGCCGGTCTGCTCCGCCAACTCGACCGCCTCGGACGCGACGGCGATCGCGCGGGGCCAGTTGCCGCTCCGGAGCTCGATCTCCCCGAGCAGCCCGAGCGGGTAGACGAGGACGCCGGCTGCCCCTGCGGCCCTGGCGGCCGAGACGAGCTGCTCGATCTCCGCACGAGCCTCGACGTGCCGGCCGAGCACGGAGAGATGGCCGGCCTCGGACTGCAGGATCATGCCGGCGACCATCGGGTCGTCCAGCGTCGCGACCGCACGGGCTCGCGCGCGAAGCTCGAAGACCATCCCGGCGTCGCCTCGAAGAGCCAGCAGGTCGGCGAACGCGAGGCTCGCCATGAGCTGCGCGCCGGGGCCGGCCCGCTCCGCGACCTCGACCGCTCTTCGACCCAGAGCCAGCCCGTCGTCGATCCGAGCGAGCGGCTGGCACGCGAGCGTCGCCTGCGCGAGGAGGAGCGCTCCGGCGTTCGGCAGGTCGTCCGCGAGGAGCTCGCCCTCCCGCGCGAGGAGCGCAACCGCTTCGGCCCACCGTCCCTGCGCGAGCAGGCCCTGGCCCCGGACGCGGTGGATCTCGGCTCGTACCGCAACGTCGGTCGGGAGGGCGAGCGCGTCGTCGAGCGCGCGCTCGGAGGCAGGGAAGTTCCCGGAGAGCTGATGATCGGTCGCAGCGAGAACGAGACGGTGCGCGCGCGTTACGGCATCCGGAGTCAGACGCGCCGCTTCTGCTCCCGCGGCCGCCGCGGACGAGTACCGTCGGCGGGCCCGCGCCTCGGCGGCGGCGTCCGCGAGACGCGTCGCGACGTCCTCGTCCGGGTCGAGCGTCGCTCTCCCGAGGTGCCAGGCGCGCCGGTACGCGTCGGCGGGGTCGATCGAGGCGGCGAGAGCGCGATGCGCCTCGCGACGGTCGCTCTCCGTGGCGAGGTGGTAGACGACGGACCGCAGAACAGGGTGACGGAACCTGACCGGCCTCCCGAGCCTCAGGGCGCCCGACTCCTCGACGCTTCGCCGCGTCGCGTCGCCGACCCCCAAGCGGGTCGACGCATCCACCACGACCCGCGGATCCGACGTGTCGTCCGCGGCAGCGACGAGCAGGAGTTATCGCGCGTCGGCGTCCAAGCCGCCCACGAAGTCCGTGAAGGCAGCCTCGACCGGGCCGTTCACGGGGAGGGGGATCTGCAGGGAAGCGCGACCGGTGCGCTGATCCTCCGGCAGCATCGAGACGAGCTCGACGATCGCGAGCGGGTTGCCTCCGGACGTCTCCACGATCGCGCCCAGAACCTCGGGTGTCGTGTCGGGAGCACGGGCCTGAAGGAGCGTGCGCGCCTCGTTCGGCCCGAGTGGCTCGAGGCGGAGCTCGGCAAGCCCTGTCTGAGCGAGGGCCGGAGGAAGTTCCCGGGCTGCGAAGAGCATCGCGACCCGCTCGACGCCGAGTCTGCGAGCGACGAAGACGAGCACGAGCTGCGAGGGAGCGTCGAGCCAGTGGAAGTCGTCGACGAGGACGAGCAGCGGCTCCCGCTCGGCCGCGGCCGCGAGAAGCGACAGGGCTGCCGCCGCGACGCCGAGGGGATCCGCCGGTGTGGGCGGGCCGATCGCCAGCACGTTCTCGAGCGCAGCGCGTTGGTGAGGGACGAGCGCGTCGAGATGCGCGGACAGGGGCCGGAGCACGTCGGCGAGGCCGGCATAGCCGAGCTCCGACTCCGCCTCGATCCCGCGCGCCGAGACCGTGGTCATGCCCTCGGCGCGCTCGCCTGCCAGCCCCAGGAGCGTCGTCTTCCCGATTCCCGGCTCGCCGAGCAGGAAGAGAACACGACTGCGGCCGTTGCGGGCGCCGTCCAGCATCGCGTCGATCGCGTCCAGCTCGGCCTGCCGCCCGACGATCGGAGACGCGTGCGGCCCGGTCTGGACGGCCTGCATGCCCGCATCCTAGGGGCTCGTGTGATCCATAACTAGGCGTTCGCCCGGGGCGACTCGGAGTGCCCCCACCTAGCCTGAGTCCGGCTGCGCCCCGAGCGCTTCTCGAGCGCATCGCGGAAGCCTCACCACGTGCCCACCGGGACCGAAGGAGATCGCTGTGAACGCCATCCGTATCGCACTCGCTCTTCCCGCCGGGCTTCTCGTCCTGCTCGGCGCCCTCACAGCGGGCGCAGGGGCGTCGCCGGGCGCCTCGGCGGCGGCCGCCGGCACGGCGACCTTCACCGACCCTGCCGGCGACGCGCAGGGCGGCCCGGACGTCACCCAGGCCGTGGTCTCCGGGGACGCGGCGACAGGCCTCGTCACGTTCGCCGTCACCGTGCCCGGGCACCTCCCGGCGGTGCCGGACGCCTACGAACGGAACGCGCTCGTCTGGATCGACGCGGACATGAACGGGGCCACGGGTGACCCGGACGACGGAGCCGATTACCTGCTCGTGGCCTGGAACGACCCCTCGGGCCGCTGGTGGAACATCTCGCGCTGGAGCGGAGGCGAATGGCAGAGCGCCCCGGAGTCGCCGAGCATGCGCTTCACGCGCGTGGGTGACACTCTGCGCTGGACGCTGAGCACGACCGACCTCGGCGGCGCGGCGGCGTTCAGGTTCTACGTCATCGCCGGCACCTGGGATCTCGCGGCGAGGCAATGGCTGGCTCGCGACGACGCGCCCGACGCCGGCTGGTGGAGCTACAACATCGCCGCGCCGTCATCCCCGACGCCCCCGACGACCCCGGCGACCCCGGCGGCGCCGAAGGTGAATCTCCTCGTCGGCGCTCCTCAGGCCGCGCCGAAGACGCCGCGTGCGGGGCGGACGTTCACGGTCGGCTTCCCCGTGAGGGTGCAGACCGAGAAGACCGTCACCAGCGTAGACCTGCAGACGGGCGAGACTCGCGAAGCCCTGGTCGTCACGTGGACGCCGGCCTCCGGCGGCACGATGACGTGCACTGCGTCCGCCGGCCGCAAGGTGCCCGTTCGCTGTGGGTCGTTCAAGGGCGACGTCGCACGCGTCTCCCTGGTCGTTCCGAAGAACGCGGCCGGGAAGGTTCTCAAGCTCACCGTCCGGATCACGGCGAAGGACAAGGAGACCGGGAAGACGGTGACCGCATCGAGAGTCGTCAGCTTCCGGGTCAAGTGACGCATCCGAGCGAAGGAGAGTGTCGACGATGGCGACGTCCTCGGATGATCAGGATGATCAGGTCGCGGGCAGGCCAACGACGGCCCGGCAGCCCTCGAACCACGCGCCTCGCCGAGTCGTGTACCGCGGCGACTGCCGCGGCGCTGCTCATGTCGATCGCAGCGGTCGATTCCGCGGCGAGCCGCTCCTCTCCGAGCCAAACCTCCGGCGCAGCGGCCGTCGAAATCGTCTTCCAACGGGGGAAGGACCTCCGGGTGACGACGACCGACGGCGCGCACCCGCGGCTGCTCACCAGGCACGGAGCGGAGCCCGCCGTCTCGTCGGACGGTCGGCGCGTCCTGTTCGTTCGCGACAGGTCGATCTGGGTGATGAATCGGGACGGATCGGCGCAACGGCGCCTGACGACCGGGCATGACGACCTCTCACCCGAGTGGGCGGCTGATGGGGCGACGATCTACTTCAGCAGGCGACTCGAGGGAAGCACGTCGTATAGCAATTACACGTACGCGTCCGCGCTGTTCCGAATGCGCGCCGACGGCTCAGGGGTCACGCAGGTCACGCAGCCGGCGCTCTCCGACCACGGGACGTGTCACGAGGGGGCGAGCGCGGCACCGAACGGACGCGTGATCGCTTACACCGACTTCTACGACTGCGACCGCGGCCTGGTTAGCGGAGTCGAGGCGACTACCCCGGTCGGCAAGCCCGTCCGGCTCCGGCAGTTCGACCTCGCCGGTGGCTATGACGGAGACTGGTCGCCCGACGGCAGGCGGCTCGCCTTCGCGCTGGACTGGTTCCAGGGCGGCCCTGCCGGAATTGCGGTCGCCACCGCCGGGGTGGAGACGCGTCGAATCTACCGGCATTCTGCGTCCCGTCCCGCGTGGTCACCCGACGGTCGCTGGATCGCATTCGTCCGTGGAGTCGGCAATGGCCGAATCTGGATCGTCCGCCCAGATGGAACTGGCCTTCGCCGCGTGACGAGCCGTCGCTACGACGGCTCGCCAGCCTGGCTGCCGCCGCTCCGGGGATGAGCGAGTCTCCACGTGGTCGGACTCGCCGCAACGAATCGCCACCGCGAACGAGTACTGCGCTGGATGGTGCCCGCCGCAGTCGCCACGGCAGCGGTCGCAGTCAGCGCACCGGGTGCGCTCTCTCACGCGATGTGGGGCGACGAGGTCGCCTCGGCCCGCATCGTTCGCGAGCGGAACCTCGGCAGCGTCGTGGAACGCGTGAGAAGGACGGAGTCGACGCCACCCGGATGGTACGTCGTCGCCTGGGGCGTTGCGCGGGCTGACGACGAGCTTCTCGGGCACGGGGCGCTCTCCCCGGTCGAACGTCTCCGGTTCCTGTCGGTCGCTTTTGCCGCGATCGCTACCGTCCTGACGCTACTTCTCGCACTCGAGGTCCTGGGCGATCGCGTCCTCGCAGCGCTCGCCGGCACGCTCGTCGCACTCGGATCAGCCCCAGCACACTACGCCGAGCACCTTCGGGCGTACGCACTCGTCGTGCTCCTGTCCGCGGCGTTCGGACTGCTTCTGCTTCGCGTCGCGGCACAACCCCACCTGGTGAACTCTGTCGGGCTCGCGGCGTCCGTCGCCCTCGGAGCGCTGACGCACTACTTCTTCCTCCTGACGCTCCTCGGGGGCGCTACGTGGCTGTGGGCGGTGAGGCCCCGCCCCCGGGGAAGGCGCGCCGGAACGATCGCACTCGCCGCAGGCGCTCTCCTCTTCCTGGCATGGCTTCCAAGCCTCCTCGAGCAACGACGTCACGGTCGATACGCCTGGATCGGCGACTTTGACGTGGTGCGCGTCCTCGAGCTTCCCGGGGCGCTCTTCTTCAATCCGTCGGGGGTTCTCTTTGCGCTTGCACGGATCGCGCTCACGGTCTCACTGGTGGTCGGTGCTGTCCTGCTTCTGCGAAGGCCGAGAGGGAGCGCGATAGTCGCTCTCGGAGTCCTTCCGATCGTCGGTGCCGCGCTCGTGTCGGCACTCGGTGAGCCTGTGTTCGACGAGAGGAACATGCTCGTGGTGGCGCCATTCCTCGCGATCATCGTCGCTGGCGGGCTCACCCGGCTGCCGAGACGGCTTGTGCACCCGGTCGCGGCCGTAGGCTTCGCGGCGGCCGCGGCCGGCTCGGCGTTCACGCTCTTCACATTCGGCCGAATCGAGTACGACCGCATCGCGGAGTCGCTCGTTGCAGAAGGATGGACCGTAGACGACTCGATCCTCATCTCCGTCCCGCACGCGCCTACGTCGATGAGAGTCGCAGTAGGCTGGTACCTACCGCGTCACCCCGCTCTCACTCCATCCTCGTGTGAGGATCGCCAAGCATCTCTGTTCGCTATCGGGCACTCGTCAGTCTTCGATCCGTGGCTCGCACGCCACTCCACGGGTGTCGAAGCTGCCCACCGAGTCGCCTCGTACGACCACCCGAGCAGAGGTCGCGAGAACGGGCAGATCATCGTCGCCCGCCTGCGGCCCCTGAGCAGCCCGCCGGGCAGCCTCGTCCAGGCCCGACACACGATCAAGACCTGCGCGCGATCTTCGGCCTCCCTCTCGGCTGGCCCTACCGCGTCTGGCTCACACACAACCCGAACAGCAGGCTCGGAGGCTGGGCTCGCTCAGCCCTCGAGCGCTTCGAGCTCGCGGCGATAGCGCTCGAGCTTCTCGCGCTCCGCGGCCACGACCTCGGGCGGCGCCTTCGCCGTGAAGCGCTCGTTCGCCAGCATGCCCTCGGCGCGGGCGACCTCCTTGCGCAGGCGCGCGATCTCGGCGTCGCGGTCGCCCTCCACCCGCGCGCGCTCGGGCCGCACCACTGCGGCGAAGATGCGCCGCTCGTCGTCCGAGCCGAGCTCCACCTCCACCCCGCTCCGCCGGAAGATCCGCGCCGCCTCCTGCACGCGGTCGAGCGCGCCCGCGTCGGCTGCGAACCGCCCGTCGGGCTCCGGCCACGGCGAGACGATGAGCCGCGCCTCGCGCCCAGGGAGCTGCGACCAGATCTCCTCGGTCACGTGCGGCATGACCGGGTGCAGCAGCGCGAGGAGGCGCTCGAGCGCCGCGAGCGCGGTCGCGACGGCGTCGCGGTCGTCGGCGTAGAGCCGCGGCTTGATCGCCTCCGCGTACCAGTCGCAGAAGTCGTCGAAGACCAGGTGGTAGAGGGTGGCGGTCGACTCGGCGAAGTCGAACCGGCCCCACGCGTCCTCGAGCTCCGCGCGTGCGGCGTCGATGCGGGCGAGGATCCAGCGCTCCTCGAGCTCGCGCGGCGCGGTCGCGGGCTCGACGCCCTCCGCGTGCTGGAGGATCAGGCGCGACACGTTCCAGAGCTTGTTCGCGAGCTTGCGCCCCTCCTCGATCGCCCCGTACGAGAAGCGGACGTCCTGCGTCGAGGAGATCTTGAGCAGGCCGTAGCGGGTCGCGTCCGCGCCGTACTGCTCGATCGGCTCCATCGGGTCGATCCCCGTGCCGAGGCTCTTCGACATGCGCCGCCCGTCGACGGCGAGCACCGTCGAATGGATGATCGAGTCCGTGAAGGGGACGTCGCCGAGCACCTCGAGCCCGGTCCAGATCATGCGGTTGACCCAGAGGCGGATGATCTCGCGCGCGGTCGAGTTGACGTCACCCGGGTAGTAGCGCGCGAGCTCCGGAGTCTCGTCCGGCCAGCCGAGGGTCGCGTACGGCCAGAGCGCGGAGGAGAACCACGTGTCGAGCACGTCGGACTCGCGCTCGAGCTCGGTCGCGCCGCACTCCCCGCACACCGACGGCTCGGCGACCTGCACCGTCAGGTGGCCGTGGGGACATGTCCAGATCGGGAGCTGGTGCCCCCACCAGAGCTGGCGGGAGATGCACCAGTCGGGCGCCTCCTCGAGCGACGCGATCGCGAAGCGGTGCTGCGACTCGGGGTGGTAGCGGACGCGGCGCTCGCGCAGCGCAGCGATCGCGGGCTTCGCCGGCTCCTCCATCGCGCACCACCACTGGAGCGAGATGAGCGGCTCGATGCGGGTGTGGCAGCGCTCGCAGGTCCCGACCGCATGGCGGTAGCGCTCTCTCGCCTCGACGAGGCCGCGCTCCTCGGCCCAGGCGAGGACGCGCGCGCCCGCCTCCTCCTGGGAGAGGCCGGCGAGATCGCCCGCCTCCTCGCTCATGAGCCCGTCGGGCCCGACGACCATCGGCTCGGGCAGGCCGTGGTCGCGCCCGATCGCGAAGTCGGTCGGGTCGTGACCCGGGGTCACCTTGACCGCGCCCGTCCCGAACTCGGGATCGACGCGCTCGTCCGCGACCACCGGGACGCGGCGCTCGACGTACGGGACCACGACCTCGCGGCCGACCGCCGCCGCGTACCGCTCGTCGTCGGGATGCACCGCGACCGCGACGTCGGCGAGGATCGTCGCCGGCCGTACCGTCGCGACCGCGATCCCGTCCCGGCCGTCGCCGTCCGCGAACGGGTAGCGGATCGTGACCAGCTCGTCGTCCATCTCCTCGTGCACGACCTCGAGGTCGGAGATCGCCGTGGAGTGGAACGGGCACCAGTTGACGATGCGGTTGTCGCGGTAGATCCAGCCGCGCTCCCAGAGGCGCACGAAGAACGTCATCACCGCGCGGACGTAGTCGTCGTCCATCGTGAAGCGCTCGCGCGAGTAGTCAAGGGAGGCGCCGAGCCGCCGGTACTGGCCCATGATCGTGCGGCCCGTCTTCTCGAGCCACGCCCACGTCCGCTCGACGAAGGCCTCGCGCCCGAGGTCGTGGCGGGTGAGGCCCTCCTTCGCGAGCTCCTTCTCGACCACGTTCTGGGTCGAGATCCCCGCGTGGTCGTACCCCGGCTGCCAGAGCGTGTCGAAGCCGCGCATCCGATACCAGCGGATCAGCACGTCCTGGATCGCACCGTTCAGCGCATGCCCCATGTGGAGCTCGCCCGTCACGTTCGGCGGGGGGACGCAGATGACGTACGTCTCGTCGCGGCGCGCGCCCGCGCCCGCCCGGTAGAGGCCCTCGGCCTCCCAGGTCTCCTGCCAGCACTGCTCGACGCCCTCGGGCCTGTACAGCGAATCCATCGCGCGGGAGTCTATGGAGGAGACGCTGCGGCGCTCGTCGCCTACACGCGACGAGGCCGCCCGGCTACCGGGGACACGGGGGCGCCTCTCTCGTCGCGCGTCACGAGCCGCAGCGTAGCGGGATCAGCGCGAGAGCACGAGGATCGTGCTCGTCGCGTGGGCGAGCAGACGGCCCGCGCCGTCCTCGATGCGGGCTTCGGTGGTGGCGACCCTACGACCCGGGTGCACGACCGTCCCGATGCAGCGGATCGTCCCGGTCTCGACCGTGATCGGTCGCGTGAAGTTCGCCTTCAGCTCGAGCGTCGTCCAGCGGACGCCCGCGTCGAGGGTCGTCACGAAGGCGCACCCCATCGCCGAGTCGAGCATCGCCGAGGGGAGCCCGGCGTGAACGGTGCCGATCGGGTTGTAGTGGAAGTCGGCGGGCTCGCACTCGAAGACGGCGCGGCCTGGCTCGGCCTCGACGAGCCGGAAGCCGAGGGTCTCCGCGATCGGCGGCTGCGGCAGCTCGCCGGCGGCCATTCGCCGCATGACGTCGAGCCCCGAGATCCCCGCGACGCGTTCGAGGAAGTCGTGCGGGTCCTCCCAGGAGTAGGCGCGCGTCCGATCGCTCATCGCCCGACCGCGTAGCCCTGCATCCCGCGCGCGTTCGCCCCCGCGCGGAGGAGGCTGTCCGGCTCGCGTGCCACCGCCGAGACCCGGCCGAGCGACCATGGGGGGTGGAGCGTCACCTCGTGCCCGCGCCGCTGGAGGTCGGCGACCGTTCGCGAGGAGAACCGCGCCTCGAGCGCGAGCGACCTCGGCTCGATGCCTCGCGGGAAGAAGGACGAGATCAGGTGGTCGGTGTGGAACTCGGGTGCGTCGATCGCCTCCTGCAGGTTCATCCCGAGGTCGACGTGACGGAGGAACGCGTGCAGCGCCCACTGCTCCTGCTGGTCGCCGCCGGGCGTTCCCCAGGCGAGGTAGGGCTCGCCGTCTCGGAGCGCGAGGCCGGGCGACAGGGTCGTCCGCGGGCGCGCCCCCGGCCGGAGCGACGACGGAAGACCCTCCTCGAGCCAGAACATCTGCGCGCGGGTGCCCAGCGGCCAGCCGAGTGCGGGGATCACCGGCGAGCTCTGCAGCCAGCCGCCGCTCGGGGTCGCGGACACGAGGTTCCCGAACCGGTCCGCGACGTCGAGGTGCACGGTGTCACCGCGGCCCGGCTCACCCGCTCCCGGCGCCGTCGAAGCGTCGTGGAGGCGCGGAAGGCGCCCGAAGCCGGGCCGGTACGCGGCCGATGCCTCCTCTCCCACGAGCGCGCGCCGCGCGGACGCGTACTCCTCGGAGAGGAGGATGTCGAGCCGCACGTCCGCGTCTCCGTAGAGGGCGTCGCGGTCCGCGAACGCGAGCTTCGCGCACTCGGTGACGACGTGGACGAGCTCGGCCTCCGAGAGCTCGGCGAGGTCGAAGCCCGCGAGCAGCGAGAGCTGCTGGAGCGCGACCGGCCCCGAGCCCCACGGCCCCGTCTTGCAGACGGTGAGGCCGCGGTAGTCGAAGGTCGCCGGGCGCTCGAGCGTCGCCTCCCAGGCGCGCAGGTCGTCGCCGGTGAGCAGTCCTCCCTCCGCGGCGCAGAAGCGGTCGATCTCCTCCGCGACGAAGCCGTCGTACCAGGCCGCGCGCGCCTGCTCGATCTCCTCCTCCCGCGAGCCGCCCCGGCTCTCCTCGACGATCCGGCGGTACGTGCGCGCGAGCGCGGGGTTGCGGAAGAGGGCTCCCGGCTCGGGCGGCGGCAGGTAGAGCTCGCGCGAGGCGGGCCACTCGCGGAGGAGCGCCTCGTTCGCCTCGATCGTAGAGCGGATGCGGGGATGGAGCGGGTAGCCGTGCTCGGCGTAGCCGATCGCGAGCTCGAGGACGTCCGCGAGCCGCCACGTGCCGAAGTCACGGAGCAGGAGGAGCCAGCCGCCGAAGGCTCCCGGGACGCACGCGGCGAGGACACCCGTCCCCGGGACGAGGTCGTGGCCGAGCTCGCGGTAGCGCTCGATCGTCGCGGCGGCGGGCGCGACGCCCTGGCCGCAGAGGACGAGCGGCTCTCCGCGCTCGGCTGCCCAGAAGACGGCGGGAACCTCGCCTCCCGGCCCGTTCAGGTGCGGCTCGACGACCTGGAGCACGAAGCCCGTCGCGACGGCGGCGTCGAACGCGTTGCCGCCGCGCTCGAGGACCGACATGCCGGCCTGCGCTGCGAGCCAGTGCGTGGACGCGACCATCCCGAAGGTGCCGCGCAACTCCGGCCGGGTCGTGAAGCTCACGGCGAGAACGTATCCACAGGACAGCCGCCGGGGGGCGCTCGACCACGCCCGCGCAGGCGGCCGAAACGGACAGGCCCGGGGTCAGACCCCAGGCGTCAATAGAGAGCACCTATTCCCGCACAGCGGGTGCGCTCGTCCTCCCGCAGCGTCTCGTTGACCGCCTCCGCAAGCAGCCGCCGAGCGACGTCCGGCCGTCGGTCGACCACCTGTAGCACCGAAGAGACGTCGAGGAAGGACGGCGGATCCTCGAGCCCAACAGTCGCTGCGTAGCTGCTCCACCCCCACTCCTCCGGACGCCGGACGATCCCGGCCCTGACGGGGTTCAGGGCGACGTAGACGACCGCCGAGGCGAGGTGGCGGTCGGTCGAGATCGGCGTCGAGTAGTAGCGATGCCCGAAGACCGCGCCATAGCGCAAGTGGCGCCGATTGAACGCTTGCCCGTAACGACCACACAGCCACTGCATCCCGGCGCCCAGGTTCGGCTCCGGAGTCTCGACGAGGAGGTGGAAGTGCGTATCGAGGAAGCAGTACGCGAGACAGCTCCACCGGAACTTCATGGCAGCGCGCGCGAGGCGACCCCAGAGCGCGCGACGGTCGTAGTCGTCGCGCACGAGCGCCTGTCCAGCGACGGCCTTCGCGACGACGTGATGCATCGCACCGGCAGCCTCGAGCCGTGGTCTCCGAGCCATCCTCGGAGGATGGCGGCCGCGGCGTCGGGCCGCGAGACTCTCTTCCCGCCCTGTCCCGAACGGACACGTCCCGGGGTCTGACCCCGGCCTGTCTACCCCGGCCTGTCTGGAGGAGCCGCTGCGGCCTGTGGAAAGAGCCTACGCGGTCTCTTCGGCGAGCTCGTCGAGCCCGTCGTCGAGCGCGCCGGCGCTCGTGACGAGCGTCGGCTTCAGGCCCTTCGAGATCGTCTCCTTCGTGATCACGCACTTCGTGACGTCCGTGCGTGACGGGAGCTCGAACATGACGTCGAGGAGCGCGAGCTCGATGATCGAGCGGAGACCGCGCGCCCCGGTCTCGCGCGCGAGCGCGTGCTCGGCGATCTCCCAGAGGGCGTCCTCGGTGAAGACGAGCTCGATCTCGTCGTACCCGAAGAAGCGCTGGTACTGGCGGACGAGCGCGTTCTTCGGCTCGGTGAGGATCTCGACGAGGTTCTCGCGCGTCAGCTGGTGCACCGCCGAGACCACCGGCAGGCGGCCGACGAACTCGGGGATGAGGCCGAAGGTGATGAGGTCCTCCGGCATCACCTGGCTCAGGATCTCGGCGCTCTCCAGCGAGCTCCGGGAGCGGACGTCGGCGGCGAAGCCGACCGTGTTCTTCCCCGTTCGGCGCTCGATGATCTTGTCGAGGCCGGCGAAGGCGCCGCCGCAGATGAAGAGGATGTTCGTCGTGTCGATCGAGAGGAACTCCTGGTGCGGGTGCTTGCGCCCGCCCTGCGGGGGCACCGAGGCGACCGTGCCCTCGAGGATCTTGAGGAGCGCCTGCTGCACGCCTTCACCGGAGACGTCGCGCGTGATCGACGGGTTGTCCGCCTTCCGCGCGATCTTGTCCACCTCGTCGATGTAGATGATCCCGGTCTCGGCCTTCTTGATGTCGAAGTCGGCGGCCTGGATGAGCTTCAAGAGGATGTTCTCGACGTCCTCCCCCACGTAGCCGGCCTCGGTGAGCGCGGTCGCGTCGGCGATCGCGAACGGGACGTTGAGGATGCGGGCGAGCGTCTGCGCGAGGAGCGTCTTGCCGCAGCCGGTCGGGCCGAGGAGCAGGATGTTCGACTTCTGGAGCTCGACCTCCGCGTCCTCCTGCCCCATGCGCACGCGCTTGTAGTGGTTGTAGACCGCGACCGCGAGCGTGCGCTTCGCCTCCTCCTGCGAGACGACGTAGTCGTTCAGCACGGAGTAGATGTCGAGCGGCTTGGGGAGGTTGTCGAGGTCGAGCTGGGTCGGAGTCGTCAGCTCCTCGTCGATGATCTCGTTGCAGAGGTCGATGCACTCGTCGCAGATGTAGACACCTGGACCGGCGATCAGCTTCTTGACCTGTCGCTGGCTCTTGCCGCAAAAACTGCAGAGCAGCTGCTCGTTGCCGTCGGACGCCCGAGCCACGAGTCTCCTTTTACTCCGATTTCATGGTCAGGGGAAGGGGATGCGCTACGCGCGGTGCTCGATCACGTTGTCGATGATCCCGTAGTCCTTGGCCTCGGCAGCGGTCATGTAGTAGTCGCGATCCATGTCCTTCGACACCTTCTCGATCGTCTGCCCGGTGTGCTTGGACATGATCTCCTCCATTAGCCGCTTGAGGGCGATTACCTCCCTCGCCTGGATCTCGATGTCCGTCGGCTGGCCCGAGAAGCCCGCCGAGCCCTGGTGGATGAGGATCTTCGAGTGCGGGAGCGCGCTCCGCTTGCCCGGCGTGCCGCCCGCGAGGACGACGGCCCCCATCGACATCGCCATGCCGACGCAGATGGTCTGCACGTCGGGCTTGATGAACTGCATCGTGTCGTAGATCGCGAGGCCCGCGTACACGATGCCGCCCGGCGAGTTGATGTAGATCGAGATGTCCTTGTCCGGATCCTCCGACTCGAGGTGGAGGAGCTGAGCCACGACGAGGTTCGCGATCTGGTCGTCGATGGGCGTTCCGAGGAAGATGATCCGCTCGTTGAGCAGGCGCGAGTAGATGTCGAACGAGCGCTCGCCGCGCGAGGTCTGCTCGATGACCATCGGAATCAGGGGGCTCATTCGGTCTCCTTGCTGCCGGGGGTCCACAGCTTCGTCTCGCCCGCCGGCTTCTCCTTGTCGGGTGTCCAGAGCTTGTCGCGCGCCTCGGCGAGCTCGGGCGCGATCGGCTTCACGTCGGCGACGAGACGGTCGAGGGCGGCGCGCAGGCGCAGGTCCTCGCGCACCGACTCCTGCTGCCCGTGGGCCCAGACGTCCTCGACGAGGGCCTCGGGGTCCTCGCCGGCGCTGTCCGCCTCCTCGCGCAGGTACGCCTTCACCTCATCGTCCGAGACCTCGATTCCCGCGCGCTCGGCGAGCGCCTCGAGCGCGAGCTCGCGCGCGATCGAGACCGCCGCCTCCATCACCATCTGGCGCTGGAGCTCCTCGGCGCTCCCGCCGCTCGCCGCGATGTACGTCTCGAGCGAGATCCCGCGGCGCTCGAGCGAGCGCGCGAAGCCCGTCAGCAGGTCGGCGGCCCGGGAGCGGACGAGCGGGAGCGCGGGCTGGACCTGCGAGGCGCGCACGAGCTCGTCCACGGCGGCGATCCGGAAGGCGGCGTCCACCTCCGCGTCGAGCTGCTCGCGGAGCGTCGCCTCGATGCTCGCCCTGAGCTCGGCGAGGGTGTCGAACTCGCTCGCCGCGCGCGCCAGCTCGTCGTCGATCGGCGGCAGCACCTTCTCCTGCACCTCGCGGACCTCGAGGGTGATCGTGGAGCGCGTCCCGTCGGAGAGCTCGAACGAGACCTCTTTCGTCTCGCCCGCCCTCGCGCCGACGAGCGCCGCCTCGATCTCGGGAGCGATGCGCCCACCGCCGAGCTCGACGACGGTGTCGCGTTGCGCCTCGCCCTTCGAGTCGATCAGGTCGACGACGAGGGTGTCTCCCTCCCTCGCCGGACGGTCGCCGGCGGGCGCGAGCTCGGCGACGGACTCGCGCAGGGCCTCGAGCTCCGCCTCGACCGACTCCGCGGGCACGTCGGCCTCGATGCGGGGGACCTCGAGCGTCGTCCAGTCCACGATCTCCGGGAGCGCCTGCACCTCGACGGTGGCGGTGAAGCTCCACGGCTCGTCGGCCGTGCCGGGGAGCTCGAACTCGTACGCGGGGTCGGTCACGGGGCGGAGACGGCTCTTCATCGCCGCGTTCCAGAACCAGCCGCCGATGTGGCTGTCGACCGCCTCGGCGTAGATGCGGTCCTTCCCGAGCCGCGAGACGAGCACCTGCTTCGGGATCCTCCCCTTCCGGAAGCCGGGGATCTTGACGCTCTCCGAGAGGTCGTCGAGCGCGTGGTCGACGGCGTGACGCACCTGCTCGGGCGTCACGTCGACCGTCAGGCGGACGCGGTTGTCTCCGAGTTGCTCGACCGGGGGCACCCGGCCATTCAACCAGCCTGGGGTAGGGTCACGCGGCGATGGAGCGGTACGACGTCGTCGTCGTCGGGGTCGGCGGGATGGGGAGCGCCGCGCTCTACCACCTCGCCCGCCGGGGGAAGCGCGTCCTCGGGCTCGAGCGTTTCGACGTCCTCCACGACCGGGGCTCCTCCCACGGCCTCACCCGGATCATCCGCCTCGCGTACTTCGAGCACCCGGACTACGTGCCCCTGCTCCGGCGCGCGTACGAGCTCTGGCGCGAGCTCGAGAGCGAGGCCGGCGAGCAGCTCCTGTACGTGACCGGGGCGATCGAGGGAGGTGAGGGGATCCTGGAGGGCGTGCTCCGCTCCTGCGCCGAGCACGACCTCCGGCACGAGGTCCTGAGCGGCCGCGAGGTCGCCCGGCGCTTCCCGGCCTACGCGCTTCCGGCGGAGTCGGACTTCGTGCACCAGCCGGACGCGGGCTTCGTGCTCCCGGAGCGGACGATCGTCGCGCACGTGGCAGGCGCGCTCGCCCGGGGAGCCGCGGTGCGCGCTCGCGAGCGCGTCGTGGGGTGGGAGGAGACGGCGAGCGGGGTGCGCGTGCGCACCGAGCGCGGCGCGGTCGAGGCAGAGACGCTCGTCCTCACGGCCGGCGCGTGGTCGCAAGACGTCGCGCGGCTGCCGGACGGGATGGTACGGGGCGTGCGCCAGGCGCTCGCCTGGTTCCAGCCGACGCAGCCGGAGCTCTTCACGCCCGCGAGGATGCCTGTCTTCAACCTCCGCCTCGACGGCGAGCACTTCTACGGCTTCCCGGCCTACGGCATCCCCGGCTTCAAGCTCGGCCGCTACGACCACTTCGGCGCCGGCGGCGACCCGGACACGATCTCGCGCGAGCCGACGC
>CAZODN010000061.1:0-15656 GCA_964578545.1 uncultured Gaiellales bacterium
CGGCGCTGAAGCCGATCCTCGTGGGCTTGCGTTCGAGGGGCGTCTACTTCTCCACGCCGGCACCGGCGGCGAGCCTGCCGCGTCTGCCGGGGAAGCTCTTCACGTCGGTCAAGGCGACGACCCGCGTGATGGTGGGAGAGCTCGGGGATCGCAAGGGCGGGAGCTATGCGATGGTCGTGAACCTCGACCTGACACGATCCGCGAAGGTGACGCTGACCGCTCGGAGCGGAACGGTCCGACGCGTCTCACCCGTCGATCGATCCCTCGAGCCGCTCGGCAAGGGCGGCACGCTCTGGCTCCCGGCCGGTCAAGGGGCGCTGCTGAAGCTGTAGAGGGGAACACGGCACTCGGTCGGTTGCGGCTTTCCCGATAGGGGGGTCAGCGCCGTCTCCGATGTGTGCGCGCACGCGGTGACGGACGCTCTAGATGATGAAACCTGCTCATTGGACATACGAGCTGCCTGCCACGGGTGCAGCCTCCGAAGGGCTCGAGGACTACGAGATCCGAACGGTCGACCGTGTGCACACGGGTGTCGGGCTCGGGCTCGTGGAGCGGGACGGGGAGTTGTTCCTGCTCGTCGACACGGGCGCCCTGCCGCCGCTCATCCATCGGAGAGTCGCCGTTCCCTGGCAGTACGTCGCCGATGTCGACCATGGAGCCCTCCTCGTGAGTCTCTCGGTCGAGCGGACCGGTCTCGACGACGTCGCGCTCGCGCTGGATCCGAAGAAGGCGGTGCACGGGCCGGGTGCCGAGGCGGTGCGCACGGAGTTGCCCGCCGCGCTCACGTCTCCGGCGGCACCGGGAGCCGAAGGGCCTATGGACCGGAACTCCGCGATCGCGCTTGCCCTGCTCGCCGCCGCGGCGCCTTTCTCGCTCTTCGTCGTGGCCGCGACGTGGATCTCACGAGGGCTCGAAGGCTGGGAGTACTCCCTGCTCGCACTGCCGTTCGTGCTCGCTGCGCTGACGGTCGCGCTCGAGGGCTACCGGCTCTTCCGGGAGCCCCACGTCGGGCACGGGCACAAGACGAGCTCCGGATCACCGACGTCCGGAGCCCCGCAGGCCAGCTGAGGATGGCGCCCGGGTCGTCGACGCGCATGCCGTGGCGCGTCCACTCGCCGGCTCGGTGGCGACGGCCGCACCAAGCCTCGCGAGGCGACGGCTCCGAATAGGAGACATCGATCACGTCGACGGTCGGCTGGATCGTCGTCTTCGGACTGGCGATGAGCGCGCTCGCGCTGGTGGGGGGCGTCACGACGCTCGTGTCCGAGCGAGCCCTCGCCCGTCTGCTCACGCCGCTCGTCGCACTCGCAGCCGGGTCGCTGCTCTGTGGTGCGTTCTTCCACATGCTTCCCGAGGCGGTCGAGCAGTCGGGCAACGAGCTCTCGGTCTACGCGTCGCTCGTCGGCGGCTTCGCGGCGTTCTTCATCCTCGAGCAGTACCTGCACTGGCACCACTGCCACCGGCAGGTGAGCGAGCACGCACCGCTCGGCTACCTGATCCTGGTCGCAGACGGCCTGCACAACTTCCTCGGCGGATTGGGCGTGGGCGCTGCATTCGTCATCGACTTCCGCGTGGGGGTCACGACGTGGCTCGTCGCAGCCGCCCACGAGGTGCCGCAGGAGCTCGGCGACTTCGGAATCCTCGTCCACAGCGGATGGAAGACCCGCGCGGCCCTCGTCTACAACCTCGCGTCGGCTCTCACCTTCCTCGCTGGCGGGGTGCTCGCCTTCGTGCTCTCCGGCGCAGTCGACGTCTCGCTCCTCCTCCCGTTCGCGGCAGGCAACTTCGTCTACATCGCCGCAGCCGACCTCATCCCGCAGATCACTTCTCCGGTGCAGTGCGAGAGGCCACCCGAGCGGCAGCTCGTCATGCGCGAGAAGCTCGTGCAGACCTTTGCCTTCGGGGTGGGCCTTGCGTTGCTCCTCGTCACGGCGCTCTTCGCCTGAGCCGTTGTTCACGCGGCAAGGCCGCATTCGTGGATCCGTGTCCACACCGACGCGTGACTCGCCCCCGTCTGCGACGCTGGGCCCAAAGGAGGACCCATGCGTTCGTCGCTCACAGAAAAGGGCGCGGCCGGGTTCGAGGGCATCACTCTTCTCCTGTGCGAGAACCCGCTCCCCCCTCTGCCCGAGGCGATCGAGGCCGCCGGGCGAGAGCTGCCGCGCAGCAACCACTACACCGAGGCCTTCTCGGCTCCGCTCCGGCGGACGATCGCCGCTCGGCTGGGCGTTCGCGAGAGCCTCCTGCACCTCAACTCGGGCTCGGAGCTGATCCTGCGCCAGCTGTTCACGCGGCTCGGTAGTCAGGTGCACCTGCTGACGCCCACGTACAGCCTCTTCCCCGAGATAGCGGGCGACTACACCGAGACGCAGCTGCTCCCGGAAGCGGACTTCGGCTTCGATCTCGCGGAGCTCGAGATCCCCGAGGGGACGACGCTCGTCGCGATCGTCAACCCGAACAACCCGAACGGTGGTGTCTTCGACGTCGGTCCCCTCCCGAGCCTGCTTCGCAGGCACCCGGACGTCTGGTTTCTCGTCGACGAGGCCTTCATCGACCTCGGCGGCACGTCCGTCGCTTCGCTCGTCCCCGAGCACGACAACTTGATCGTGACGCGGACGTTCTCGAAGGCGCACAGCCTCGCCGGCTTCCGGGTCGGTTACGCGGTCGCGCCCGAGCAGCTGGCCGCCGAGCTCAACGGCAGCAACGACGCGTATCCGCTCGCTCGACCGAGCCAGGCCGCCGCGCTCGCCACGCTCGAGCACCAGGGCGAGCTCGAGCGTCGCCTCGCCGACCTCAAGGAGTGGGCACGGGAGCTCGCCCACGGGCTGGAACGGCTCGGCGTGCGGACGTTTCCGACCGTCACGTACTTCTTCCTCGCCGACTTCGCACCGCTCGACGCGCAGGTGGTCGCCGAGGGGCTTCGTGAGCGCTCGATCCTGGCAAAGCCGCTCGGGGAAGCTCGACTCGGCTCCGGGTTCATGCGCGTGACGACGGCGCTCCCCGACGAGAACGTGGTCATCCTTCGAGCGGTCGAAGAGGTGCTACTCGCCGCCGGCGCCTCGATCCCCGCCCACGTGTGAGCTTCGGTGGGTGCGTGGGAGCGGACACCGAGGTGCGATACCCGTCGTTCCCACGATGAAGCGGGGAGGCGGCCCCACTGCAGCCGAGCGCTTCCTCGTGTACGGGGTGGCGGGCTGGGTGCTCGACTCGCTCTTCGTCTGGCTCCACACGGGCCGCCGACGCCCGAGCAGCCTCCTGAACGCTCCCGTGTACGGGCTCGCGCAGCCCCTGTTCGAGCCCGTGCACGATCGGATCCGCGGTCGGCCGCTCGCGCTTCGCGCGTCCGTCTACGGCGTCGGCATCCTCGGCGTCGAACATTCAGCGGGGCGCCTCCTCCGGCGTCTCGTCGGCTCAGCCCCGTGGGACTACCGTGGGGCGCGACTCGCCATCGGCGACGGCCTTGTCAGGCTCGACTACCTGCCGATCTGGGGCGCTTTCGGCGTCGGGCTCGAGCGCCTGCACGACGCGCTTTCGACTCGAGGGGCTAGCGGGTCGGGTCGCGCCCGCCTCGGCGCCGATGCGCTTCATCAGCGGGTTTGGAGGTGGAGCTAGGCGGACTCGAACCGCCGACCTCCTGGGTGCGATCCAGGCGCTCTCCCAGCTGAGCTATAGCCCCGCGGAGGCGGAAGTGTAGCGCGAGGCCGCGCGCGGGATCAGGGCTGGCCGAACGAGGGCGGCGGGATCGCCGGGCTCGGCTGCTCGGGCTCGCAGACGGTCGCTACCGGGTCCTCGTCCTTCGGGATCACCCGCGGCTGGTCCTGGGCGTGCGGGATCGCGGCGCCGCCGATGAGGATCCCGAGCACGACGAGCCAGAGCGCGGCGGTCACCCGTGCCCAGGCGGGGTAGTGGCGCTCCGGCGCCGCCGCCGCAGGCGCCGCTCGAGGCAGCGAGCGGACGCTCGCCGTCGGCGCGGGGAGCGAGGCGCGGGCACGCGCGGCGAGCTCGGGGTCGACGAGCGCGAGCTCGGGGCTGATCGGCTCTCCGTGCATCCGTACGAGATTCTCGCTGACGCGGGCCTTCCCTCGCGGAGCGGCGCTCCGCACCCTCGGTATCGGACTCTCGCTCCCGGGGCTGTAGCGCGGGCGCTACGCCTCGGGCCGGCCCCTCCGGGAGCGGCGCTCACGCCGGACGAGCCGCTCCTCGAGCTCCTCGAGCTCGCGTCGGAGGGCGAGGAAGCGCTGCCAGCGGTCGGGCGCGAGGCGGCCGTCGGCGACGGCTGCCTGGACGGCGCAGCCGGGCTCGACCTCGTGCCGGCAGTCCGTGAAGCGGCACTCCGCGGCGAGCACGACGATGTCCTCGAAGGCCTCCTCGAGCCCCTCGTCCGCGAGCCAGAGGTGCGCCTCGCGCATCCCCGGGTTGTCGATGACGAGCCCTCCGCCCGGGAGGAGGACGAGCTGGCGCCTCGTCGTCGTGTGCCTCCCCGTGCCGTCTCCACGCACCTCGCCCGTGGCGAGGAGGTCGTCGTCGCCGACGAGCGCGTTCACGAGGGTGGACTTCCCGGCGCCCGACGGCCCGAGGAGGGCGCCCGTGACACCGGGAGCGAGGTGCGCGCGGACCTGCTCCATCCCACGGCCCGTGCGCACGGACACCGTGTGGACGGGAATCTCCCCGCCGACCCCGGCGAGCTCGCCGGCCACCGCCTCCGGGTCGCTCTCGAGGTCGGCCTTCGTCAGGAGGATCACCGGCCGCGCTCCGCTCTCGAGCGCGAGCGTCACGTAGCGCTCGAGGATCAGGGGGTCGAGGTCGTCGCCGAGAGGAAAGGTGATGAACACGACGTCGACGTTCGCCGCGACCACCTGCTCGCGGACGGAGTCGGAGTCGGGATCGTGCGCCGCGCGCCGGGAGAACCTCGTCCGCCGGGGCAGGACGCCCGCGATCTCGTCCTTCTCGCCGAGCGCGACCCAGTCGCCGACGACGGGCAGCTCCGTGACGTCGACCGTCCGGCGCAGGCGCGCTGCGACGCGCGCCCGGACCTCGCCGCGCTCCGTCAGGACGTCGTACGCGCCCCGGTGCGGGATCGCGATCCGGCCCGGCTCGAGGCCCTCGGCCCGGAACGGCTCGAACGCGACGCTCCAGGCGTCGTCCCAGCCGAGCGTCTCGAGGGCGGGCACTCCCGCATTGTGGTGGACGGCGTCAGTGCGCGAGCGCGGCGCGCAAGGCGTCGTCGATCTCGGGATACGCGAACTCGAAGCCCGCGTCCAGCAGGCGCGCGGGAAGCGCGCGCTGTCCCTCCAGCAGCGTCGCCTCGCCCATCTCCCCGAACAGCGTTCGGACGGCGACCGCGGGGAGCGGGAAGACCGTCGGGCGTCCGAGCGCGCGTCCGAGGGCCTTCGTGAACTGCGCGCTCGTGACCGGGTTCGGCGACGTGAGGTTGACGCCTCCGGCGAGATCGCTTGCGAGCGCGAACCGGTACGCGGCCACGACGTCCTCGAGCGAGACCCAGCTCCAGTACTGCCTTCCGCTGCCGACTCTCCCCCCGAGGCCGAGCTTGAACGGCGTGAGCATCTTCTGGAGCGCGCCGCCCTTCCGCGAGAGCACGATGCCCTGGCGGTACGCGAGCACGCGCACCCCGGCCTCGCGGGCCGGCTCGGCGGCCGCTTCGTGCGCCTTGGCGACCTCCGCGAGGAAGCCCGAGCCGAGCTCCGAGCTCTCGGTGAGGATCTCGTCGCCGCGGTCGCCGTAGATCCCGATCCCGCCCGCCGTCACGAGCAGCGAGGGTCGCGCGTCGAGCTGCGCGGCCGTCCGCGCGAGGAGCTCGGTCGCCTGCACGCGGGAGTCGAGGATCTCGCGCCGGCGCGCGTCGGTCCACCGCTCGCCGATGGTGGCGCCGCTCAGGTTGACGATCGCGTCCACGCCCTGGAGCGCCGCCGCGTCGATGTCGCCCTGCGCCGGATCCCACGCGACCTCGCCGGGGCCGGCGGGCTCCCGCCGAACGAGCCGGAGAACCTCGTGCCCGTCGGACTCGAAGGCGGACATGAGCGCCGGGCCGATGAGGCCCGACGCACCGCTGATGGCGATCTTCACGCCCGGATTGTCTCAAGAACGACCGCCTGCAGCTGTCTAAGGTTGCCCGGTGGAGCCCGAGCCGCACGGCCCGACCCGGATCGCCGACGGCGTCCGGGCGGCGCTGCCGCTCGCGCCCGGGCCGCTGCTCTTCGGGATCACGTTCGGCGTCTTCGCGGAGGCGGCCGGGCTCGGCGCGGCCGCGGCGGTGACCATGTCCGCGACGACCTTCGCGGGGTCGGCGCAGTTCGCGGCGGCGTCCGTCCTCGACTCGGGAGGCGGCGTCGTCGCGGCGATCCTCGCGGCGGTGTTCCTGAACGCGCGGTACGCGGCGATGAGCATCGCCGTCGCCTCGATCTTCCCCGGCGGACGGCCCCGGCGCCTCGCGGAGGCGCAGCTCATCGTCGACGAGTCGTGGGCGCTCTCCGGGAGGAGCGGGCGCTTCGAGTGGGCGATCCTCGTCGGCGCCGGCCTCCTGCTGTACGTCCTCTGGGTATCGAGCACGGCCGTCGGCGCCGTCCTCGGCGACGCGCTCGGCGACCCCCGGTCGCTCGGGCTCGACGCCGCCTTCGCCGCGCTCTTCCTCGCCCTCCTCGTGCCGTACGTCCGGGATCGTCGCGCGGCCGAGGCCGCGGCGCTCGCGGCGGTGATCACGGTCGTGCTGATCCCCGTGCTCCCGGCCGGCCTCCCGATCGTCGCAGCCTCGCTCGCATGTCTCCTGGGGCTCCGGCGGTGAGCGACGCCTGGATCGTCGTCGCCGTCGTCGGCGCCGCGACGGTGCTCCTCAAGGCCGCCGGCCCCGTCTTCCTCGGCCGCAGGCCGCTCCCTCACCGCGCCCAGGCCGTCGTCGACCTGCTCGCGCCCGTGATGCTGACGGCGCTCGTGGTCACCCAGACGGTGGCGAGCGGAGAGGAGCTGAGCGTGGACGCGCGCGTCCCCGGGGTCGTCGCGGCCGGGATCGCGCTCTGGCGCGGGCTCCCGCTCGTCGGGGCGATGGTCGTCGCCGCCTCCGTGACCGCGCTCCTCCGGCTGGCCGCGTAGCTCGGGGAAGAGTGCGGCGCGCCGCACCCCGGGACGCCTGCCCGCCGAACCGCGCGGCGAGCTCGGCGCGCCGAAGATCCGCTCGGATCGAACGCACCCCATCCCACCGCAAGAAGGAGACAGACATGATCCGCAGCGGAGACATCCTCCACAACCCGGTCACCGGCGAGACCCTGCACTTCGTCACGTCGGCCTCCGAGACGAACGGCGAGTACGTGCTCGTCGAGGCGGTCATCGAGCCGGACGGGTTCGTCGCGGCCGCCCACATGCATCCGTTCCAGACCGAGGTCTTCGAGATCCTCGAGGGGACGATCGAGTTCGAGGCGGGCGGGAAGACGATCGTCGCCGGCGCGGGCGAGAAGGTCGTCGTCGAGCCCGGGACGGCCCACACGTTCCGGAACGCGGGAGACACGCGGGCGCGGTTCCGCTGCGAGGTGCGCCCGGCGCTCCGCTTCGAGCGGCTGATCGAGACGATGTTCGCGCTCGCGAACGACGGCAAGACGAACCGCAAGGGCATGCCCAACCCGGTGCGCCTCGCCGCGATCGCGAAGTACCACTTCGACGACGTGCGGCTTCCCTTCCCGCCCGTCTGGATGCAGCGGCTCGGGCTCGCGCTCGGGGCGCCCGTCGCCCGGCTCCTCGGCTACGGCCCGACGTACGAGCCCGCAGAGGCGGCCGAGCCGGCGCTCGCACTCTGAGGAGAAGCTGTCGCGTGCGAATGCGAAAGGGCCCTGCCGCAGGGCCCTTTCGCTGTCGGGTCGGGCTACCGCGAGGGGTTGCCGCGCCAGAAGACGGCCGCGGCTGCAACGGCCTCGGCCGCGAGGCTGGCGAGGGCGATCACGAGGAGCCACAGACGAACGTGCCGCATGTGACGAGTTGTCGGCTCGGCGGGGGCTCTCCTTGAGGTCGGCGGCTCCCGCGCCTCAGCCGGGCGGCCGGAGGACGGCGAACGGATCCGTGACCTCGAGCCGGCGGGCCCGGAAGCGGAAGAGCGCGGCGGGGCGGCCGCCGGCCGGCCCGTGCGCGCGCCGCTCGCCGACGGGCTCGATGGCGCCGCGCCGGACGAGCACGCGCTTGAGGTTCGTCGCCGAGACCTCGTACCCGAGGGCGGCCTCGTAGACGTCCCGGAGCTCGGCGAGCGTGAACGTCTCCGCCGCGAGGGCGAAGGCGATGTTCGAGTACGAGAGCTTGCCCTGGAGGCGCTCCCGGCCCGCGACGACGATCGCCCCGTGGTCGAAGGCGGTGGGCGGGAGCTCGTCCACCGGGTGCCAGCGCGTGTCGGGCGGCACCCGCGGGTCGATGCCGAGCGGGACGAGCCCGAGGTACGCGGTCGCGAGCTCGCGCCGCCCGGGGTGGCGGCTCGGATCGCTCCACGTCCCGAGCTGCTCGAGGTGGGCGACCTCGCGCACGTCCACCTTCGTGGCGAGGTGGCGGAGGATCGACGCCTCGAGGCTCTCGTCGGGGCCGAGCACGCCGCCCGGGAGCGACCACGTGCCCTGGAACGGCTCGCGCGCCCGCTGCCAGAGGAGCACGCAGAACTCGCCGCCGCGAACCTGGAAGACGACTGCGAGCGCGACGTGCGTCTGGGGAACCGGTGGGGTGCTAGACTCGTGCACGGAGGTTATCGACTCTGAGGCGAAAACTACCATGACGGAGGGCTACGAGCCGGACCGGGAGGGCGAGCTCGCTCTCGTCGTCGTCGGCGGCGGGGTCGCGGGGCTCTTCGCCGCGCTCTGCGCCGCGAGCGAGGGCGACGTCCTCGTGGTCACGAAAGGGCCGCTCCTCTACTCGTCGAGCCTGCTCGCCCAGGGGGGCATCGCGGCGGCGATGGGGGACGACGACTCTCCCGAGTTGCACGCGGAGGACACGTTCCGCGCCGGCCGCGGGCTCTGCCGGCCGAGCGCGGTCGAGGCCCTCACCGGCGAGGCCCCTGCCCGCATCCGCGATCTGATCGAGCTGGGCGTCGACTTCGACGACGGGCTCGGGCTCGAGGGCGGGCACAGCCGCCGGCGCGTCGTCCACGCCGGTGGCGCCGCGACGGGCGACCGTGTCGCGCGCCTGCTCGCCGAGCGCGTCCTCGAGCACCCCCGCATCACGGTGGCCGAGGGCGAGCGGATGGTCTCCGTGTGGCGAAGCGGCGACCGGTGTGTCGGGATCGTCACCGACCTGCGCCCGATCGCCGCGCGCGCGACGCTCATCGCGACGGGCGGAGCGGCGGCCCTCTGGGAGCGGACGACGAATCCCGCCGGCTCCGTCGGCGAGGGGATGGCGGCCGCGTACCGGGCCGGCGCGGCGCTCGCCGACCTCGAGTTCGTGCAGTTCCACCCGACGACGCTCGTCCACTCGTCGCTCCTGCTCTCCGAGGCGCTGCGCGGCGAGGGCGCGCTGCTGCTCGACGAGCACGGCCGGCGCTTCACCGACGAGCTCGCCCCGCGTGACGTCGTCGCGCGCGAGATCGCGGCACGCGGCACCGTCCTCCTCGACCTCCGCCGGATCGACCGCGGCCGCTTCCCGGCGCTCATGGGGAGCCTGCTCGAGGAGGGCTACGACCCCGCAGAGACGCCGATCCCGGTCGCGCCGGCGGCGCACTACACGGTGGGCGGCATCGTCACCGACCTCCACGGGCACACCGAGCTCCCCGGCCTCTACGCGGCGGGCGAGTGCGCCGCGACCGGAGTCCACGGGGCGAACAGGCTCGCGTCGAACTCGCTCCTCGAGTGCCTTGTGTTCGGGCGCCGGGCCGCGCTCTCCGCGCTCGAGCAGCCGGGGCTCCCGGCCCGCCTGCCGGAGACGCCGGAGCCGCCGGAGGTCGAGCCCGTGACGCCCGACATCCGGCACCGGCTGTGGCGGGACTGCGGGCTGATCCGCGATGCGGAGGGGCTCTCGCGCCTCCTCGACGCGCCGCACCTCCTCACGCGGCTGATCGCTCGCTCGGCGCTCGCGCGCGAGGAGAGCAGGGGGTCGCACTTCCGCTCCGACTTCCCGGCGGAGAGCGAGGACTTCGAGGCTCACGTCGTCCTCCGCCCCGGCGCGGAGCCGGCGCTCGAGGACTGGCAGTGACGACGGACGCGATCCAGCAGGCGGTCGAGGCGGCCCTCGCCGAGGACGTCGGGACGGGAGACGTCACCACGGAGGCGACCGTTCCCGCGGAGGCCGTCGGCACGGCGGAGATCCTGCTGAAGGAGCCCGGCGTCGTGTGCGGCCTCGCCGTCGCCGAGGCGGTGTTCCGGGCGCTCGACGACGACGTGCGCTTCGAGGCGCTCGTCGAGGAGGGCACCGCCGTCGCGGACGTGCCGGCGGTGGTCGCGCGCGTGAGCGGCAGCGAGCAGGCGATCCTGACCGGCGAGCGCGTCGCGCTCAACTTCCTCGGCCGCCTCTCCGGCGTCGCCACGCTGACGAGGCGCTACGCGGACGCGGTCGCCGGCACGGGCGCGGCCGTCCTCGACACGCGCAAGACGACACCCGGGCTGCGCGCGCTCGAGAAGTACGCCGTCGCCTGCGGGGGCGGGAAGAACCATCGCTTCGGCCTCGACGACGCCGTGCTCGTGAAGGACAACCACCTCCGCGCGGCCGGGTCGATCGCGCGGGCGGTCGAGCGCGTCCGCGCGCTGACGGAGCTCCCGGTCGAGGTCGAGTGCGAGACGCTCGACCAGGTGCGGGAGGCGCTCGCCACGGGCGTCGACGCCATCCTCCTCGACAACATGACCCTCGACGAGCTTCGCGCCGCTGTCGCCGTCGCGGGCGGGAGGGTGAGGCTCGAGGCGTCGGGCGGGGTCACCCTCGAGAACATCCGCTCGGTCGCGGAGACGGGGGTGGACGAGATCTCCGTCGGCGCGCTCACCCACTCGGCCCGTTCCCTCGACGTCTCGCTGGAGCTCGTATGACGACCGCGCAGCTCACCGCTGACGAGATCACGACGATGCAAGGGGAGATCCGAGCGCTCGCGGCCGAGCGGAACGCGGTCATCCTCGCCCACAACTACCAGGTGCCCGAGGTGCAGGACGTCGCGGACTTCGTCGGCGACTCTCTCGGCCTCTCCCGCGAGGCCGCGGCGACGGAGGCTGACGCGATCGTCTTCTGCGGCGTCCACTTCATGGCCGAGACCGCGGCCATCCTCAGCCCGCAGAAGACGGTCCTCATCCCCGACCTCGACGCGGGCTGCTCGCTCGCGTCCTCGATCACCGCCGACCAGCTGCGCGCCTGGAAGGCGGAGAACCCGGGAGCGGTCGTCGTCTCCTACGTGAACACGACCGCCGAGGTGAAGGCGGAGTCCGACTACTGCTGCACGTCGGGGAACGCGAAGGGCGTCATCGACGCGATTCCCGAAGGCACGGAGATCCTCTTCCTCCCGGACATGTACCTCGGCCTCTGGCTCGAGCGGGTGACGGGACGCACGCTGCGGATCTGGATGGGCGAGTGCCACGTCCACGCGGGAATCCGGCCACAGGACATCACGCGCCTGCAGTCCGAGAACCCCGACGCCGAGTTCCTCGTCCACCCGGAGTGCGGCTGCGCGAGCCAGTGCATGGCCTTCGGCGGCGACAACATGCACATCCTCTCGACCGAGGGGATGGTCAAGTTCGCGAAGTCCTCGCCGAAGGAGCGCTTCCTCGTCGCGACCGAGACCGGGATCCTCCACCGGCTGGCGAAGGAGGCGCCCGAGAAGCGGTTCGAGGCGATCTCCGAGAAGGCGATCTGCCGCTACATGAAGATGATCACCCTCCCCAAGCTGCGCGACTCGCTCCGTGACTGGAAGTACGAGGTCACGGTGCCGCCGGAGATCGCCGAGCGGGCGCGGGGGGCAATCGACCGCATGATCGCGATCTCGTGAAGCGGCTCACGGAAGCGGAGCGGGCGTTCCTCGAGAGCCCGTTCGTGGGCGTCGTCACCGACCTTCGGCCGGACGGGTCGCCGCACTCGACGGTCGTGTGGGTAGACGTCGACGACGAGGGCGTCTCGTTCAACACCGCTTGGCCGCGGGCGAAGCCGCGCTACCTGGCGAACGATCCGCGCGTCTCGCTCGTCGTGATCGACCCCTCGGACCCGTATCGCTGGATCGCGATCGACGGCACGGTGACGCTCTCCGGGGAGGGCGCGAACGAGCAGATAGACCGGCTCGCGAAGAAGTACGCGGGGCTCGACTCCTACCCGTGGCACCGTCCGGGCGAGACGCGCGTGAGTTGTCGGATCGCCGCGAGGCGGATCGAGAGCCGCGGGATCGACTGACCCCCGCTCCCCTACGTCGCGCGCACGGAGTGCACGGGCGGAAGCTTCGTGGCCGCCGTGAACCACGTCCGCCCGGCGTCGCCCGACCCGAAGACGTCGCCGGACGTCGCGCCGAAGTAGAGGCCCATCGTCGGCCCCGACCCGACGCCGCAGAACGCCTGGCGCAGGATCGTGAGGTAGGCGTTCTCCGAGGGGAGCCCGTCGCCGCGCTCGATCCACGTCCCGCCCGCATCGCGCGTCTCGTACACGCGCACGCTGCCCTCCGGGGTAACGCGATCCATGTCGGCGACGAGCGGGATGACGTATGCGCTGTCGGGGTCGTCGGGGTCGATGACCAGCGGGAACCCGAAGTCCGAGGGGAGCCCGTCCGCGATCGAGCTCCAGCTCTCGCCCGCGTCGTCCGAGCGGTAGACGCCGCCGTGGAACTGCATGAACAGGCGCTCCGGTCGCTTCGGCGCGCGGTGCATGTTGTGGACGCAGAGCGTGAGCGTGTCCTCGCGCGCCTCCTCGGGCATGTAGCGGGGGTACAGGCCCTTGTTCCCGTTCCGCCACGTCTGCCCGCCGTCGTCGGAGAGCCAGACACCGACCGCCGAGATCGCGAGCGCGATCCGCGACGGGTCACCCGGCCAGGTCGCGATCGAGTGCATGCACATCCCGCCCGCTCCCGGGCTCCAGTCGGGCCGGGTCGGCTGCTCCCAGAAGCCCTGGTTCAGCGCCCACGTCTCGCCGCCGTCGCGGCTCTCGAAGAGCACCCCTGGAGCGCCGCCCGCGTAGAGGAGCCCGTCCTCCTCACCCGGCACGACCGACCAGAGCCGCTCGAGCGGCTTCTCCGTCCCCTCGGGGAGCTCGACGCCGGAGGCCTGCTGCCACTCGCCCGCGAGGTCGTCCGACCAGAAGAGCTTCGGGCCGTAGAACGCCGACGTCACGCAGGCGAACGTCCTGCCCGTGCGCGAGTCGCGCACCGCGAACTCGACCGGCTCGCCGGCGAACCAGCGGCCGGTGACGTCGAACGCGGCTCCCGGCTCGCCTTCCAGCCGGAAGAGGCCCTTCTTCGTCCCGACGAGGAGCTCCGTCATCTCACCCTCCCGATATCGCGGGGATCACGTGCAGCCGGTCGCCCGCACCGACCGCCGTGTCCTCCCGTCCGTAGTCGCGGTTCACGAACACGTTGACGTGCTCACGGATCAGCCCCCGCTCGTCGAGGATCCACCCTCTCGTCTCGGGGTGCGCCCGCTCGAGCGCGCGGAGCACCTCCGCGACCGTCGAGCCCTCGAGCTCGAGCTCGCGGTTGCCGCCCGCGAGCTCGGAGAGCGGGGCGCGGAGCCTCACCACTGGCACGGGTCGATCCTAGTGCGCACGTCGTAGAGACGACGAACGAGGCCGGAACTCATCGACAGCGGAGTGAACCGGCTCGATCAGCGGGCGAAGAGCCTGCGGAGCAGGCTTCGCTCGCTGCGGGCCTGCCGTTCCTGCATCCGTGCGTCGACGCGGTCGATGATCTCCTGCATTTGCCGCCGTGCAGCCCGCCCGCGCTCGATCAGCTCGTCGAAATCGTCATCCCTCTTTCTCTTCTTCATCTTCGTCGTCTCCGTTCGCCCGACCGAGGGCTTCGAGCTTGGCATCGATCTCCATCAGGATAGTGGCAATGCCGCGGAGGTACTCGACGACGTCGTCGAGGGTGGCTCGTTCCCGCCTCCTCCGCACGGAGCCATGATCGCGCCCTCTCGTGCAGAGCGCCAGATGGCCGTTGCCGCCGTGGCCAACGGGGACTACGGCTCGAGCTCGAGGACGCCGTGCGGCGAGCCGTACTCGGCGAGCTTGTCGAGGAAGGGTCGCGCCGGGAACGCCTCCGGGCCGAGGACGCCGACGCCCTTCCAGTCGCCGCGCGCGAGCAGCTCGAGCGCGATCACGGGGTTGATCGCCGTCTGCCAGACGACCGCCTGCGAGCCGTACTCCCGCATCGACCACTCGTTGTCGACGACGTGGTACAGGTAGGTCTTCCGGGGCGTCCCGTCCTTCCCGAGGCCGGTCACGAGCGTCCCCGCGCACGTCTTGCCGGTCATGCGGTCGCCGAGCGTCATCGGGTCGGGAAGCGTCGCTGCGACGACGTCGCGCGGCGCGACCTCGACGTCGCGCACGCGGACCTTCTCCTTCGAGTCGAGGCCGAGCTTGTGCAGCGTCTTCAGGACGTCGATGAACTCGTCGCCGAGCCCGTACTTGAACGTCACCCGCCTGCAGTCGATCCAGCGGGGGACGAGCAGCACCTCCTCGTGCTCGACGTTCACGCACTCGACCGGCCCGATCCCCTCCGGGAAGTCGAAGACCTCGGGCTCCGAGAAGGGCTCCGTCGTGAACCAGCCGCGGCCCTTCTCCCAGATCACGGGCGGGTTCAGGCACTCCTCGATCGTCGTCCAGATCGAGAAGGTGGGGGCGAAGTCGTGGCCCTCGATGACGAGGTTGGAGCCGTCCCGGATGCCGACTTCGTCGATCTCCGAGAAGAGCTCGTCCGCGGCGTGGCGGGCGAACACGTCCGCCGCGCCGGGCTCGACGCCGATCCCGACGAGCGCGAGCAACCCTTCCTGGCGCCAGTTCTCGTCCTGCGCGAACTGGTAGTCGCCGAGCTTGACGTGCGTCTCCTCGTAGGGGTGCACGGCGTGGGGCTCGGAGAGCGTCGCCGCCATGTCGAGGTACGTGACGCGTGCCCGCAGGCAGGCGTCGAAGATCTGCGGGTTGAAGCGGGGGTCGGTGGCGTTCAGGACCGCATCCGCCTTCACGTCCGCGATGAGCTCGACGATCGCGTCCTCGTTCGACGCGTCGAGCCCCGCCGAGCCGAAGCGGTCGTGCTCGCCGAGGCGGTCGACCACGGCCTGCGGACGGCTCGGATCGAGGTCGGCGAGGACGATCCGCTCGTAGAACGACCGCCGCTGGGCGATGGCGGCGAACGCCGAGCCGACGCCCCCCGTTCCGATGACGAGCACCCTCACGCTGCGCGTTCTAGCACGGTACGCTCACCGGGTTCCCGGGGATCGGAGGCATGACATGAGCGTTTCGGTGGCGCAGCAGAAGATGTTCATCGGGGGCGAGTTCGTGGACTCGGCCTCCGGCGAGACGATGGAGGTGCTCAACCCGGCGACCGGCGAGGTGATCGCCGAGGTTCCGAGGGGCACCGCCGAGGACGTCGAGCGCGCGGTCGACGCCGCGAAGAAGGCGTGGGAGGAGTGGCGATCGAAGACGCCCAAGGACCGCATGGAGCTCCTCTTGAAGCTCGCGGACGTGATCGACGAGCACGCCGAGGAGCTCGCGCGGCTCGAGTCCCTGAACGTCGG
>CAZODN010000062.1:0-15500 GCA_964578545.1 uncultured Gaiellales bacterium
GCGGACTCTACGACCCGCGCGAGTCAGCGATCGGGTGGGCCCATGCCGGGCGTGGCGTCCTCGTCCACATCGGGCGCGGGACGGACCGGGAGCCCGCGCTCCTCCCAGGCTTGGAAGCCGCCGTCGAGGTCGGTCGCGTTCGCGAACCCGAGGTCCTGGAGCAGCGTCGCCGCGAGGCTCGACGAGTGGCCGTGCGCGCAGACGAGCACGACGTGCTGGTCGAGGCCCGCAACGTACGGGTTGCGGAACGCGGGGTCGGCAGCCGGGTCGAGCCGCCACGGGAGCACGGAGAGCGGTACGTGGAGCGACCCGGGGATGACCCCGGTTCGCCGGCGCTCGTCGTGCGAGCGCGTGTCGACGAGGAGGGCCCCGTCGCGCTGGGCCGCGAGCGCCTCGTCGGGAGTCAGGCGCCTGAGACGGCTCCGCGCCTCGGCCAGGAGGTCGTCGATCGTCTTCCGCGTCACGCCCGGCAATCGTTGCACGCGCCGCGAACCACGACGTCGTGCGCAGCCATCGCGTAGCCGTGCCCGCCGGCCACTCGCCGAAGTGCCGACTCGAGCGCCTCGTCCTCGAACGGCTCGACTCTTCCGCAGTCGTCGCAGACGAGGTGGTGGTGGTGGTCGCCGCCCGGCATGGCGGGCTCGAACCGCGACACGCCGTCGCCGAGATCGATTCGCTGCACGAGGCCGAGCGCGTCGAGCGCATCGAGCGCGCGATAGACGCTGGCAATCCCGATCCGCGCACGGCGCGCGCGCACGCCGTCGTGGATCTCCTGCGCCGAGACGCAGCAGCGCTGTTCGCCGAGGAAGTCCACGACGACTCGCCTCGCGGCGCCGCTCCGCCCGCTCGTCGCCCGGAGCCCCGCGATCGCTGCCTCGGACCACGTCGCCATCAGACTGATAATGATACCCGTTCGCATCAGTCTGGTACGCTCCCGCTCCGATGCGACGCGCAGCGATCTTCCCGGCCGCTCTGCTCACGAGCGCC
This sequence comes from uncultured Gaiellales bacterium, assembly GCA_964578545.1. Classification (GTDB taxonomy): domain Bacteria; phylum Actinomycetota; class Thermoleophilia; order Gaiellales; family Gaiellaceae; genus GMQP-bins7. The sequence goes on from CAZODN010000062.1 coordinate 988, forward strand.
GTGCTCGCTGGATGCGGCTCGGGCTCCACCGGCTCCGAGCGAACGGTGGTGGCGGCCTTCTACCCGCTGGCCTGGGTCGCCGACAGGGTCGCAGACGACGGCACCGAGGTCGTCGATCTCACGCCGCCCGGCGTCGAGCCCCACGACCTCGAGCTCACCGCCCGCGACGTCGAGCGCGTCCGCGAAGCGGAGCTCGTGCTCTACCTCGGCGGTGGGTTCATGCCGGCGCTCGAGGACGCGCTCGGCGACGGTCAGCGCGCCCTCGATCTCCTCGACGGCCAGGAGATCCTTCGCGGCGATCACGGCCACGAGGACGAGGAGGACGAAGGTCACGAGGACGAGGAGGGCGTGATCGACCCGCACGTGTGGCTCGACCCCACCCGCCTCGCGGTCATGGCGCGCACCATCGCCGAGGAGCTCGGCGGCGCCGGCGCCGCGGACGAGGTGGTCGACGACCTCGAGAGCCTGGACGGCGAGTTTCGTCGCGGTCTCGCGGAGTGCGAGCGAAGAGAGATCGTCACGAGCCACGCGGCGTTCGCCTACCTCGCCGAGGCGTACGGGCTCCGGCAGATCGCCCTCTCGGGCCTGTCGCCCGAGGCAGAGCCGAGCCCCCGCGCCCTCGAGGCGCTCGTCGCCGAGGTCGAGGAGGTCGGCGCCACGACGGTGTTCTTCGAGACGCTCGTCTCACCGCGCGTGGCGGAGACGGTCGCGCGCGAGGCGGGCATCGAGACGGCTGCGCTCAACCCCCTCGAGGGCCTCACGCCCGACCAGGTCGGCGCCGGCGAGGACTACCTCTCGGTCATGCGGTCGAACCTGGCGGTGCTGCGCGAGGCGCTCGGATGCCGGTAGCCACCGCGGTCGCCGAGCTCGGGTCGGTGTCGTTCGGCTTTCGACCCGGCCAGCTCGTGCTCGAGGACGTCGATCTCCGGATCGGGGAGCGGGAGTTCGTCGCCGTCGCCGGGCCGAACGGCGGTGGAAAGACGACACTCGTCCGCGTGCTCCTCGGCCTCGAGCGGCCGACCTCCGGCGCCGCGCTCCTGTACGGCGAGCCCGCGCACCGCTTCTCGCGACGCCGCACTCTCGGGTACCTCGCTCAGCGCTCCGAGCTCGGCGGCGACGCGCCCTCCACCGTGCGCGAGGTGGTGTCGGCCGGACGACTCGCCGCGGGTGGGCTCGTAGGACCGATGCGCCGCCGCGACCGCGAGCTCGTCGCGGAGGCGATCGAGCGAGTCGGCCTCGAGGCCAAGGCGGACGCCCCGCTGCGGACGCTCTCGGGCGGCATGCAGCAGCGGGCGTTCATCGCCAAGGCGCTCGCCGGCGAGCCGTCGCTCCTCGTCCTCGACGAGCCGACGACGGGCGTGGACGCAGAGTCGCAGGAGTCGCTCGCCGTCCTCCTCGACCGCCTGCACTCGGAGCTCGGTGTCACGATCGTCTACGTCTCGCACGAATTCGGTGCGGTCGAGCGCTTCGTCCAGCGCCTCGTGCTCGTCCGGCGGACGATCGTGTTCGACGGCGATCCACACGACCTGCCGGGCGTCTGGCACGACCCGTCGCACACACATGCTGAGCAATGAGTTCATGCGGCTCGCGCTCGCGGCCGGCGCGATCGTCGGCGTGCTGGCTCCCGCCGTCGGATTCTTCCTCGTGCAGCGCAGGCAGTCGCTCGTCGGCGACGGCATCGGTCACGTCGCGTTCGCCGGCGTCGCTGCGGGCATCCTGCTGGACGTCGCGCCCGTCGCCGCGGCTCTCGTCGCTGCGGTGCTCGGGGGCGTCGCCGTCGAGCTCCTGCGATCCCGGGGAGGGACGGCGGGCGACCAAGCGCTCGGGCTCGTCTTCTACACGGGCATCGCGCTGGGCGTCGTGCTCGTGGCGTCCGCCGGCGCGCTGAACGCGAGCCTCTTCCAGTACCTCTTCGGCTCGATCCTCACCATCACCCGCACCGACCTCGCGGTGATCGCTGTCCTCGGAGCGGTCGGTCTCGCGACGATCGGTCTCCTGTACCGAGCGCTCGCCGGCGTCGTCATCGACGAGGAGGGCGCGCGGGTCGCGGGCGTGCCCATCGCCGCGCTGAACATTGCGGTCGCGGTACTCGCTGCCGTCACCGTCGCCCTCTCGATGCGCGTCGTCGGGATCCTCCTCGTCGCCGCTCTGATGGTGCTCCCCGTCACGGCTGCCACGCGCGTCGCCTGGAGCATGCGCTCGACGTTCCTCCTCTCGCTCGGGATCGGGCTCGGGTCGGCGCTCGCCGGGCTCACGCTCGCCTACTACGCCGACCTGCCGCCGGGAGGGACGATCGTGCTCGTCGCGGCCGGCTCGTTCTGCGTGACCGCCGTCGCCGGCGCGCTACGCGGCCGCTGACGCCGCCAGAGCGTCGGCGCCGGGCTCGTGGCAGTCGCGGCAGCGCGCCTCGTACGCCTCCGCCGCTCCGACGAGGACCGTCTCACCCGAGTACGGAGCCGGCAGGCCACCGATGAGCCGCTGGGTTGTCGTCGCCGTCCCGCCGCAGCGGTGACAGACGGCCTGCAGCTTGTCCACGAACTCGGCGTGGGCGAGGAGCTCGGGCATCGGCCCGAAGGGGAGGCGACGGAAGTCCTGGTCGAGTCCGGCCGCGACGACTCGAGCGCCCCCGTCCGCGAGGGCGAGCGCGGCTGTGACGACCTCCGGCTCGAAGAACTGCACCTCGTCGATCCCGACCACCTCGTGGCCCCGCGCCCGCGAGACGAGCTCGGCGACCGAGGCGACCGGCACGCCGCGCATGCGCGCGCCTGCGTGGCTGACGACGTCGGCGACGTCGTAGCGGGCGTCGATGCGCGGCTTGAAGATGACGACCCGCTGGCCCGCGATCTCGGCGCGGCGGAGGCGGCGGATCATCTCCTCGCTCTTGCCGCTGAACATCGGGCCGCAGATGACCTCGAGCCAGCCGCCGCGCTGCGGGGGGATGCGGATCACGGCGGCGATCCTAGTGAGCGCGTCGGCGGGCATCCGGACGAGCGCTTCCGTGCGGGGAACGTGGCTCGAACCTTGCTACACTCTCGCCCGCGCGGCGGCGTAGCTCAGTTGGTTAGAGCAGCGGAATCATAATCCGCGTGTCGCAGGTTCGAGTCCTGCCGCCGCTACTCGAACACCTCTTTCGTCCCACCCACGCACAGAGAGTCGAAGAATGGCAACCGGAGTCCGAGTCGCGATCACGCTCGCCTGCACCGAGTGCAAGCGGCGCAACTACCAGACGCAGAAGTCCAAGCGGAACTCGCCGGACCGCGTCGAGTTCAAGAAGTACTGCCGCTGGTGCGGCCGGCACACGCTGCACCGGGAGACGAGGTAGATGGCGCGTGAGACCCGGAAGCAACGGCGCGCCGCTCGCGCTGCCGCGGGCAGCCCCGGCTCCGGCCGGGCGGCGCAGGTGCGGCCCGCGCAGCAGCCCGTCAAGCAGCAGACCGGGCGGAAGTCCGAGCAGCAGCGCGGGCAGTTCGTCCGCGAGTCGTACGCCGAGCTCAAGAAGGTCGACTGGCCGTCGCGCCGGCAGACCTTCCAGGGCGTCGTCGTCGTGCTCATCGCGTGCGCGATCGTGAGCGCCTACCTCTGGGGGCTCGACCAGATCATCCGCCCGTTCGTCGACAGGGTTCTGCTCTAGGAGGGCGCGGACGATGTTCCAGTGGTACGTGATCAACACCTACTCCGGTCACGAGAACAAGGTGAAGACGAATCTCGAGCACCGGATCGTGTCCATGAACCAGCAGGGCGCGTTCCGCCGCGTCGTCGTCCCGACCGAGCAGGTGATCGAGACGAAGGACGGCCAGAAGGTGCAGACGGAGAAGCGCGTCCTCCCGGGGTACGTGCTCGTGAACATGAACCTCTCGGACGAGGCGTGGACGGTCGTGAAGGGCACGCCCGGCGTGACGGGGTTCGTCGGCGCGGGGACGAAGCCCGTGCCGCTCTCCCAGGGGGAGGTGGACAGGATCCTCCACCACGGCGCGCCCGCGGGCGGCGCCGCTCAGAAGGCGCAGGTCGAGTTCTCGCTCGGCGAGTCGGTGAAGGTGACCTCCGGCCCCCTGTCCGACTTCGACGGCGAGATCGTCGACGTCAACCCCGATCAGCAGAAGCTCAAGGTGCTCGTCGACATCTTCGAGCGCCAGGTGCCGGTCGAGCTCGGGTTCGACCAGGTGAAGAAGATCGACTGAAAGGAGCGATGGTGCCCGACGTCGGTCTGGCACCATCACCGTTCCCATGGCGAAGAAGGTCCTGACAATCATCAAGCTCCAGATCCCGGGTGGGCAGGCCAACCCGGCGCCCCCCGTCGGCCCCGCGCTCGGCCAGCACGGGGTCAACATCATGGAGTTCTGCAAGGCGTACAACGCGCAGACCGCGCACGAGAACGGCCGGATCATCCCGGTCGAGATCACCGTGTTCGAGGACCGCTCGTTCACGTTCATCACGAAGACGCCGCCGGCCGCCGTCCTCATCAAGGAGGCGCTCGGGATCGAGTCGGGCTCCGGGGAGCCGAACCGGCACAAGGTCGGACGGCTGACGTCCGCGCAGCTGCGCTCGATCGCCGAGGCGAAGATGCCCGACCTGAACGCGCGCGACGTGGACGAGGCGATGAAGGTGATCGCCGGCACGGCGCGGAGCATGGGCGTGGAGACCGAGGTATGAGCCAGCACGGGAAGCGGTACCGCGCGGCGCGCGAGAGCATCGACCGCGAGCGCACGTACACGCCGCTCGCCGCCGTGCGGCTGCTCAAGGAGTCGCCGGGCGCGAAGTTCGACGAGACGGTGGAGGCGCACTTCCGCCTCGGCCTCAACGTCCGCCACGCCGACCAGCAGCTCCGCGGGACGATCATGCTCCCGCACGGGATCGGCAAGGACGTCCGCGTCGCCGTGTTCGCCGAGGGCGAGAAAGCGCGCGAGGCCGAGGAGGCCGGCGCCGACGTGGTCGGCTCCGCCGACCTCGCCGCGAAGATCGAGGGCGGCTTCCTCGACTTCGACGTCGCGATCGCGACGCCCGACCAGATGAGCGTCGTCGGCAAGCTCGGGCGCGTGCTCGGCCCTCGCGGGCTGATGCCGAACCCGAAGACGGGCACCGTGACGATGGACGTCGGCAAGGCCGTCTCGGACGCGAAGGCGGGCAAGCTCGAGTACCGGACGGACCGGGGCGGCAACGTGCACGTCCCGATCGGGAAGCGGAGCTTCGACGAGCGGGCGCTGCTCGAGAACTACGCGGCGCTCGTCGAGGAGATCGTCCGCGCGAAGCCGGCGGCGGCCAAGGGCCGGTACATCAAGCAGATCACGCTCGCGACGACGATGGGCCCGGGCGTCCACGTCGACCCGACGCTCACCCGCGACCTCGTCGACGAGCTCGACGCCGAGCCTGCGGGCGCGGCGAGGGAGGTCGCTACGGTCTAGACCGGCAACCAGACGAACCGCCCGAGACAGCTGGCGGCCCTCGCACGTGCGGGGGCGGAGGTCCAGCCGAGGTGGAGATCCCGCCGTGGAGCCAGGCTCCGCGGCTCGGTGACCCGCCTCGCGCGGGTTTCGTCGTTCAGGAGGACATGACGTGCTGAAGACGGACAAGGAACGGATCGTCGCGGAGCTCGCCGACGAGCTCGGCTCGGCCGAGACGCTGCTCGTCGCCGACTACCGCGGCCTGACGAACAAGCAGCTCGAGGCGCTGCGCGACCAGCTCATCCCACTCGGGGCGCGGTTCCGCATCGTGAAGAACACCCTCACCCGCCGGGCGGCGGAGCAGGCCGGCGCGGACGCGCTCCTCGTCCTGCTCGAGGGCCCCACGGCGATCGCCTTCATCGAGTCGTCCGGCGACCCGGCGGCCGTGGCGAAGGCGCTCGCGGCGACCGCGAAGGAGACGAACGTGCTCGTGCTCCGCGGCGGGATCCTCGAGGGCAAGCAGCTCTCCGCGGCCGAGGTCGAGCAGCTCGCGACGCTGCCCTCGACCGACGTGCTCCGCGCGCAGCTCGTGGGCGCGATCGTGGCGCCGCTCAACGCCCTGCTCGGGCTCGTGTCGGCGCCGCTCCGCGACCTCCACGGCCTCGTCGCGGCACGCATCGAGCAGCTCGAGGCCCAGGGTGAGGTGATCGCCGAGTCCGAGGCGGCTCCGGCGACGGACGAGAGCGACGAGGGAGGCGCCGAAGAGGCCGAAGGCGCGCCCTCTCCGTCCGGCTCGGCGGCTGCCGAGCCGGACGCCCCCGATCAGACGGCGCAGTCCGCAGAGACGGACGAGGCCGACGACGACGCAACGCAAGAGGAGGAGTAGATGGCGACCGACGTTCAGGGCGTGCTCGACACGCTCGGCAAGATGACGGTGCTCGAGCTCGTCGAGCTCAAGAAGGCGATCGAGGAGGAGTGGGGCGTCACCGCCGCCGCTCCGGTCGCGGTCGCCGCCGCGGCTCCGGCCGCGGCCGGCGGCGACGGCGGCGCGGCCGAGGAGGAGAAGGACTCCTTCGACGTCGTGATCACCGCGGCCGGCGACAAGAAGATCCAGGTGATCAAGGTCGTCCGCTCGGTCACGACCCTGGGGCTCAAGGAGGCGAAGGACCTCGTCGACGGCGCACCGGGGACGGTGCGCGAGGGCGTCGCGAAGGAGGAGGCCGAGTCGATCAAGGCCCAGCTCGAGGAAGCGGGCGCGACGGTCGAGCTCACTTAGCTCCCGCCCCTCTCACCCGCGGCGGGCCGGCTCGTCCGGCCCGCCGCGGGTGCTCTCCGCTATCCTGTCCCGCACGCAGCGCGACCGCACGGAAGCGGTTGCGCTGGGTTCGTCCTGTGCGCTACCATTCGAGGTTCCGCCGAGGCTTCGCCCGTCCAACCCTGCACGCAGTTAAGGGAGGCTTTCACACTTGAGCAGCGTTGCTGTCGCGCCGCGCGCGCGCAAGAGCTTTTCGCGCCTGAAGCACGTCCTCGACCTCCCCAACCTCATCGACATCCAGAAGGCCTCGTTCGAGTGGTTCATGAACGCCGGCCTGCGCGAGACCATCGACGACATCTCGCCGATCGAGGATTACACGGGGACGCTCGCAGTCGAGTTCGGGGAGTACGAGTTCGACCTCTCCAAGGCAGTGCCCGTCAACGAGTGCCGTGAGAAGGATCTGACCTACCAGGTCCCGCTCTCGATCACCGTCCGCTTCGTCAACAAGGAGACAGGGGAGATCCGCGAGCAGCGGGTCTTCATGGGCGACTTCCCGATGATGACGGACTGGGGCACGTTCATCATCAACGGGACCGAGCGCGTCATCGTCACGCAGCTCGTCCGCAGCCCCGGCGCCTACCTGATGGAGCCGAAGGATCCCACGAAGCAGGTCTTCATGGCGAACCTCATGCCGTCTCGCGGCTCGTGGCTCGAGGTCGAGATCGACAAGAAGGGCCTCGTCTACGCCCGCATCGACCGCAAGCGCAAGCTGCCGATCACGACCCTCCTGCGGGCGCTCCCCGCCGAGGACCCGACGACCGGCTTCCAGCTCGACACGAGCTCGAACGAGAAGATCCTCGAGCTCTTCGGCGGCTCGACGTACATCGCCGCCACGCTCGAGAAGGATACGACGACGCGCGAGGAAGAGGCGCTCATCGAGGTGTTCAAGAAGCAGCGCCCGGGCGAGCCCCCGACGCTGGACAACGCGCGGAACCTCCTCCGCGCGCTCTTCTTCGACCCGAAGCGCTACGACCTCACGAAGGTCGGCCGCTACAAGCTGAACCAGCGGCTCGGCGTGAACGTGCCCGAGGACACCCGCGTCCTCACGACCGAGGACATCATCGCGCTCGTCCGGAGGCTCGTCGACCTGCCGGTGAAGCTCGGCCTGCCCGAGGACTCCAAGGACTTCGCCGCCGACGCCGCGCAGCTCTCCCGCGACCCGATCCGCGGCGAGCTCGACGAGTACGAGGACTTCGGGAACCGACGCCTGCGCACGACCGGCGAGCTCATCCAGGAGGCGTTCCGCGTCGGCCTGTACCGCATGGAGCGCGTCGTCCGCGAGCGGATGACGACGGAGGACGTCGACACGATCACCCCGCAGACGATCATCAACATCCGGCCCGTGGTCGCGGCGCTCAAGGAGTTCTTCGGCTCCTCGCAGCTGTCGCAGTTCATGGACCAGACGAACACCCTCGCGGGGCTCACGCACCGCCGGCGCCTGTCGGCGCTCGGCGCGGGCGGCCTCACGCGCGAGCGCGCGCCGATCGAGGTGCGCGACGTGCACCCGACCCACTACGGGCGCATGTGCCCGATCGAGACGCCGGAGGGCCCGAACATCGGCCTCATCGGCTCGCTCGCGTCGTTCGCGACGGTCTCCGAGTTCGGCTTCATCCAGACGCCGTACCGGGTCGTCAAGGGCGGCAAGGTCACCGACGAGATCGTCTACCTCGACGCCGCCGAGGAGAGCCAGTTCACGATCGCGCAGGCCTCGGAGCCCGTCGACCCCAAGACCGGGAAGTTCGTGAACGAGCAGGTGCTGAGCCGCTCGCGCGAGGGAGAGGCGGTCGTCGTCTCGCCGAAGGACGTCGAGTACATGGACGTGTCGCCGGCGCAGATCGTCTCCGTCGCCACCGCGCTCATCCCCTTCCTCGAGCACAACGACGCGAACCGCGCGCTCATGGGCGCGAACATGCAGCGGCAGGCCGTGCCGCTGATGATCCCGCAGGCGCCGCTCGTCGGCACGGGGCTCGAGTTCCGCGCGGCCGTGGATACGGGCGACGTCGTGCTCGCCCGGAACGACGGCGCGGTCGTCGACGTCGACGCGGAGCGCATCGTCGTCGAGGGGCGCGGGACGCGGGACGAGTACCCGCTCACGAAGTTCATGCGCTCGAACCAGGGCACGCTCATCCACCAGAAGCCGGTCGTCACGCTCGGCGACAAGGTGCGCAGGGGCGAGGTGCTGGCCGACGGCAGCTCGACGGACGGCGGCGAGCTCGCGCTCGGCGCGAACCTGCTCGTCGCCTTCATGCCCTGGGAGGGCTTCAACTTCGAGGACGCGATCGTCATCTCGGAGCGGCTCGTGAAGGACGACGTCCTGAGCTCGATCCACATCCACGAGTACGAGATCGACGCCCGCTCGACGAAGCTCGGCGACGAGGAGATCACGCGCGACATCCCGAACCGCTCGGAGGAGTCGCTCGCGAACCTCGACGAGCGCGGCGTCGTCCGCATCGGCGCCGAGGTGGGCTCGGGCGACCTGCTCGTCGGCAAGGTCACGCCGAAGGGCGAGACCGAGCTGACCGCCGAGGAGAAGCTGATCCGCGCGATCTTCAAGGAGAAGGCGCGCGAGGTCCGCGACACCTCGCTCAAGGTGCCCCACGGCGAGGGCGGCAAGGTGATCGGCGTGAAGACGTTCTCCCGCGACGCGGGCGACGACCTCCCGCCGGGCGTCAACGAGCTCGTCCGGGTCTACGTCGCGAAGAAGCGCAAGATCGCGGAGGGGGACAAGCTCGCGGGGCGCCACGGGAACAAGGGCGTCATCGCGAAGATCGTCCCGGAGGAGGACATGCCGTTCCTCGAGGACGGCCGGCCCGTCGACGTCGTGCTGAACCCGCTCGGCGTCCCGAGCCGGATGAACATCGGCCAGATCCTCGAGACGCACCTGGGCTGGGCGGCGGCTCACGGGATCTTCCCGGAGGGCGACCCGGTCAACTCCCGAGCGCCGATCAACGCGCCGGACCCCCGGGCGGTCGCGACACCGGTCTTCGACGGCGCCTCCGAGGCGGACGTGGACGAGGCGCTCGTCGCCTACTCGCAGTCGGCGGACGGGGTCTCGATGGACGTCGTCCAGGGCGGCCCGCGCGGGAACCGCGCCTCCGGCAAGGTGCGCCTCTTCGACGGCAAGAGCGGGGAGCCGTTCGCGCAGGAGGTGACGGTCGGCTTCATGTACATCCTGAAGCTGCTCCACCTCGTGGACGACAAGATCCACGCGCGCTCGACGGGCCCGTACTCGCTCGTGACCCAGCAGCCGCTCGGGGGCAAGGCGCAGTTCGGCGGCCAGCGCTTCGGCGAGATGGAGGTGTGGGCGCTCGAGGCCTACGGCTCGGCCTACACGCTGCAGGAGATGCTCACGATCAAGTCCGACGACACCATCGGCCGCGTGAAGGCGTACGAGGCGATCGTCAAGGGCGAGAACATCGCTGAGCCGTCGATCCCCGAGTCCTTCAAGGTGCTCCTCAAGGAGATGCAGTCGCTCGCTCTCGACGTCCACGTCCTCTCGGACGAGGGCCGCGAGGTCGAGGTCCGCGAGGAGGACGACGAGCTGCTGCGCGCGGCCGAGGAGCTCGGCATCGACCTGTCACCCGGCTCGCTCCGGGCGGCCGCCCGCGAGCCGACGGCCGAGGAGGTCGAGGAGGGCGCCGAGAGCGCCGACGAGGGCGGCGAGCTGCTGGTCGCGGCCGACGAGGAGCTCGGCGACGTCGAGGAGACGGCGCTCGAGGTCGACCTCGCCGACGTCGAGATCGAAGAGTGACCACCGACACCACGGAACTGAGAGAGAGGTTCGAGGCTCTACATGGAAACCCCTAGACGCGGTCCCGACATCAACGACTTCGACTCGATCCGGATCGGCCTCGCGTCGTCGAAGCAGATCCGTGACTGGTCGTCGGGCGAGGTCACGAAGCCGGAGACGATCAACTACCGCACGCTGAAGCCCGAGCGGGACGGCCTGTTCTGCGAGCGCATCTTCGGTCCGACGAAGGACTGGGAGTGCTACTGCGGCAAGTACAAGCGCGTCCGCTACAAGGGCATCATCTGCGAGCGCTGCGGCGTCGAGGTGACGCGGCAGAAGGTGCGCCGCGAGCGCATGGGCCACATCGACCTCGCGGCTCCGGTCTCCCACATCTGGTTCTTCAAGGGCGTGCCGAGCCGCATCGGCTACCTGCTCGACATCGCTCCGCGCGAGCTCGAGAAGGTCCTGTACTTCGCCGCGTCGATCGTCACCTCGGTCGATCGCGAGAAGCGGCAGGAGGACCTCGCCGACCTCGAGGACAAGGTCGCGGGGGAGAGCGAGCGGGTCTACCTCGATCGCGACGAGGCGCTCGCCGCGCTCGACGACCGCCTCGCCCGCCGGCGCGACTACTTCGCCACGGGCAAGGAGCGCAACTTCGACGAGGACGACGACTTCTGGGCTCGGGGCCTCTCGAACTGGGCCGAGGAGTCGGCGCTGCCCACGCTCGAGGAGGTCCGCAGCCTCGGGGGCGGCGTCTTCGTGCAGCTCGCGAAGTCGATCACGAGCGAGGACCCGCGCCGGGTCCGCGAGCTCGTCCGGCAGGCCGCCACCCGCGACGACCGCAGGCTCGCGCCGCGCGAGGTCGAGTCGGTCGCGGCCGCCGCCGTCCAGCTCGAGGCGGCGTTCGCGCCGCTCCGGGCCGAGCTCGCCAAGGCGTCGGGCTCGAAGAAGGGCGCGATCACGAAGCACCTGAAGAAGCTCCAGGACGAGCTCCTCACGGGCGCCGAGCTCACCGAGGACGACGCGGCGCTCGTCGCCGAGGTCGACCGCAAGAACCTCGAGCGCGCGCGCGAGGTCGGCAACGGCCTGCTCGCCGACGTCCTGGCCGCCGTCGATCCGGACGCCGACGCGGCGGCCGTCCGCGAGCTCGCGTACGACCTCTGCCTCGTCGAGGGCACGCGCAAGGAAGACCTCGACGCGGTCGGGCAGTGGGCGCTCAAGATCCGCGAGATGGTCGCGGACATCGAGGTGCGGCGCGAGGACACGCGCGAGGCGGCGGTGGACGCCGTCCGCCGGCTCGAGCAGACGTGGCTCCTGTTCCGCGAGCTCGAGCCGAAGATGATCGTCGGAGACGAACAGATCTTCCGCGAGCTGAAGGACCGCTTCGGGTCGCCCTACGGCTTCGGCGTCTACTTCCGCGGCGGCATGGGGGCCGAGGCGATCCGCGACCTCCTCCGCGACCTCGACCTCGAGGAGGAGTCGCGCACGCTCCGCGACGTCATCAAGACGTCGAAGGGCCAGAAGCAGCAGCGCGCGATCAAGCGGCTCAAGGTCGTCGAGGCGTTCATCAAGTCGGGCAACAAGCCCGAGTGGATGATCCTCGAGGCGGTGCCGGTCATCCCGCCGGAGCTCCGCCCGATGGTGCAGCTCGACGGCGGCCGGTTCGCGACGAGCGACCTGAACGACCTCTACCGCCGCGTCATCAACCGGAACAACCGCCTGAAGCGGCTCCTCGACCTCGGGGCGCCCGAGATCATCGTCAACAACGAGAAGCGCATGCTCCAGGAGGCCGTGGACGCCCTCTTCGACAACGGGCGCCGCGGTCGCGCGGTCACCGGCCCCGGCAACCGCCCGCTGAAGTCGCTGTCCGACATGCTCAAGGGCAAGCAGGGCCGCTTCCGGCAGAACCTGCTCGGCAAGCGCGTGGACTACTCGGGGCGCTCGGTGATCGTCGCCGGCCCGAACCTGAAGCTGCACCAGTGCGGCCTGCCCAAGCTCATGGCGCTCGAGCTGTTCAAGCCGTTCATCATGAGCCGGCTCGTCGAGCGCAAGGCGGTGCAGAACATCAAGGCCGCCAAGAAGATGGTCGAGTCGATGATCCCCGAGGTCTGGGACGTCCTCGAGGAGGTCATCGCGGAGCACCCCGTTCTCCTCAACCGGGCGCCGACGCTCCACCGCCTGGGGATCCAGGCGTTCGAGCCGGTGCTCGTCGAGGGCAAGGCGATCCAGGTGCACCCGCTCGTGTGCCAGGCCTTCAACGCCGACTTCGACGGCGACCAGATGGCCGTGCACCTGCCGCTGTCGGCGGAGGCGCAGGCCGAGGCCCGCGTGCTCATGCTGTCCTCGAACAACATCCTCTCGCCCGCGAGCGGTCGTCCGCTCGCGACGCCGAGCCAGGACATGGTGCTCGGCGCGTACTTCCTCACCTACTGCGACCACGACCTCGCGTCGATGACGGCCGAGGAGGCCGCGAAGGCGGTCGGCAAGCCGGGGCTCAAGCGCTTCCGGACCGAGGAGGAGGTGTCGTTCGCCCTCGAGGCCGGCACCGTCGACTTCCAGGACCCGATCGAGTACACGTGGAGCGGCGAGCGGCTCGTGACGACGCCGGGGCGCGTCATCTTCAACGCCGAGGTCGAGCACGCGCTCGACGAGGCGACGGGCGGCGACTTCGAGGACCATCCGTTCCTCAACCGGACGCTCACGAAGCGCGAGCTCGACGCGTTCATCGGCGACCTCGTCGAGCACTACGGGCCGAACACGATCGCGGCGGCGCTCGACGTGATCAAGTCGGTCACGTTCCGCTTCGCGACCCGTGCGGGGATCACGATCTCGAAGAACGACATCGTCATCCCCGACGACAAGGAAGAGATCCTCGCCCGCTACGAGGAGGAGGTGGCGAAGGTCGGCCGCGAGTACGACCGCGGGCTCATGACCGAGGAGGAGCGCGACGAGCGGGTCATCGCGATCTGGACGCGAGCGACGGACGAGGTCGCGGAGCGGATGATGGCGAACCTCGAGGCGACGAACCCGATCTTCATGATGGCCAACTCGGGCGCCCGGGGGTCCTTCAACCAGATCCGCCAGCTCGCCGGCATGCGCGGCCTCATGGCCGACCCGAAAGGCGAGATCATCGCCCGGCCGATCAAGGCGAACTTCATGGAGGGGCTCACCGTCCTCGAGTACTTCATCTCGACGCACGGCGCGCGGAAGGGCCTCGCCGACACGGCGCTCCGCACGGCGGACTCCGGCTACCTGACCCGCCGGCTCGTCGACGTCTCGCAGGACGTCATCGTGCGCGAGGAGGACTGCGGGACCGAGGAGCACATCGACGCGAAGCTCGTCGTCGACGGCTCCCCGAACAAGAGCGTCGCCGGGCGGGTCGCCGCGGCGGACATCAACAAGCCGCTCAAGGACGGGAAGCCCGGCAAGACCGTGATCGTCGAGAAGGGCCAGGAGATCACGATGAGCCTCCTCCGCCGCCTCGTCGAGGAGTTCGCGGAGCACGCGGACACGGCGACGGTTCCCGTCCGGTCGGTGCTGAAGTGCCGCAGCGAGTTCGGCCTCTGCCGGATGTGCTACGGGACGTTCCTCGCCACCGGGGGCATGGCCGAGATCGGCGACGCTGTCGGGATCATCGCCGCGCAGTCCATCGGAGAGCCCGGCACGCAGCTCACGATGCGCACGTTCCACACGGGCGGCGTCGCCGGCGCGGACATCACGCACGGCCTCCCCCGCGTCGTCGAGATCTTCGAGGCGCGCAACCCGAAGGGCGCGGCGACGCTCGCGGAGGTCGGAGGCAAGGTGGACATCGAGGACGCCGAGCGGACGATCAAGGTGACCGTCACGCCCACCGCGCTCGACGCGAGCGGTGAGCTCCCCGACCCGAAGGAGTACAGCTTCCCCAGGCGGACGCGGCTCCTCGTCACGCAGGGCGAGGTCGTGGAGGCCGGGACGCCCCTGAACGAGGGCTCGCTCAACCCGGCGGACCTCTTGCTCCTGCGGGGCGCGACCCCGACCGAGCTGTACCTCGTCGGAGAGGTGCAGAAGGTCTACAAGTCGCAGGGCGTCGAGATCCACGACAAGCACATCG
>CAZODN010000063.1:0-15432 GCA_964578545.1 uncultured Gaiellales bacterium
CGTTGTACCAGACCAGTCAGGGCCGCGGTTCCGAGCCGGCGGGCGGGCGACGGCTCGTAGCGGTACGCCTCGTACCCGGCGCCCGTCGCGAAGCGCGAACCGACGGCGACGTCCGCGTCGCCGGAGCGGACGATGTCGAGCAGCCGCGAGAGCTCGTCGACCGGATGCTGCCCGTCCGCGTCGACCCGGCCGACGAACGCGTACCCGCGCTCGTCACCGTACGCGTAGCCCGCCGCGATCCCCTCCTGCAGGCCGCGGTTCTCGCCGAACGAGAGCACCTCGGCGCCGTGCTCGCGCGCGACCGCCGCCGTGCGGTCGGTGGAGCCGTCGTCCACGACGAGGACGTCCGCGTCCGGGAGCCCCGCGCGGAGCTCGTCGAGCACGCCGGGGAGGTTCTCCTCCTCGTTCCACGCCGGGATGAAGACCAGGGTGTCGGACACCGCGCGCAATCGTAGGCGTCCCGCCGCCGAAGGAGCCTTCAGATGACGTTGCGCTCGGGTCGCGGCGTCGCGTGCGCGAAGCGCTCGACCGCGAGCGGGGAGACGTCTACGAAGGGCTCGCTCCCGAGGACGAGGTCGCGAACGATCTCGCCGACCGCCGGGCCCTGCAGGAACCCGTGCCCCGAGAAGCCGGTCGCGTAGAGGAACCGCGCCGGCGCCCGAGCCTCGCCGACGAGCGCGTTGTGATCGGGCGTCACCTCGTAGTACCCCTTCCAGCCCCCGGCGATCCCCAGGTCGAGGAGAGTGGGCAGGCGTCTTTCCGCAACGCCCAGGACGCGCTCGAGCCAGGCCGGGTCGGTGGGCGCGTCGAAGCCGGCGGGCTGGTCGCGATCGGCCATCCCGAAGAGGAGGCCAGGGCCTTCCCGGTGGAAGTAGAAGCCGGTCGAGAAGTCGATCGTGAGCGGCACCCGGTCGGGGAGGTCGTCGACAGGCCCCGTGAACGCGACCTCGCGGAGCACCGGCTCGACCGGGAGCTCGACTCCGGCGAGCCGGGATACCTCGGGCGACCACGCGCCTGCGGCGCAGACGACCACCTCCGTCTCGATCCGCCCGAGGTCCGTGGCGACCGCTTCGACGGCGCCTCCGCTCACCTCGATCCCGGTCACGGCGCACCGCGTCACGATCGCCGCGCCGTGGCGGCGCGCTCCGGCCGCGTACCCCTGGACGACGGCCTCCGGGCTCGCGTGCCCGTCGAGCGGGCAGTAGCTCGCGGCGAGGACTCCCTCCAGGCCGGCGAGCGGGCAGAGCTCGCGAGCCTCCTCCGGCGCGAGGAGACGGCTCGGGACGCCGAGCGCGTTCTGGAGCGCGACGCCCTCCTCGAAGGCCCGCACGTCCTCCTCGCGGTCGAGCAGGAAGAGGTAGCCGACCTGGTGCAGGTCGATCTCGCCGCCAGGCCGCTCGGCGAAGCGCTCGAACGCGCCGATCGAGCGCAGGCCGAGCGCGACGTTCAGCGGTTCCGAGAACTGCGCGCGGAACCCGCCCGCCGCGCGGCTCGTCGACCCGCCGGCGAGCTCGCCGCGCTCGACGAGGCACACGCCGACGCCGGCCTCCGCGAGGTGGAAGGCGACGCTCGTCCCGATGACGCCGCCGCCGACGATCACGACGTCCGCGCCCGCCGGGAGCCCGCTCACCTCCGGACGAGGTTCCGGAGGACGAAGCCGACGTTCGCCGGGCGCTCGGCGAGGCGGCGCATGAGGTACGGGAACCAGTCCGGGCCGAAGGGCGTCGCCACGAGCACCTTGTAGCCTTCCCCGGCGACCGACCGCTGGAGCGCCGGGCGGACGCCGTAGAGCATCTGGAATTCGAAGCGGTCGCGGCCGATCGCCTCGCGCGCGGCGAAGTCCTTCACCCGCCCGATGATCGCCTCGTCATGGGTCGCCACCGCCACGTACGTCCCGGCGCGGAGGCAGCGCTCGACGAGCGCGACGTACGCGCGGTCGACGTCCGCTTTGTCCGGGTGCGCGACCGTCGGCGGCTCGAGGTAGGCGCCCTTGACGATGCGAAGGTTGGGCGAGAGGGGGAGGAGCCGCTCGAGATCGGTGGGCGTCCGGTAGAGGTACGACTGGAGCACCGTGCCGACGTTGTCGTGCCCCGCGGCACGGAGCCGCTCGTAGATGCGGAGCGTCGCGTCGACGAGCTCGGACTGCTCCATGTCGATCCGGATGAACGTGCCGAGATCGCCCGCGCGGGCGACGAGCCGCTCGACGTTCGCGTACGCGGCCTCCTCGTCGAAGGAGAGCCCGAGGTGCGTCAGCTTCAGCGCGACGTTGGCCCGCAGCTCCTCGGCGACGAGGCGCTCGATGATCCGCTCGTACTCGTCGACGACCGCAGCGGCGGCGTCCGCGTCCACGATCGCCTCGCCGAGGAGCGTCGTGTTCGCGTGGAGGCCGGCCTCGTTCAGCTTCCGGAGGACGGCGACGCACTCGTCGAGGGTCTCTCCCGCGACGAACCGCCCGGCGCCGAAGCGCATGCCGTGTCGCTGCACGAACCGCTGCAGCCGCGAGCTCCCGGTCGCGCGGAGGATCGCCGAGCGGGAGATCGACGTGATCGACGGCACGGGGGGAAGCCTGTCAGACCGGGCTAGTGCAATGTGACGGACACCGTGTCGCCGACGTCCACGAGCGCGTAGTGGCCGGCGAAGGCCGGCCCCGGGTTGGCGATGCGCGCCGTCCCGATCACGTCCTCGCCGCGCGACTCGTGGATGTGGCCGCAGAGGACGAGGTCCGGCTGCTCGCGCTCGACGAAGTCCCGGAGCGCGGCGCTCCCGACCGGCTTCCCGGAGCGCAGGCGGTCGCAGGCGGTCGCGTAGGGCGGCGAGTGGGGGCAGAAGATCCTGACCCGGCAGCCGGCGACCTGGGCGTGACCCGCCTGCGCCTGCCGTCCGAGCTCGTCGTCCGTCAGCTCGTGCGGGGTGTCGAGCGGGGTCGGGCCGCACGCGGAGACCCCGTGCAGGCCGACGTCCCCTGCGAGCACGACGCCGCGGCCGTCGAGCGAGACGCCGAGCTCGACGAGGCGCTCGTCGATCGCGGCCGAGTCCATGTTGCCGGCGACGGCGAGGAGCGTCGGCGCGAGCGGGCGCCAGGACTCGACCGCGCGCTCCACCTCGTCCGCCGTGCCTGCGTTCGTGAGGTCGCCGCCCAGGACGAGCACGTCGACGGGTCCGGCGCGCTCGACGGCCGCGGGGACGGCGTCGAAGTGTCCGTGGAGGTCCACGAGGTACGCGATCCTCATCCCGACGTGGGGTGTGCGGGAGCTCCGGCGCCGCACTCGAACGAGTCGCCCTCCACGGACGACCGGCGGCGACGGCGGGGGAGCGGCGCAGGCTCGACCCCCCGCCGGGCGAGCTCCTCGGCGAGCACGCGCGAGCCGAGGGCAGCGAGGGCCCGGTAGAACGGAGCGTTCACGGCCTCCCGCGCGACGTCCACGAAGAACGCCGGGAGCCAACGCCCGGCGTGGTCGGCGAGGAACGCGTCCCCGATCTCCTCCACGAGGTCGGCGCCTTCGTCGCCGGACTCGACCGCCGCCAGGCGGCGGAGCTCGAGGAACGAGAGGAACTCGAGCTCGCAGCCGACGAAGTCGGGGCGCTCGGCCGTCGGCCCGTGCGCCTCCGCTCCGAACGCGCGGTAGAACGCCGCGGCGTCCGCCATCTGCCGGCCCTGCCTGATCGGGTCGGCCTCGTAGCTCCCCTCGTAGGGCGGGACGAGGACGGTGCCCTGGAAGAGGCTCGCGTGCTGCGCGGAGAGCGCCTCGGCGGTGGAGGAGCGAACGGCTGCGAGCACGGCGTCGACCTCGTCCGGGCCTCCCGCCTCGGCGAGCGCGCTCGCCAGCACCTCGACCTCTGCGACCGTGTCCTCGCGGGGCGACGTGAACCCCAGGGAGAGCAGGCGCCAGAGGGCCGCGAGCGTGACGCCGCCGTGCGTCGCGGTCATCACGATTTCGCCTCGAGGACGAGCGTCTGCCAGTCGCCGATCTGCTTCCGGGCGCCGCGGTTGTCCTCCGAGCCGAGCCAGACCGCGAACGAGACGGGCCAGGAGGTCCCCGGCGCGAGCGCCTCGCCGACGCCTGCCCGCGCCGAGGGAACGGCGACGACGACGTGCCAGCGGCCGCCCTCGTGGTTCCCGTGGCCGCGGGCGCTCTGGGTCGGGAGGTGCGTGACGGAGCCGAACCCTTCCGCGACGACCTCTTCGACGGGCGACGAGCGCACGTTCTGCGACAGGGGATTGCCCGCCTCGCGCCCGACCCAGTAGAGCTGCGCGACCTCGGGCGGGAGGATGTCGTCGGGCATCACGTCGTGGACGACCTCGGGGTAGATCTGGTCGACCCCCGTGTTGCCGCCCGAGTCGATGTCGCGCTGCCAGGTGGCCCGCCACTGGAGGATGTGGACGGGCGAGCCGGGCGCGCCCATCGTCAGCGCGGGCGGCGTCGCGCCGCTCGCGACCGGCAGCTGCACCGCGACCGCGTCGTGGTAGCGGCGGATCCCGTCGAGGTCGTCCACGCTGTCGTCGTCCCACTCCAGGAGCAGCGCGACTTCGACCCCGTTGTGGAGCGCGCGCACGTCGAGCTCGTCCACGCCCGCCTTCTCGAGGTAGGGCTGGGCGATCTGCTGCGCGACCAGGGGCACGAGCGTCGGCTCCGCGTCCTTCCAGGCGCCGGAGCCCGGATCCGTGGCGGGGAGCTCGCCGTCGACGTACGTCGCGACGATCGGGGCTCCCGGCACGGGCGTCTGCTTGCCGCTGACGGCCTCGGCCACCGCGACGACGGCCGCGCCTCCCGCGACGAGGCCGCCGACCGCTGCCCCTCCGTAGAGGAGCGCGTCCTTCCGTGTGATCGTCCCGTCTGCCATCACGCCCTCACGTGTTGTGCCGGTAGCCGGTGGCCGGCTCCCCGGCGATCTCGGTGGTGAACTCGAACGGGCGGGTGAAGGTGGGCTCGCGGAGGGGCACGGCCACGATCTCCTCCCCCTTCTCGTCGTACGCCCGTGCGACCCCGTCCCGGACGTCCCAGGTGTCCATGATCCGCTCCGTCGAGCCGAAGAGCATGAGCAGGCCGAGCAGCTCCGGGTCGTCCTTCGCGTTCCGGTAGGCCTCGATCGCCTTCTCGACGCCGGGCCCGAACATCTGCGTCAGGTACGTCGTCGGGACGTGCACGGGGGGGATGTAGTAGACGTTCGGCTCGAGCCCGAGCTGCGGGTACAGCGGCAGCGCGAGCTTCCGGATGTGGACGAGGTAGTCCGCGGGCTTGCGGGGGTCGGCCTTCTCGGGCGGCGACAGGAAGTTCGTGAGCCGGAGCCGGCCGATGCAGGCGGTCGTGCACTGCGTCTGCAGGCCCTGCTCGACCTTCGGGTAGCACCCGATGCACTTCTCCGAGACGCGGGTCTCGAGATTGAACATCGTCTTCTTGTACGGGCACGCCGTGAGGCACTCCTGGTACCCGCGGCACCGCGTCTGGTCGACGAGGACGATGCCGTCCTCCGGGCGCTTGTAGATCGCCTCCCGCGGGCACGCGGCGACGCACGCCGGGTACGTGCAGTGGTTGCAGATCCGCTGCAGGTAGTACATCCACATCAGCGAGTGCGGGTTCTCCGGGAGGTACGTCGTCTCCTCGGCGTTCCCGGTCGGC
Source organism: uncultured Gaiellales bacterium (assembly GCA_964578545.1). Lineage (GTDB taxonomy): Bacteria > Actinomycetota > Thermoleophilia > Gaiellales > Gaiellaceae > GMQP-bins7. Next base: position 5,619 of record CAZODN010000063.1, read on the forward strand.
TCGTCCTCGCCGATGTTCGGGTGCGACCAGTCCTCCTCCTCGGGTGTCCAGCCGAGGACGCGCTCGCCCTCGGGGGCTGCCTCGAAGATCGTCTCGCCGTCGTACACGCCGTCCGTCCACGTCTGCTGCCCGAGGAGGGAGAGCACGTTGACGTCCCAGCCCATGGGGTAGAAGCCGAAGGGCTTCGTCTCGATGTTGTTCCAGAGCATGTACTCCTGGCCCTTGCCCCAGGTCCACGTGCTCTTGCACGCGATCGTGCAGCTCTGGCAGGCGATGCACTTGTTCGTGTCCATGATCATCGTGAACTGCCTGCGCGGGCGGTCGGCCTCGTACGGGTACTCCATCTCCCGCCCGAGCTGCCAGTTGGTCACCTTCGCCATCGCCTAGTCGCCCTTCTTCCGCTGGACGAACTCGCCCGCGAGGTAGGCCTGCATCGCCTCCGAGGGCTCATCCGGGCGCAGCCCGAGCGTGAGCGGCCTCCACTCGCCCGTGCCCTCGTCGCCGCCGTCCTCGGCCTTCTCGACCTTCACGAAGCCCTCCTTCGGAGCGCCCGACGGTGAGTGCACGTCCGCCTCGAAGCCCTTGCCGATCGTCTGCCCGAAGTACGCCTTGCGGCTCATCGACTCGGTCATCTGAGTCGGGCGGAGGTAGGCGCGCGTGCCGGACTGGTGGCTCCCGTGCCGGAAGAGCGCGACGTACCTCGTGTCCGGGTTCTGCGCCGGCCCGCCGGGGTCGTCCTTCTGCGCCTGCACGGTGCCCGGCGTCGCGGCGTACATGTTGAACCAGGTTCGGATGACGCCCCGGGGCATCCCGGAGTAGATGCGCACGCGCATCATCACGCGGGCGACCTCGTAGAAGTCGTCGTCGCTCGAGGCCCCGCGGTACGGCCGGTCCTCCGGGTCGGCGTCGAGCCAGATGTAGTCGCCGTCCTTCACCCCGAGCTCCCGCGCGTCCTTCGGGTTGATCTCCGCGTACGCCTCGCCCGTCCACGGCGTGCGCGAGTCGCGCCGGTACGGGTCGCCGAAGGGGCCGAAGAGCATCGCGATCCAGTCGGAGTCGACGGCCGTGGAGTGCGCGCCCCAGCGGTACTTCGGCGTCTGGAAGACGAACCGGTAGTCGGGGTCCTTCTCCGTCAGCGGGTGCTTCGAGAGCTTCAGCTCCTGCCACGTGCGCACGACGTTCCGGTACTGGCGCGTCTCGACGTCCGTCTGCGACTCCGGCACGCCGTAGTCCTCCGGCGTCTTCGGCCGGATCGAGGGGTGCGCCTTGTTCGCGAGGATCGCATTCGGCTCGTAGAAGGTCGCGTCCACCGGCTCGCGCCAGACGGGGAGTGACTCGCCCGCCGCCTGCCACTCCGGCTCGGGCCGGTAGAACTCGAGCCGGCCGGTCGGCGTGTACCACGGCTTGTCCTCCTGGCGCTGCTCCCAGCCTGCGTGGCGCGGGTACGTGCGCGCGTTCATGAGGAGAGGCACGCCGTTCTTCGAGCTCGCGTGGAGCTCGTCGAAGAGGATCCCGCGCGTCGCGTTCGAGCCCGAGAGCACGCGCTGGAGGTACGGGGTCGGGTCGCCGTCGAGGACCCCGCGCCAGTAGGCCTCCATCCGAGGCTCGCCGACGAGGTCGCCGAGGGCGACCGCGACGCCGGCGAGGATCTCGTAGTCCGAGCGCGTGTCGTGGATGCGGGCGATCGGCGTCTTCGGGAAGGCGAGCAGGAACGGGTTCGTGCAGCTCGCCGTCATGTCCGGGAGCTTGAACTCGGCCCACGAGTCGGCCGGGAAGACGAGGTCCGAGTACTCGCACGAGCTCGTCCAGTGCCACTCGTTGCAGAAGACCGCGTCCTGCTTCGGGAGCGTGTTCTTCACGACGTCGTACGACCACTTCGCGTTCCCGAGCAGGGAGTTCGAGTTCCCGAACCAGATGAGCTTCGTCGGGGTCGGCATGTGCGAGGCGCCCGTGATGGTCTCGTTCGGCGTCACGAGGGGCCGTTCGCCGTAGTTCCAGTAGTGCGCCGACTCGGCCTTGTAGTAGCGCTTCACGCGCGCGGGGAGGGTCAGGTCGCTCTCGATGTCGAACGGGTCCTCCGCGATCCACTGGCCCATCGCCTGGAAGAGCGAGCCGCGGTAGTTGCCGGCGTACGAGCCGACGTTGCCGGAGAAGTGCCCGATGTTGTCGGTCAGCGCGGCGACGAGGAACTGCACGCGTCCGAAGAGGTCGGCGTTGAAGTAGTGGTTCGGCCCCATTCCGGCCGCGAGGAGCGCGTTTCCCTTGTTCGCGGCGAGCTGCTTGGCGACGCTCCGGATCGCGAGCGGGTCGACGTTGCAGAGCTCCGAGGTCGTCTGCAGGTCGAAGTTCTCGTCGAGGTACTCCCGGAGCAGGCTGAAGGCCGTCCGCGCCTTCACCGTCGAGCCGTCCACGAGCTTCACCTCGAACGTCCCGTGGAGCGCGGGGTCGCCCGTGAAGCGGGCGCCCACCTCGTCGCGCGAGACGGCTGCCGGCCCACCCTGCTTCCGGTCCCAGTACACGAAGTCGCCCCACTCCTCGCGGAGGTCCGTCGGCACGACCTGCTTCCCGGCGGTGAACGGGGGCGCCGGCGGCGCGGCGAGCTCCTCGGCGGTCTTGAGGACGACGTAGTTCTCGAGCTCCGCCTGCCGGTACCCGGGGAAGACGTCCTTCGCGCTCAGCCGCTCGCCCGTGTCGAGGCGGACGAGCAGCGGGAGGTCGGTGCGCGCGAGCACGGCCTCACGGTCGTAGAGGCTCTTCGAGATGAGCTCGCGGGCCACCCCGAGGAAGAAGGCGGCGTCCGTTCCCGGCCGGAGCATCACGACCTCGTCCGCCTTGTTGGCGGTCGGCATGTAGTCGGCCGAGATCACGACGACGCGCGTGCCCTTGAGGCGCGCGTCGCCGATCCAGTGCGCGTCGGGCATCTTCGTGCAGATCCAGTTCATCCCGATGAGCACGAGGAGCTTCGTGTGCTCGGCGGAGAAGAGGTCGAAGTCGACGGTCTGCGAGCCGGTGACCATGGGGTGCCCGGGCGGGAGGTCGGTGTGCCAGGCGTAGTTGTCGAACGCGCGGCTCCCGAGGATCTCCTCCTGGGGCACGTCGGGCCGGACCTTCCGGTCGAGGAGGGCGAGCATGTTCGCGAAGCGGTAGAAGCCGAAGACGCGCCCGACCCCGAGCAGCGGCATCCCCCCGCGCATCTTGATCGCCTGCACGCCCGAGCCGTGCATCGCCTCGACCATCGCGGGCTCGTAGCCCTGCTCCAGGAGCTTCTCCGCGCCATCCTCGCCCGAGTACGTCTCGGCGACGTTCTGCATGGTCTTCGCGGCGATCGCGAACGCCTCGTCCCACGGGATCGCGAGCCACTCGTCGTAGCCGCGCTTCGACGTGTCCGACTTCGGGGTGCCGTCGTCGTTGCGCGGGAACCCTGCGTCGGCCCACTCCTTGAAGCCCTTCCGGATCATGGGCTCCTTCACGCGCCGATCGCCGTAGATGCGCCGCCCGAGGATGAGGCCCTTCTGGCAGATCCGGGGGTCCCAGCGGTGGGAGGCCTGGTTGCCGTACAGGTCCTTCGCCTTCCCGTACCCGTACGTCGGCGAGATGCGGACGATGACGCCGTTCTTCACGTGGGCCTCGAGGAGGCAGTTGTGCGTGTCGTTCGGCGCGCACGTGAAGACGAACGTCGAGTCCTCCGCGAACTGGTCGCGGTAGATCTGCTCCCAACTCCGGTCCGGCATCTCCGCGAGCGGGTTCGTGATCCGGAGCGCTTCCACGTCGGACTGCGCCGACGCGCTCGAGAGGAACTGCGCGGGGAAGAAGAGGTCGGCGACGGCCGCGCCGGAGCCGAGGACGAGTGCACGCTTCAGGAGCTCTCGGCGCGAGACGTCGTGCATTCGCGAGATCGTCACCACGTCTCCCGCGCCGGACATCCGTACTTTTCCGAAGAGTGGGGACGCGCGACCCGTGGAGTCGGGCTCAGTTCAGCGACGGATCCGGAGGCATCGTCGCGAGCAGGCGGTACGGGCCGCCCTTCCTCCGGAGCACGGCGCTCCAGAGGCCGTCGGGCTCGTCCGTGAACACGTCGTCCGGGAGCGCGGGCTCGACGATCCACGAGCCCTCGGCGAGCTCGTCGTCGAGCTGGCCCGGGCCCCAGCCCGCGTATCCGACGAACACGCGCGCCCGGCGGAGCTCACCCAGCTCGAGCGGGTCGGTCTCGCTCGGGAGGAAGCCGACGGAGTCGAGGACGAGCGCCGCCGCGCGCTCCGGCTCGGCGAAGTCGGCGACGACGACGATCGCCGACGTCTGCACCGGCCCGCCGACGTGAACCGGCCCGACGTCCTCGGCGAGCTCGGCGAGCTCGGGCACCGCCTCCTGCACTGGTGTCTCGGAGGCGCGGTTGAGGACGACGCCGAGCGCCCCTTCCTCCGAGTGCTCGCCGACGAGCACGACCGTCCGCCAGAAGTTCGGGTCGACGAGTCGTGGCGTCGCCACGAGGAGGTGGCCCTTGAGCGAGTCCACGTGCATATCATCGCCTGCGTGGAGCGCCTCGGTCGCGAAGTGCGTCTTGCTGCCCGTCCGCGCGGCGAGCCCGTGCCGGGCGACTTCGAGATCGCCGAGGTGGCCGTCCCCGATCCTGCCGACGGGGAGATCCTCGTGCGCAACGCGTACGTATCCGTCGACCCGTACATGCGGCCGCGGATGAGCGAACAGCGCTCGTACGCCGCGTCGTACGTGGTGGGCGAGCCGATGTTCGGCGGCGCCGTCGGCCGGGTCGAGGTGTCGCGGAATCCCGGCTTCGCGGAGGGGGACTGGGTGCTGCACGGCCTCGGCTGGCGCGAGTGGGCGCTCCTCGACGGGACGGGGATGCGGACGATCGACCCCGAGGCGGCGCCCGTGTCCACCGCGCTCGGCGTGCTCGGCATGCCGGGGCTCACGGCGTGGTACGGGCTCTTCGAGATCGGCGCCGTGAAGGAGGGCGAGACCGTCTTCGTCTCCGGCGCCGCCGGCGCCGTCGGGAGCGCTGCCGGGCAGATGGCGAAGATCGCCGGGTGCCGCGTGCTCGGGAGCGCAGGATCGCCGGAGAAGCTCGAGTGGGCGCGTGAGCTCGGGTTCGACGAGGTGTTCTCGTACCGCGAGCGGACGACGCGCGATGCGCTCCGGGAGCTCGCGCCGGACGGCATCGACGTCTACTTCGACAACGTCGGCGGCGAGGCGCTCGAGGCGGCGATCGGCGCGCTGCGGAACTACGGGAGGGTCGTCGCGTGCGGCTCGATCGTGGCGTACAACGCGACGGAGGCGCCTCCCGGGCCTCGGAACATGTTCCTCGTGGTGACGAAGCGGCTCCGCCTGCAGGGCTTCATCATCAGCGACCACTACGACCGCTTCCGCGAGTTCCACGAGCAGGCGAGCGAGTGGGTGCGCTCGGGCCGGCTCCGCTACCGGGAGACCGTCGTCGAGGGCATCGAGAACGCTCCGGCGGCGTTCATCGGCCTCCTGCGCGGCGAGAACGTCGGGAAGATGCTCGTCAGGGTCGGCCCGACCGAGTGAGGCTCGGCGGGTGACGCTCCGCTGTCGTCTCTTCGGGCACCGCCTGCCGAGGCGCAAGCGCCCGTTCTTCCTCACCGAGCGCTACCAGCGGTGCGAGCGCTGCGGCAAGCGCGTCCGGCTCGACCGGCGCTGAGGAGCCACGAGCACGCGTCCGGCGGGTGTGGTAAAAGCACGCCTTAGCTTGGGTGCTGGCACGACCGACGGAGTGGGAAGCCGCCTCCGCGCTGCACGGCGTGGCGCTGGCCTGACCCAGAAGCAGCTGGCCGAGGAGCTCGGCGTCGAGGCGATCACCGTCTCCCGCTGGGAGCGGGGCGCGACGTCGCCGTCGCTCCCGCGCCTCCGGCGGATCGCCGAGCTGACCGGGACGACCGTGAGCGACCTCGTCCGCGCGCCCGATGCGACCTCGGCACACGCGGTCGAGCTCGCGGCGCTCAGGGAAGAGCTCGCAGAGACCCGGGCGCTCGTCGACCGGGTCGCTCGGACGCTCGATCAGCTAGCCCGTCCTCGATCGCTCGCAGGCTCCCGGTCAGCGTCGCGAGAGTCCTGACGTCCACGCCTGCGACCGGCGTGACGTGGACGGTCAGCGCTCGCCCGCTCGGGACGACCCGCCGTCGCTCGACGCGGCCCGAGTAGAGGGCGGTGAACTCCACCTCGCGACCCGTCGCGCGCGCCTCGGCGAAGTACGGCTCGAAGACCTCTCGCGCGTGCGGTGACGCCTCCCAGAGCGAGTGGCCGACGTACGGCCCGAGCCGCTCACGGATCGGGCCCGAGACCTGCGTGATGCGGTCGTCGGCGTCGAGGACGTAAATCGAGGTCTCGTCGCTCATCGTCCTCCGCTCACGATGCGGAGCGATCGCTTGGCCCGCTCGCGCTCGAGCTTGCGGAGCTCGTCGTCGAGTCGCTCGAGCGCGCGGTCGAGGCTCGCGCGCAGCCGCCCGGCGGTCGTGGTGTCGAGGATCGCGAGCGTCTCCCAGCTCACCCGGAGCCTCGAGCCGCAGGGCGCGGCGCGGACGTGCGTCACGTACCCATCGAAGCACTGGGCGAAGGCGACGACCTCCCCCGTGGTGCGGGCACGGTCGTAGTACGGGCGGAAGAGAGGTGCGCAGCCGGGGAAGCAGTCCCAGATGCTGGTGCCGAAGTTGTGCGCGAACCAGGGGCGGGCAGCCGAATTGCACTCGACGATGCGATCGTTCTCGTCGAGGAGGACTGACGGCGATTCCTCGACCGTGACGGCCACGGTCTCGCCATCCTAGAACGAGGGTCGGCCGGCGTCGAGGAAGGCGCGCAGCAGCGCCGGCCCGTGCGGGGTGAGGACGCTCTCCGGGTGGAACTGGACGCCCTCGACGGGGAGGGACCGGTGGCGGACGGCCATCACCTCGCCGTCCGCGGTTCGCGCGGTGACCTCGAGCGCGGTAGGGACGCGCGTCGCCGCGAGCGAGTGGTACCGGCCGACCTCGATCTCGGCGGGCAGGCCGGCGAAGATCCCGCGGCCGTCGTGGCTGATCCGGCTCGCCTTCCCGTGGACGAGCGACTGCGCCTGCGCGACCTCGCCACCGTACCCCTCGACGATCGCCTGGTGGCCCAGGCAGACGCCGAGGGTGGGCACCGAGGAGCCGAGCGCGAGCACGAGCTCGACCGAGCGGCCCGCATCCGACGGTCGCCCCGGCCCCGGAGAGACGACGAGGCGGTCCGGCGCGAGCGCTTGCGCGTCCTCGACGGTGAGCGCGTCGCTCTGGCGCACGACGACCTCCGCGCCGAGCTCCTGGAGGAGGTGCACGAGGTTGTAGGTGAACGAGTCGTAGTTGTCGACGACGAGGACGCGCATCCCGGCGAGTCTGCCAGCCGCCGCGAGCTACGCTGCGGCCGTGACGCAGACGGTCATCGTGTCGGCGGTGCGGACGCCCTTCGGCCGGCTCGGCGGGGGGCTCGCCGGGTACCGCTCGACGGAGCTCGGCGCGATCGTGATCCAGGCGGCGCTCGAGCGCGCCGGCCTCGACCCCGGGGCGGTCGAGTACGTGATCATGGGCCAGGTCCTCCAGGCCGGCGTCGGCCAGGCCCCGGCCCGCCAGGCGGCGATCGGCGCGGGCATCCCGAAGGAGGTTCCGTCCGACACGATCAACAAGGTCTGCGCGTCGTCCATCCGCGCGCTCGAGATCGCCGACCTCATGATCCGCGCGGGGGAGCACGAGGTCGTCGTCACCGGAGGCATGGAGTCGATGTCGAACGCGCCGTACCTCCTCACCAAGGCGCGCTTCGGGTACCGGCTCGGCAACGGCGAGCTCGTCGACCACATGGTCTTCGACGGGCTCGTGTCCAGCTTCGACGGGAGGCACATGGTCGAGCAGGCGTCCCTCGTCGCGCGCGAGCTCGGCATCTCGCGGGAGGAGCAGGACGAGTGGGCGTACCGCTCGCACCTGCGGGCGGCCGAGGCGCAGGACGCGGGCCGGTTCGCGGACGAGATCGTCCCCGTCGGCGACGTCACGGCCGACGAGGGCATCCGCCGTGACACGACGCTGGAGAAGCTCGCGTCGCTCGAGCCCGTCTTCGACCCGGAGGGCACGACGACCGCGGGCAACGCGCCGAGCGTGAACGACGGGGCCTCGTGCGTCGTCGTGTGCTCCGAGGAGTTCGCCCGCCGGCGCGGGCTCGAGCCGCTCGCGCGCATCCTCGCCCACGGCTACGTCGCCGACGACTACCCGTACCTCGCGCGCACCCCCGCGCTCGCCGGCCAGCAGGCGCTCCAGAAGGCCGGGCTGACGACGGGCGACGTGATGCGCGTGGAGATCAACGAGGCGTTCGCCTCCGTCGCGAAGAACTCGACGCGCATGCTCGGGGTGGACGAGGCGATCGTGAACGTGAACGGCGGCGCCGTCGCCCTCGGGCACCCCATCGGCGCGTCGGGCGCCCGGATCGTCACGACCATGGTGCACGAGCTCCGCCGGCAGGGCGGCGGGCGAGGGCTCGCGGCGATCTGCTCCGGCGGCGGCCAGGGCGACGCGATCCTCGTCGAGGCCTGAGCACGCTGTCCCGCACGCTCGTCGTGATCGTCGCCGCGCTCGCGCTCGCGGGTGCCGCCTCCGGAGAGGCGGCGGCGTGCGCGTGCGTGAGCGCGCCGCTCCGCGAGCGGCTGGACGCGGCCGACGCTGCCGTCGCAGGCCGCGTGGTCGCCGAGCGCGGCGCGGAGGTGAAGGGCGATCCCGTGCAGATCCTCACCTTCGAGGTCGAGCAGCGCGTGAAGGGCGGCGTCAGCGGCACGATCGAGATCCGCACGCCGTCCGGCACGGACTGCGACGTGGACGTCCCGCGCGACGAGCCGATCGGGCTCCTCCTCACGGAAGCGCTCGACGGGGCGTGGCTCGCGACCACCTGCAGCGTGGTCACCGCGGCGGCGCTCGTCGTCGAGGGAGGCGAGCCGCGCGGCACGACGATCAAGGTCGTCGTCGGGCTCGTCATCCTCGGTCTCGTCCTCGCGTGGGCCTTCCGCCGTCGCCGGAAGGGCGTGCGGCCGGACCTGCCCGGCGCGCCGACTCCGTAGCGGAGATACTCCCCGCGTGACCTTCGAGCGGGTTCTCGTGGTGGGAGCGGGGCAGATGGGCGGGGGCATCGCCCAGGTGGTCGCCGCCTCGGGCCGGAGCGTCCTCCTCCACGACGAGGTGCCGGGCGCGGTCGAGCGCGCGCTCGCCGCGATGGAGCGGAGCCTCGCGAAGCTGGCCGAGAAGGGCGGGCCCGACCCCACGGAGGTGCTCGGGCGCGTGGCCGAGGTGGGGGAGATCGTCGACGCCGACCTCATGATCGAGGCCGTCGTCGAGGACGCCGACGTCAAGAAGGCGATCTTCCGCGCGGCCGACGCGACGCTCGGCCCGGACGCGATCCTCGCCTCGAACACGTCGTCGATCCCGATCACCTCGCTCGCCGCGGCGACCGGGCGGCCCGATCGCGTCGTCGGCATGCACTTCTTCAACCCGGTGCCCGTCCTGAAGCTCGTCGAGGTGATCCGGGCCGTCCAGACGTCGGACGAGACGGCGGCGGCGATCGTCGCGCTCGCCGAGGACCTCGGGAAGGTGCCCGCAGAGGCGCGCGACTACCCGGGGTTCGTCTCGAACCGGATCCTCATGCCGTTCCTCAACGAGGCCGCGTACGCGCTCATGGAGGGCGTGGCCGAGCCGGAGGCGATCGACACGATCGCGAGGCTCGGGTTCGCCCATCCGCTCGGGCCGCTCGCGCTCGCCGACCTCATCGGACTCGACACCTGTGTCGCGATCATGGAGGTGCT
>CAZODN010000064.1:0-15220 GCA_964578545.1 uncultured Gaiellales bacterium
CGACGGCCTGCGCGTCGACGCGGTCGCCTCGATGCTCTACCTCGACTACTCCCGGAAGCCGGGCGAGTGGACGCCGAACGTCCACGGCGGGAGGGAGAACCTCGACGCGGTCGCCTTCGTCCGGGAGCTGAACGAGGTCGTCCACGGCCGCGTCCCGGGAGCGCTCATCGCCGCGGAGGAGTCGACGGCCTGGCCGGGGGTGACGCAGCCCGTGCACGCGGGGGGCCTCGGCTTCGGCTTCAAGTGGAACTTGGGCTGGATGAACGACACCCTGCGCTACTTCTCGCGCGACCCTGCGTACCGCCGGTTCCACCACGACGAGCTGACGTTCGGCCTCATGTACGCGTTCAGCGAGAACTTCGTGCTCCCGCTCTCGCACGACGAGGTCGTCCACGGGAAGGGCTCGCTGGTCGGGAAGATGCCCGGCTCGGCGGAGCAGAAGCTCGCGAACCTCCGCGCGCTCTACGCCTACATGTGGGCACATCCCGGGAAGAAGCTCCTGTTCATGGGCGGCGAGCTGGCGCAGGAGCGCGAGTGGGACGCCGACACGAGCCTCGACTGGCACCTCCTCGAGCGGCCCGCCCACCGCGGCGTGCAGCAGCTCGTCCGCGATCTCAATGGGACGTACCGGGCGGAGCGGTCGCTGCACGCGCTCGACTCCGAGCCGGAGGGGTTTCGCTGGCTCGAGGTGAACGACGCGGACTCGAACGTGCTCGCGTTCGCCCGCTTCTCGCCCGGAGCGCTCCCGGTCGTGTGCGTGTGCAACTTCTCCGGCGCCCCGCGACCGGCCTACCGGGTCGCCCTGCCGCAGCCGGGGGGCTGGCGCGAGGTGCTGAACACGGACGCGACCGAGTACGGGGGCACGGGCATCGGCAACCTCGGCCGGGTGGTCGCAGACGAGACCCCGTGGGCGGGCCAGCCCTTCTCGGGCGAGGTCACGCTCCCGCCGCTCGGGGTCGTCTGGCTCGTGCCGGAGGCCTCGTGAGCATCCCCTGGCCGGGGCGGCCGTTCCCGCTCGGCGCGACCTGGGACGGGCAGGGGACGAACTTCTCGCTCTTCTCGGAGAACGCCGACGGCGTCGAGCTGTGCCTCTTCGACGACGAGGACGTCGAGACGCGTCTCGCCCTGGAGGAGCGGACCGCGCACGTCTGGCACGGCTACCTGCCGGGAGTCGGGCCCGGCCAGCGGTACGCCTACCGCGTGCACGGGCCGTGGGCGCCCGAGCGCGGGCACCGCTTCAACCCGGCGAAGCTCCTCCTCGATCCCTACGCGAAGGCGATCGACGGCGTGGTCGACCACCGCGCCGCGCGCACGCTGCCCTACGTGCCGACCGGCGAGCCGGACGCCGACCTCGTCCTCGACCTCGAGGACGACGCGGTCGCGATCCCGAAGTGTGTCGTCGTCGACCCCGCGTTCGACTGGGAGGGCGACGAGCACCCGCTCATCCCCTGGGCCGACACGATCATCTACGAGGTCCACGTGAAGGGCTTCACCCGGCGGCTCCCGGACGTGCCCGAGCACCTGCGCGGCACGTACGCCGGCCTCGCTTCGGAGGCGGCGATCTCCCACCTCACGTCGCTCGGGGTGACCGCGGTCGAGCTCCTGCCCATCCACCACATCGCCGACGAGCACTTCCTCGCGGAACGGGGCCTCGTGAACTACTGGGGCTACTCGTCGATCGGCTTCTTCGCCCCGCACGCGCCGTACGCGGCGACCGGCCGGCGGGGCGAGCAGGTGCGCGAGCTCAAGGGGCTCGTGAAGGCGCTCCACCGAGCGGGGATCGAGGTGATCCTCGACGTCGTCTACAACCACACGGCCGAGGGGAACCACCTCGGGCCGATGCTCTCCTTCAAGGGCGTGGACAACGCGTCCTACTACCGGCTCTCCGAGGACGGCCGCCACTACGTCGACTTCACGGGGACCGGCAACTCCCTCAACCCCGTGAGCCCGTTCGTCCTCCGCCTGATCATGGACTCGCTGCGCTACTGGGTGAACGAGTGCCACGTGGACGGCTTCCGGTTCGACCTCGCCTCCGCGCTCGCGCGCGAGCTCCATGACGTGGACAAGCTCGCGACGTTCTTCGACGTCATCCACCAGGACCCGGTGCTCTCGCAGGTGAAGCTGATCGCAGAGCCGTGGGACGTCGGCCCCGGTGGGTACCAGGTCGGGAACTTCCCGGTCCTGTGGGCGGAGTGGAACGACCGCTACCGCGACACGATGCGCGACCTCTGGCGCGGGCACGGCGACGCCGCCTCCTTCGCCCGGCGCTTCACCGGGTCGAGCGACCTCTACCAGGACGACGGCCGCCACCCCTCGGCGTCCATCAACTACGTCACCGCGCACGACGGCTTCACGCTCGCCGACCTCGTGTCCTACGACCGCAAGCACAACGAGGCGAACGGCGAGGACAACCGTGACGGCAGCGACGACAACCGCTCCTGGAACTGCGGCGTCGAGGGCCCGGCCGGCGACCCCGCCGTTCGGGCGCTCCGTGCGCGGCAGCAGCGCAACTTCCTCACCACGCTCCTCCTCTCGCACGGGGTCCCGATGCTGCTTGCCGGCGACGAGATCGGGCGCACGCAGGGGGGGAACAACAACGCCTGGTGCCAGGACAACGAGATCTCGTGGCTCGACTGGGACCTCGACAAGGACAAGGAGCAGCTCCTCGAGTTCACGCGCAGGCTCGTGCGGCTGCGGCGCGACCACCACGTGTTCCGGCGCTCGCGCTTCCTCGACGGACGCGCGGACCGCTCGACCCTCCCCGACTCGTGGTGGCTCCGGCCGGACGGGCGGAGGATGACGGCGGCCGACTGGGAGCGGCCCGGAACGCACGCCGTCGGCCTCTTCCTGAACGGCGCGGAGATCGGGTCGCGCGCCCCGGACGGAGAGCCCATCGTGGACGACTCCTTCCTCCTCCTCGTGAACGCGAGCTCCGAGCCGGTCTCCTTCGTGCTTCCGCCCAGGCGCTTCGGCGCGCGCTGGGCGCTCGCGCTCCGGACCGACGACCCCGATGCTCCCGCGACGTCGTACCCCGCGCGCGGCCGTCTCGACCTGAGCGACCGGGCGGTCGCGGTGCTGCGGGCCGTGTGATGCGCGTCCTCCTCGCAACCGCCGAGCTCACACCGGTCGCCGCCGTCGGGGGGCTGGCGCAGGCTGCCGCCGGGCTCGCCCGCGAGCTGCGGAGGCAGGGCGTGGACGTCGAGGTCGCCCTGCCGGACTACTCCGCGGGCCCGCTCACGGGCGAGGAGCGCATCGCGCTCGACGTGCCCGCGTGGGCGCAGCCCGCCGTCGCGCGTCGCGGGGAGCATGAGGGGTTCGGCCAGCTCACGCTCGTCACCGTCCCCGGGATCGAGCGGCCGCACCCCTACCAGGACGAGCGCGGAGAGGGCTGGAGCGACAACGACACGCGCTTCTTCGCGTTCTCGGCCGCGCTCGCCGCGCTCGCGAGCGCCTCGAGGCCGGACGTCCTCCACCTGAACGACTGGCACACGGCCGTCGCCGCCTCGTGGGCGCACGGCGAGATCCCGATCGTGCTCTCGGTGCACAACCTCGCCTACCAGGGCTGGGCCGGGCTCGAGTGGGTGGAGCGCCTCGGCCCCCACGCCGACCCGTACGCCCGGGAGGGGAGCTGCAACCCGCTCGCCGGCGCGATCGCGCTCGCGGACGCGGTCGTCGTCGTCAGCCCCACGTTCCGCGAGGAGGTGCTGCGGCCCGAGACCGGAGCCGGCCTCGACGGCCTGCTTCGGGAGAAGGGAGACGCGCTCGTCGGGATCCTCAACGGGATCGACACGGACGACTGGGACCCCAGCCGCGATCCGCACCTTCCGGCGCCGTACGACGCGGACGACCTCTCGGGCAAGGCGCTTGCGCGCGCAGCGCTCCTCGAGAGGCTCGGGCTTCCTTCCGGTCTCGAGCCGCTCGCCGTCTCCGTGACGCGGCTCGCCGAGCAGAAGGGCATCGACCTGCTCGTGCCGCTCGTGCCCGAGCTCGCCGCGCTCGGGCTCCGCCTGGCGATCCTCGGCTCGGGCGACGCCGCCCTCGCCGCGGCGCTGCGGTCGGCCGCGGAGGCGCATCCCGGCTCGTTCGCCTACGTCGACGGCTACGACGAGGCGCTCGCCCACCTGCTCTACGCCGGGGGCGACCTCTTCCTCATGCCGAGCCGCTTCGAGCCGTGCGGCCTCGGCCAGATGCAGGCCATGCGCTACGGCACGCTCCCGGTCGTCACCGACGTCGGCGGCCTGCACGACACCGTGCTCGATCTCGACGAGGACCCCGTCCGCGGGACGGGCTGGCGGGCGGAGGCACCCGACACCGACGCCTTCCGAGCCACGCTCGCGCGCGCCGTGCGGGGGTGGTCGGACGAGGCCGTACGGCGGGGCGCCCAGCGGCGCGGCATGACCACGGACTGGTCGTGGGCGGGGCCCGCCGCGCAGTACGCGAGCATCTACCGACGCCTGATCGAGTAGTTCTCACGGGTTCACACCCGGCGCCGACGCCGTTACGCTCGGGGCGTGGCGGCCGAGCCCCGGATCCTCGTCATCGTCCTCGCGGGTGGGGAGGGGAGGCGGCTGCTGCCGCTCACCGCCGACCGGGCGAAGCCGGCCGTCCCGTTCGGGGGCTCGTACCGCCTCATCGACTTCGTGCTCTCGAACTTCGCGAACGCCGGCTACCTGAAGATCGTCGTCCTCACCCAGTACAAGAGCCACTCGCTCGACCTGCACGTCTCGCAGACGTGGCGCTTCTCGACGCTGCTCGGGAACTACGTGACGCCGGTCCCCGCCCAGATGCGCCGCGGGCCGTATTGGTTCCTCGGCTCCGCCGACGCGATCTACCAGAACCTCAACCTCATCGGCGACGAGCGCCCGCACCACGTGTGCGTCTTCGGCGCCGACCACATCTACCGGATGAACCCGCGGCAGATGGTCGAGGAGCACGTCGAGTCGGGGGCGGGGGTCACGGTCGCCGCGATCCCGGTTCCCCGGGAGCAGGCGAGCGCCTTCGGCGTCATCGAGTCGGACGACAGCGGCCGGATTCTCCGCTTCCACGAGAAGGTGCCCGACCCCCCGACGATGCCCGGTGACCCAGCGCGCTGCCTGGCGTCGATGGGGAACTACGTCTTCGAGCGCAACGCCCTCGTCGAGTACGTGACGCCCGGGGGCGGCGACGACCGCCCTACGGACATCGGCGGCGACGTGATCCCGGCTCTGACGGCGGCCGGGATGGCGCGGGTCTACGACTTCTCCACGAACGAGGTGCCCGGCCAGGAGGACGCCGAGCGCGGCTACTGGCGCGACGTCGGGACGCTCGACGCCTACTACGACGCGAACATGGACCTGATCACGCCGGTGCCGGTCTTCAACCTCTACAACGACGCCTGGCCCGTGCTGACGCACCTGCCCCCGCTCCCGCCCGCCAAGGTGTCCCGAGGTCTGACCGGCAGGGCCACGTACGTCGAGGGCAGCATGCTCGGGCAGGGCTCGATCGTCTCGGGCGGCCACGTCGAGCGGTCGATCGTCGGGCCCGGCTGCTTCGTGGACGACGGCGCGGAGGTCGTCGACTCCATCCTCTTCCCCGGCGTGATGGTCGGCCCGGACGCGCGGCTCGTGCGCTGCGTCGTCGACAAGGCGAACGTCGTGCCCGCCGGCTACCGGATCGGCGTCGACCGCGAGGAGGACATCGCACGGTTCACGGTGAGCGAGGGCGGAGTCGCCGTCGTCGCGAAAGGCCAGCGCCTCGAGTAGCGCCTAGCTCGGAAGCCTCCCCCACCGCGCCGTGGCCTCGCGGAGCCGGCGGGCGTGCTCGCGCGTGAGCTGGCCGGGCTCGAGCTGCCACTGCCAGTTCTGGCCGATGCTCGCCGGGAGGTTCATCCGCGCCTCGCTTCCGAGCCCGAGGACGTCCTGGAGCGGGATCATCGCGAGCCGCGGTCGGGACGCGAGCGCGAGCTCGACGAGCACCCACGCAGGCTCCGCCGGGGCGATGCCGGCCTTCTCGCGCTCCTCCTCGACGACCGCGCGGATCGTGCGCTTCGCCGACGCCCACCAGCCCGCGGCCGTGTCGTTGTCGTGGGTCCCCGTGTAGACGACCGCGTACTCGCGGTGGTTCGCGAGCGCGTTCGGATGACCCTTCCGGGCGCCGAAGGCCCACTGGAGGATGTGCATGCCCGGGATGCCGAGCTCCTCGCGGAGACGGTCGACCGGAGGCGTGATGACGCCGAGGTCCTCGGCGACGAGCGGGAGCGCGCCGAGCTCGGCCTGTGCCGCCGCGAAGAGGGAGATCCCCGGGCCGCGTAGCCAGCGGCCGTTCCGCGCGCTACGGCGGCCGTACGGGACGACCCAGTACGCGACGAAGCCTCGGAAGTGGTCGAGGCGGATCAGGTCGAAGAGCTCGAGCGACCGCCGGAAGCGCTCGACCCACCACCGGAACCCGTCCTTCCGCAGGGCGCTCCAGCGGTACGGCGGGCTCCCCCAGAGCTGGCCCCAGCGCGTGAACGAGTCGGGCGGCACCCCCGTCGCGAGGGAGAGGTCGAAGAAGGACGGGTGCGCCGCGACGTCCGCACTCTCGCGGTCGACGTAGAGCGGAATGTCGCCCATGATCCGGACGCCGCGCCGGTTCGCGTACGCGCGGAGCGCCCGCCACTCGCGCTCGAAGCGGACCTGGGCGGCGATCTCGCCGGGCTCACCCGAGTGCTCGGCCCAGTCGTCGGCCCAGTACGCGTGGCGCCTCCGGAAGTCGGCCTCCGCGCGGGCGCTGACGGGCGCCTCCGGCTTCGCGAGCAGCCCGCTCCAGCCGGCGAAGGCGGAGAGCCCGGCGTAGGGCGACCCGAACGCGTCCGGCGGCGCGAGCGGGAGCACCTGCCAGTAGCTCTGCCCCGCCTCGACCAGCCAGTCGACGAAGCGGTAGGCGTCGGCACCGAGGCGGCCGCTCGGGAGGGACGTGGGGTGGAGGAGGACGCCGCTCGAGCGGGTCAGGCGAACCGACTCACGGCGGCTCGAGCCCCGGCGGCCCACCGACTCAGCCCGCGCGCGCGCCCGTCTCGAGTCGCGAGCCCGAGCCGTAGATGCGGTGCACGTACTCGTCGAGCATGCGCGTCGCCGTGAACCGCGGCGCGCAGGTGCGGAGCGCGGCCTTCACCATCCGGCACCACCCGTGCGGGATTCCGCGCTCGTCGCGGTCGTAGAAGAGCGGGATGACCTCGTGCTCGAGGAGGTCGAGGAACATGGTTCCGTCGCGCTCGTCCGCCTCGGCGGGGTCGCCGCCCTCGTGCCCGTCGATCGCCCAGCCGTTGGATCCGTCGTACGCCTCCGCCCACCAGCCGTCGAGGACGCTCAGCTGGAGCGCGCCGTTGAACGTCGTCTTCATGCCGCTCGTCCCGCTCGCCTCCATCGGCCGGCGCGGGAGGTTGACCCAGACGTCGCAGCCGGCGACGAGCTCGCGCGCGACCGAGAGGTCGTAGTCCTCGAGGACGACGATCCGGCTCGCGGCCTCCCGCGACCGGCGCTTGAGGGCGAACACGTCGCGGAGCGCGTTCTTGCCGTCCTCGTCCGCGGGGTGGGCCTTGCCCGCCACGACGAGCTGCACGGGGGGCTGGCCGGTGAGGAGCCGCGTCGCGCGCTCGGGGTCGTGCGCGAGCAGGTAGACGCGCTTGTAGAGCGCGAGCCGGCGAGCGAAGCCGAGCGTGAGCGCGCCGGCGTCGAGCATCGTCGCGGCGCCGCGCACGTACTCGATCTGCTCGCCGCGCTGGAGCCGGTCGAGCTCGCTCTTCTGGCGGGCGTACGCGATCAGCCGCTCCCGCGCCGTGCAGCGGGCGTGCCACAGCTCGTCGTCGGGGATGTCGTCGACCGGCTCCCACGTTCCCGGGTCGCTCGCCCGCAGCTCCCAGCCCTCCCCGAGGTGGCGGTCGTAGAGGGCGCGGAACGGCTCGGAGAGGAACGTCGGCATGTGCACGCCGTTCGTCACGTGCGTGATCGGCACCTCGCCGTCGCGGGCCGCCGGGAAGAGCGGTCTCCACATCTCGCGCGCCACGTGGCCGTGCAGCGCGCTGACCGCGTTCTGCATGCGGCTGACCCGGATCCCGAGCTGCGTGATCCCCGCGGGCTCGTGGACGTTGCCGGGATGCGTGCGGAAGAGGTCGAGGAAGCCCTCCTCGTCGAGGCCGAGGCGGCCCGGGAGGTCAGGCAGCGCGTCGAGGAGCTCGTCGCGCCCGTACGTCTCGTTCCCGGCCGGGACCGGCGTGTGGGTGGTGAACACGAAGCGCTCGCGGGCCCGAGCGAGCGCTTCGTCCGGAGACGCGCCTCCCGCGACGTCCTCCGCCGCGAGCTCCAGCGCCGCGAGCGCCGGGTGCCCCTCGTTCAGGTGGAAGAGGCCGGGCTCGATCCCGAGCGCCCGGAGGACGCGGACGCCGCCGATCCCGAGGAGCGCGTACTGCGCGAGCCGGAGCGACCGTCCGCCCTCGTAGAGGCGAGCCGTGTACCAGCGCTGCACCTGGTCGTTCTCCGGCACCTGCGAGTCGATGAGGAACAGCGGCACGCGGCCGACGTCCACCCGCCACACCTGGAACCACGTCTCGCGCCCGAACACGTCGACCGAGAGCTTGAGCGGCTTCCCGTCGATCGAGACGCGCGCCATCGGCATCGACTTCGGATCGTTCACGACCCAGTACTCGAGCTGGCGCCCGGAGGTGTCGAGCCGCTGCCGGTGGTAGCCGCGGCGGTACAGGAGCCCGACGGCGACCATCGGCAGCCGCTGATCGGACGCCTCCTTGAGCGTGTCCCCCGCGAGCACGCCGAGCCCGCCCGAGTAGATCGGGAGCGAGGCGTGCACCCCGAACTCGGCGCACATGTACGCGACCGTGCCCTCGAGCGGCGGCCGCGGGCGCGGCGGCTCCGCGAGCTCCGAGGACACCCGCTGCGCAAGGTCCTGGATGCGCGCCTTCAGCTCCTCGTCGCGCTCCGCGTTCGCGCGCGTGGACGGCCAGAGGTCGGAGAGGAACTTCACCGGGTTGCCCCCGGCCAGGCTCCAGCGGTGCGGGTTGATCTCGCGGAAGACGTCCTCGGCGCCGGGGAGCCAGCTCCAGCGGTAGTTGTAGGCGACCGCGGCGAGCGGCTCGAGCGCAGGAGGAAGGTGGGCCGCGAGGTCGGCTGCCCGCTCGGCGATGTCCGCTGCGCCGGCCGACGTCGTGAAGTCAGGGAGTCGCTCGTCCATCACCGTTGCCGCGTGCGGCGGATGCGCAGCCTAGCGATGCGCGCGGCGGGTCGGCGCCGTGAGTAGCGTGCGCGCGTGCTCCTCGAGATCCCGCAGCCGTACGACTTCGAGCTTTCGACCTCGCGGTTCCGCGACTTCGGGTCCGACCGGGCGACGGTGTGGCACGACGGCGGCCTGCACCGCGTCGTCGCCGGGCGGGAGGTGCGCGTCACCGCGGCGCCCGGCGGCGTGGACGTCGAGCCCTGGAGCGAGGCGGCCGCGGACGAGATCGGCCGGCTCCTCGGGCTCCCCTTCGACCTCGACTCGTTCGGCGCCTTCGCGGCCGGCGACCCGGTTCTCGGCGCGATCGTGGAGGCGGCGCCGGGGTTCCGGCCGACCATGAGCCCGCGACCGTTCGAGGCGCTCGTCGTCGCGATCACGACGCAGCAGATCTCGCTCCGCGCCGCAGCCGCCATCCGCTCGGGCTTCGTCGAGCGCTTCGGCGTGCGTCACGAGCACGCGTGGGAGTTCCCGACCCGCGAGCGGATGAGGGCCGCACGCCCGAGCGACTTCACGGTGATCGGGTTCTCGCGCGCGAAAGCGGAGTACGTGCTCGAGCTCGCGCACGCCGACCTCGACCTCGACGCCCTCGCGGGGCTGCCCGACGAGGACGTGATCGAGGCGATCACGTCCGTTCGCGGCCTGGGTCGCTGGACCGCCGACTGGTTCCTCGCCCGCCACCTGGCGCGCCCGCGGGCGTGGCCGGCAGGCGACCTCGGCGTGCGGAAGGCGGTCTCGAGCTTCTACGCTGACGGCCGTCCGCTCTCGATCGAGGAGGTCCGCACCATGGGCGATCGCTTCGCGCCCTTCGAGAACCTGTCCGCGCAGTTCCTGCTCCTCGGCGCGAGGATGCACGGATGAACGTCCGCCGAGCGACGCCGGCGGACTACGACGTCATCGCCGGGCTCTGGCGCGACTTCGACCACGAGTTCCCGCCCTCCGCCCACCAGGGGCCGACGGACCTGGAGAAGGAGCTCGGCGAGGTCGCAGAGATCCTCGACTCGGAGCTCGCGTACGTCGGCGAGGACGACGACGGCGTCGTCGTGGGGTTCGCTCTCGTTCGCCAGGTGTCCGAGAAGCTCGCGACGCTGACCGACCTCTACGTGACGCCGTCCGCCCGCGGCTCCGGGATCGGGCAGCGGATGATGCGCGCCCTGGTCGCCGAGCTTCGGGAGCGCGGCCTGGAGCACGTCGACCTCAACGTCTCCGCGTCCAACTCCCTCGCCCGCTCGTTCTACGCGCGCTGGGGGTTCCGCGAGGAGGTCGTCGTCATGGCGGGGTCCATCGACGATCTGGAGGAGCGGCTGGGGCGGGTCGAGTCCGGGTCGTTCGGCTCGATCCACATCCAGTCGGACGATCTGAGCGCGGTCGAGGAAGCGGTTCGTCGGTTCGTGCCTCGCCTTCCGGGCGGATCGCGTGGTTCCCTCGTCTCGCCTCCGCGGCACGGGTGGATCGCGGTCTACGACGACGTCTGCGACCGCGACCCGGAGATGCTGCGCCGGCTCGCGCGCGAGCTCTCCGACCGGATGGGCTCGGTCACGGTCCTCCTCGGCGTCGAGCAGGAAGACGTCGTGCGGATGGTCCTCTTCGAGCGTGGGCGAGTCGTCGACGAGTACCTCTCGGTCCCGGAGTACCACGGTCCCCTCCCACCCGGGGACGTGGTGGGCCTGCAGGCGAACCCCAGGGTGATCAACCGCCTCACGGGCGCCGACACCGAGGTGATCCGGAGGGTTGCACGCACGGCGACGAGCCCGGCGGACCTTCCTCCGGCCCGTGAGCTGCTCGCCTCGCTCGCCTCGGCGCTCGGCCTAGAGGGGGCCGGGCACGGATGGTCGGATGCGGAGGATCTTCGGGGAGCGGTAAGAATCGATCGAGGATGAAGGTCCTGCTCCTGCACGGCTGGCCGCTCTCGGAGCGGATGTGGACGTCTCAAGTCACGGCGCTCCAGAGCGCCGGGTTCGACCCGGTCGCGCCGCACCTGTACGGCCGCGGGTACGCGCTGGACGACTGGGCCGCGGAGCTCCTGCGGGAGGTCTACGGGCCGGTCGTCGCCGTCGGTGCCTCCATGGGCGGCTACTGCGCGCTCGCGCTCGCCCGGCGCGCGCCGGAGCGGGTGCTGGGGCTGGTGCTCGTGTCCTCCCGCGCCGACGCCGACTCATGGGACCGCCGGCGCCTGCGCGAGCAGCAGATCGCCGACCTCCGCGACGGCCGGAGGCCCGAGAACGCCGAGCCGGACGTCCTGCTCGAGCACCTCGCGAAGGCGCAGGAGGCGATGCGCGACCGGCTCGACCTCACCGGCGTCGTCGCCTCGTTCGGAGGCCCGGTGCTCGTCTGCGTCGGCGACCAGGACGAGCTGGTCTCCGTCGAGGAGTCGCGCGAGCTCGCCTCGAATGCCCTCGAGGGGAGGCTCGAGGTGTTCGAGGGAGCGGGTCACTTCCCGAGCCTCGAGCAGCCCGTGCGCTTCAACGAGGTTCTCCTCGAGTTCCTGGAGCGATGGAGGTCGTAGAACTCGCCGAGCTGCGCGCGCGCCTCGGCGAGGAGGGCCTCGCCATCGTCGACGTCCGGTCGCCGCACGAGTACGAGGGCACGACGGGCGCGCACTGCGATCCGCGGCAGGGCCACATCCCGGGAGCGGTCAACCTTCCGCTGGAGCGGATGTTCCAGTGCCACACGAACGAGGAGCTCCGGGCGCTCGTGGGTCTTCCGGAAGGCGCCGAGCTCGTCGCCTACTGTCACTCGGGCAATCGCTCGGCCTTCGCGGTCGAGGTGCTTCGCGCCGCCGGCTACGAGGCGCGCAACTACGTCGGCTCCTGGCACGAGTGGTCGCGGGACCCCGCGCTGCCGGCCGAGACCGCGTAGCTCCGGCGCAGCGCCACCGTATGCTCGGCGGGAGATGACGACCCTCGCCGCGGCCTCGTCGAGCGAGCTCTTCGCGGACATCGCGGTGATCCTCCTCGTGTCCGCGCTCGCCGGGCTCGTAGCGGTGCGACTCCGTCAGCCGCTCGTCGTCGCGTTCGTCGTCGTGGGCATCGTCGTCGGGCCGAGCGTGCTCGGGCTCGTCGAGCCGAACGACGACTTGCAGCTCCTGGCCCAGCTCGGCGTCGCCGTCCTCCTGTTCGTGGTCGGGCTCAAGCTCGACCTCCACGTCGTCCGCAGGCTCGGCCCGGTCGCCGTCATCGTCGGATGCGCCCAGGTCGCGCTGGTCACGGCCGGCGGCGTCCTCCTCGCCCTCGCGTTCGGGCTCGACGAGGTGGACGCGCTCTACGTCGGGATCGGGCTCGCGTTCTCGAGCACGATCATCGTGATCAAGCTGCTCTCCGACCGGCGGGAGATCGACGATCTGCATGGTCGCCTGGCGGTCGGGATCCTCATCGTGCAGGACCTGATCGTCGTCGCGGTGATGATCGTCGTCGCGACCACGAGCGAGCGGAGCGGGTCGCTCGGAGGCGCGTTCCTCGAGGTCGCCGTCGCGAGCGCCGTCCTCGTCACCGCCCTCGTCGTGCTGATGCGCTTCGTCCTCGTGCCGCTCCTGCACTCGCTCGCGCGAGCGCCCGACCTGCTCGTCCTCTTCGCCATCGCGTGGGCCGTCGCCGTCGCGGCTGCGGGCGAGCGGATCGGGATCGGCGTGGAGGTCGGGGCCTTCCTCGCGGGCTTCTCGCTCGCGTCGACGCCGTACCGCGAGGCGATCGGCTCCCGGCTCGTCACGCTCCGGGACTTCCTCCTCCTGTTCTTCTTCATCGACCTCGGCTCGCGGCTCGACGTGGCCGACCCCTGGGACGAGCTCTTCGTCGCGCTCGTGCTGTCGGCGTTCGTGCTGCTCGCCAAGCCGCTCGTCATCTCGCTCCTGCTCGTGGCGAGGCGCTACCGGACCCCGGTCTCGCTCGAGACCGGGCTCGTGCTCGCCCAGATCAGCGAGTTCTCGCTCATCCTCGCCGCGCTCGGGGTCGAGGCCGGCCAGATCGACGAGGAGACGACGACGCTGCTCACCCTGGTCGCGCTGATCACGATCGCGGTGTCCTCGTACCTCCTCCGGTACGGCGAGAGCATCTCGCGCCGGCTCACGCCTGCCCTCGAGCGTCTCGAGCGCCGCGACTCGGCGCGCACCACCCCTCCCGCGCACGCCCCACCGCCGGACGTGGTCGTGCTCGGCCTCGGCCGTTACGGCGACGGGATCGTCGCGGGGCTGCGCGATCGCGGGCTCCGCGTCCTGGGCGTCGACTTCGATCCGCTCGCCCTCTCGCGCTTCGCGGAGCAGGGGGTGGACGTCCTGTACGCGGACGCCGAGGACCCCGAGCTGCCCGCCATCCTGCCCCTTCCGCACTCCGGCTGGATCGTGAGCACCGTGCGGCGCGTGGACGCGAACCTCGCCCTGCTCTCCGCGCTCCGCCATCGCGGCTACGTGGGAAAGGTCGCCGTCGCCGCGCATCGCGCCGACGAGGCCGAGCGCCTGCTCGCGGCGGGCGCGAACCGCGTGCTCCACCCGTACGGGTTCGCGGCGAACGAGGTCGTCGAGCTCGTGGCCCCGCAGGGGCGAACCTAGCCGGGCTGCAGCTCGGCGGCCTCGTCGAGGAACGCCGCAGCCAGGGAGCGTCCAAGCTCGTTCGACGCGGGCATGCGCTCGTCCGACTCTGCCAGGAGCTCCGGGGCAGGCATCGGGAGCTCGTGGGCGTCCTCCTCGATCCAGGCGTGGAGCATCTGGAGCGTGATCTCCGCGTGGAACTGGATGCCCCAGGCAGGCTGCGCGAGGCGGAACGCCTGAGGGCAGATCCGGCTTCGCGCGAGCTCCGAGCCGCCGGTGGGGATCTCGAAGGCGTAGGAGTGCCACTGGAGGACGGTCGCGCGTGGAGGCAGGACGCCGAGCACCGGGTCGGCGCTGCCCGCCGGCGTGAGCTCGACCTGGTGCCAGCCGATCTCCGGCTCGCTCGCCGGGCCGACCCTCGCGCCCGCGGCACGCGCGAGCATCTGCGCTCCGAGACAGACGCCGAAGACCGGCACACGCTCCGCGAGGACCTCCTGCAGGAAGTCTTCCTCGTGCGCGAGCCACGCGAAGCGGTCGTCCTGATCGGGGTGCTGGGAGCCGCCGAAGACCATCACGGCGTCGTAGCTCGCCGCCGGGCCCGGCGTTCCACCGTCCGGCACCGACCAGCGCTCGAGCGTGTGCCCACGCTCCTCGGCCTCGTGCTCGAAGACGCCTCCGGGCACGCTAGGGCCGTGGGTGAGTGAGAGGACGCGCATCCCGAGGACTCTAGAAGAGGGCCGGCGCGGCCGGCGACGGCTCGACGCGACCCGAGGCGGGGATCCCGGGCTCGGCCGAGGGAACCTCGGACGCACGCGGCGCTCCAGTAGCAGCGCGACGTGCGCGAGCTGCGACCCGGCCTTTGGTACTGGGAGGCACCACACCCCGACTGGCAGCCGAGCGAGCCCTGGCACCGAGAGGTCTCTTCATACGCGATCGACGACGGTGAGCGCCTGCTGCTGTTCGACCCGATCGCCGTGCCGGAGCAGATCGAGGAGCTCGCGGCCCGTCGGGAGACCGCCATCGTGCTGACGGGACCCTGGCACGAACGCGATGCACGTGCCCTTGTCGAGCGCCTCGGCCTGCCGGTGTACGCACCACCTCCCGAGAGTGCGGAGGATCTCATGCAGAAGTACGGAGTCACTCGCGAGCGGGCTGGCGACGGCAGCCCGGACCTGGCGTGGCTGCGCGCAGGAGACCTGGGCGAGGCGCACTGGTACACGGCCGGCGATCGACCGCTGGCCGGAGTCCAGGCGTTCCCGAGCAGAGACGAGAACGAGGTCGTGCTCTGGGTCGAGAGCCACCGAGAGGTCGTTGCCGGTGACACGCTCGTCGACTTCGGCGACGGCCTCGAGATCCCGGCGGTGTGGCTGCGCGACGGCGTGTCGCGGGAGCAGGTCGTCGAGGGCCTGCGGCCGTTACTCGAGCTCCCGGTCGAGCACGTACTCGCGACGCACGGTGGCC
>CAZODN010000065.1:0-15176 GCA_964578545.1 uncultured Gaiellales bacterium
CCCGACGAGAAACCGGCGCACCACGAAGCGCCAGCAGAGGAGGGCTACCGCGACGGGGCCGATGCACCCGAGCAGCCAGAAGGCGATCGGGGTGTCGATCTGATCGACCATCCACCCGAAGTTCATGCCGAAGAATCCGGTGAGCAGCGTGAGCGGCACGAAGATCGTCGCCACGACGCTCACCACGTACGCACGCTCGTTCAGCTGCAGATCCAGCAGCATCGCCATGGCGTTCAGGGCAGCGTCGATCGAAGCCAGCAGGTGGTTGACCTGCTCGTACAGACGGTCGAAGTACGTCTCGTCGTGCGTGTCGAAGCCACGGAGCGCCCCGATCTCCACGCCGATTCGCGCAAAGACGCCCTGCTCGGCGCCGACCCGGCGCCGCATTGCCGCGAGCCTCGGGCCGGTCTCACGGAGAGACGCCCGCGACGGGACGCGCGCGCCGCCCTCCTCGGCCCACGCGACACCGATGGCGTCGAGCCTTCGCTCGATCTCCGCCAGGGCGTCGGAGGTCGTCGAGAGGATCGCCTCGAGCACCGCGTAGACGACGTACGGCTCGCTCCGTTCCTCCGGCAGCTCGGGAGCGAGGACAGCGGGCAGCGAGAGTCGCTCCTCGTGAAGCGTCAACAGGTAGTCGCCGGTGACCACGACCTGGACCTCGACGGGTCGCAGCCGGTACGCGACCTCCTCGGTTGGCGCGTCGGGCTCGACGTAGCACCGGAGCGCGAAGACCAGGGACTCTCGGTCGGCGTGGAACGTCCGTGAGGCGGACGCATCGCCGGCAGAGCTCAGGGCCCGCAGGGCGCGCTCGGGAATCCCCAGCGCATCGACGAGATCGTCACGGCTCGTCTCGCCGAGCGAGACGTCGAGCCAGAAGAAGCGCCCCTCCCCGCGCAGCGCGGCGACACGCTCTCGCTCGGCGGCATCGAGCCCAGAGAGCACCTCCGTCACCCCACGCAGACTATGGGTGCCGCAGGACGCCCACGACCGGTTGCGGCGGGCCGCCCTCGTCGGGCCTCTACTGCGGCGCGACGCCGAGGTCGTTCAGGAACGCGAGCACGTAGACGAGCAGGAGCAGCGTCATCCCGAGTTGGGAGGCGCGCTCGTACGCTCGCCGCGGCACCGCGCGCCCGCGCACGCCCTCCAGCAGCGCGAAGAGCAGGTGGCCGCCGTCGAGGGGCAGCAGTGGCAGGAGGTTGAAGAGCGCGAGCGACATGCTGATGACGCCGAGCAGGATCAGGTACCACTGGATCCCGAGCGTGAGCGCCTGCTCGGATGTGCGGACGACCCCGACGGGGCCGGTCACCTGGGCACCTTCGCTCTCGTCGAAGAGGTGGCGGACGGACAGCACGGTTCCCGTGACGATCTGCCAGCAGTCACGCGCCGCGAAGCGCGCGCTCTCGCCGGCGGGGTGCGACTCCTGCTCCGAAGCGGCGACGAAGCCCCAGACCCAGCGGCCGTCGCGCTCGACCGTCCGGCGCGGAGGCAGCGTGACCCTCTGCCCGTCACGCACGACGGTGACCGTGAGCGGGCGCCCCTCGCTCGTCTGGATCTCGCGCGAGACGGCCTCGAAGGTGCGGGTCGGGCGTCCGTTGACGGCGACGATGCGGTCTCCGGAGCGAAGGCCGGCGGCAGCGGCGGGGCTACCCGCCTCGACACGGGCGACCTCGGTGCTCGGCTGGCCGGTCGGGGCGCCCGTCGCGTAGACGGCGAAGAAGAGGACGAACGCGACGAGCACGTTCATCGCCGGGCCTGCGGCGATCGTGGCAACCCGCTTCCAGATCGGCTGGCGCCAGTAGGCGTCTGCGCCGGTTCCCTCGTCCACGTCCCGCACCGCCACCTCTGCGCTGCGGCGTGCGCTGCTGCTCGAGGAGGTCCGCTCGAGTGCGGCCTCGAGCTGGGGCAGGGCAGCGCGGGCTCCCTCCCAGTCCTCGGCCTCGAGACGGCGCTGAACGACGTTCGCGCTCGGTGCCAGCGCGGGGTCCTCGCGACGTGCGGGCTCGATGCGGCTCGCGAAGTCGGCGGCGGCCGGCCGCAGCATGCCCGGAATGCGGACGTACCCGCCGAGCGGGATGACTCCGAGCCCGTACTCGACGCCGGCTCGCTCGGTCTTCACGAGCGCGGGGGGAAACCCGACGTAGAACGCCCTCGGCCTGATCCCCACGAGCCGCGCGACGGAGAAGTGACCCAGCTCGTGCAGGAAGACGAGCAGTCCGAGGCCGAAGATCACGACGACCCAGCTCATGGCTCCCCGGGCTCAGTCCTTTCCCCGGCCGAGCAGCGTGAGGAAGAACTCGAAGACGTTGAGGACGTCGAGGAAGATCGCTGCCGCGAGCAGCGGCGCGCTCTCGGTCTCCCCTCGCCCGCGCAGGCGCTGGAAGTCGTACATCACGTACCCGGCGAAGACCACGAGCCCGAGCAGGGCGTACACGACGGAGCCGCCGGGCAGCTCGACGAACACGAGGAGGACGCCGACGGCGATCAGGCCGACGAGCGCCCAGAGGAGCACGCGCGCGAGCGGGGCGAGGTCACGCCGCGTCGAGTACCCGGCGACGCCGAAGCCGGCGACGAAGAGCGCGGTCGCCACTCCGGCCCGCCAGACGACGTCCGGCTCGGCGTCGACGAGGTACGCAAGCGTCGGCGCCAACGCCGTCCCGAGCAGGAACCCGAAGGCGAAGAGCAGGCCGACCGTGGTCGCCTCCGACGATCGTCGCGCGAAGCTCATCGCGAGGAGGCAGGCGAGGGACGCGATCCAGAGGGCGAGCGACCAGCCGGCGTCCACGTCCCGGGCGACGTAGGCGCCGAGCGCGAAGAAGCCCGCCGTCGCAGCGACGAGGCCCATCGTCTGCGCGAAGAGCGTCGGCGCGTCGCCGCGCTCGTCGACCGAGCCGGCTCCACTCCCCATCCCGTGCCACTCCGTCATCGAGCACGACCCTAGGAGGGGCCACTGCCACGCGGCTGCCATGGAGCTGCGGCAAGGAGGGGCTCGACGGCTCGAGCCCGTCGGAGGGCTTCGCGAGGAGGCGGGGCGAGCCGGTAGCCTCCGCAGCTCGGGAGTCCCACCAAAGGAGCGAGCGGTGAGCGCGAAGAAGGCCGCACCGAAGACGACGAAGAGCACCCGAGCGACCGCCAAGTCGTCCGAGGGGTTCACGGCCGAGGAGCGGGCGGCGATGAAGGAGCGCGCCCGCGAGTCGAAGGGCGCGGGCGAGGGAGAGAGCGCCGTGCTCGCGAAGATCGCCGAGATGGCCGAGCCCGATCGCTCCCTGGCCGAGCGGATCCACGCGCTCGTCGAGGCCGTCGCGCCCGACCTCTCCCCGAGGACCTGGTACGGGATGCCCGCGTACGCGAAGGACGGCAAGGTCGTCTGCTTCTTCCAGGCCGCGGGGAGGTTCAAGGCGAGGTACGCGACGCTCGGCTTCAGCGACACGGCGAAGCTCGACGACGGGCGGATGTGGCCGACCTCCTTCGCGGTGACCGAGCTGACCGCTGCGGAGGAGGAGACGATTCGCGCGCTCCTGAAGCGCGCGGTGAGCTGAGCCCGGCCTACGCGCGCGGGCCCGCGACGGACGTCCGTGCCGCCGCGTCGACGAACACGAGCATGAGCCGTACCGCCTCCTCCTTCGGGCAGCCCTGCCGGCGGACGAGCGACTGCCAGGTGGAGAACTCGAGCGCGTGGCCGAGCGCGCGCCGCAGGCGCGCCCTCGCCGCTCCACGCCCGGCCCGTCCCTCGAGGAGGAGGTCTCGCACCTCCTCGAGGTACCGGACGCGGTAGCCGTCCATCTCCGCGACGAGCGGCATCGCGGCGGCGTCGCGCTCGACGTTCCCGAGCAGGGGCTCGAGGCGCTCGTAGTAGTCGTAGAGCGACCGGAGGGCAGCCGCCAGGCGCTCTCCGGGATCGGCGAGCGCCCGCCAGGGGGCGGGATCGGGCAGAGGCGCCTCCTCACGCACGTGTCCCGAGCACGCCAGGAAGAGCGACCGGTCGTCGGGGAAGTGCGCGTAGACCGTCGGCCGCGTCACGCCCGCGCGCTCGGCGATCGCCTTCACGGTCGTCCGCGACGGCCCGAGTGTCGTGTGGAGCTCGACAGCCGCCTCCACGATCCGCTGCCGCGTCTCCTCCTGACGCGCCGCCCGCTGCTTCAGCTCGTAGCTCCTTCGCTTCGACATTTCGCTTGACAAAAGTGTAGACGATCTGTACGCTCTCGAAATAGCTTTACATACTCGTCAAATGAAAGGAGTGGTCATGGTCGCGGTTCAGCTGGCAGAGCGAGACCTCCTCGAGGTCACGTCGGCGACGGACGACACGCGTCGCATTCGCTTCGACTTCGCGATCTCGAGCCTCGCAGGGGCCGCGAGCTCGGCGGTCGTCTACTTCGAGCTCGAGCCCGGAGAGCACACGGGAATGCATACGGACAGCGCCGAGGAGATCGTCCTCGTGCTCTCGGGACGCGCGGAGGCGATCGTCGGCGACGAGCGCGGCGAGCTCACCGAAGGCGGGCTCGGGCTCGTGCCGGCGCTCGTGCCGCACGACGTTCGCAACGTCGGCGAGGAGACGCTGCGCGTGGTCGGCTTCTTCTCGAGCTCCACCGTCGTCAGCGTCTTCGACGACCCGATGCTGCCGATCGGCAGGCGCGTCGTCGGCACGCCGGTCCCGGACGAGTCGGAGCTCGCCCTGGCCGCGGCCTGAGGCCATGTCTCACGTGCCACGAGAAGGCCCGCCGTACGGGCCTTCTCGGCGTGTGGCGCGGAGGACATCGGGGTGGAGGCGCCGAAATCGCCCCACCCATGGGCTGGCGGCGCGGCGAGAGCTGGTTCGACACCGACTGGCACTCGCTCGAGGAGCCGTCGGGTGGCGGCGCCGCGTCGCTCGAGCTGCACGCGCCCTCGTTCTTCGGCCTGAGCCCGGACGCGCTCGCCGAGGCGCTGTCCGACGGTCTCGCGGAGTCGCGCCGCAGGCGGGCCGAGCTTCGGCGCAAGCGGGACGCCCGGAAGACACGCGCGGCCGCGCTCGTCCTCGGCCCGGCCGTCGCGCTCACGATCGCGACGCCGAAGCCCGGAGCGGCGTCACGTGTCGGGAAGACCATCGACCGCGACCCGCCGAGCGAGACGCTCCGCGTCGTCTCCGCCGAGACCGACAGAGGCGACGCAGCCGCTCCGCGTCCGGCCCCGGCGTTCGCGCCGGTTCGCTGGCGCAATGCGACCTCGTACGGCCTCCCCTACGCGGGCTCGTTGAGTGGAGGCACGCAGCTCCCCGTCGAAGGCCCCGACTGGGTCACGTGGCACCCAGGAGAGGACCGGGTGCCGAACGACCCGGACCGGCTGTACGGGAACGAGCGCACGATCCGAAAGCTGCTCGCGGTGCTCGAGGGCTACCGCGCCGCGCGGCCGGAGGCTCCCCGGGTCGTCGTGGGCGACCTCAGCTTCCGCCGGGGCGGGCCGATGAACCAGCACCGGTCGCACCAGAACGGGCTCGATGTCGACGTGTACTACCCGCGGCGCGACGGCGCGTTGCGAGCCCCGAGCTCGACGCGGCAGATCGACAGCGCCCTCGCCCAGGAGCTCCTCGACCGCTTCGTCGCCGCCGGAGCGGCGAAGGTCTTCGTCGGCTACCGCAGCGGCCTCCGTGGGCCTCGCGACGTCGTCGTCCCGTACCCGAACCACGAGGACCACATGCACGTCCGCTTCCCGGGCCGTCGACCCTGAGCTCCCTCGATCGAGATCAAGGTCTCCGGCGCGCTGCCGATGAGGAAGGCGTCCGAGCCCGTTCATCGACTGCGGAAGGGCGGCTCAACGGATGATGCGGCGTTTCCAATCGAACAGCGGCCAGGGCCTCCTGGAGGTCGTCCTCGTCGTGGCCGCGTTCAGCGCGCTCGTCGCGGTCGCGACGCCCGTGTACCTCGGGTTCCAGAGCCGAAAGGCGGACAAGGAGGCACAGGCGAGCCTCGTCGCCGCCCTCCCGGTCGCGGCTGCATACCGGCAGGATCGCGGCTCCTACGCGGGGATGGACGCGCTCGACCTCTCCACCATCGACCCGCGCGTATCGCCTGGCCTCTCCGTCGCCTGGGCGAAGCGCGGGTCCTTCTGCCTGACCGACACCGTGCACGGCAGGACGTGGAGCATTCGCGGGCCGTTCAAGGGCGAGGCGGAGTACTCCGCCGGCGGGACCTGCGGCCGCTAGCGTCGCTCGTCAGTCCGCGCCCGGGAGGACCTCGGTCAGCTCGTCGAGGCGCGGCAGCCGAATCTCGACCACCACGTCCTGAGCGGCGTCGCCGCCCGTGCGCACGCGCGTGATCGAGGCAGGGCCGGCCCCCACGGCGGTGACCGTCATCCGATCGGCGTACCAGGCGATCTCGACCGGCCCGTACACCGACCCGCCGTCGTCGCCCTGGACGAGGTCGATGGCGCCGGCCGGGCTCGCCC
Source organism: uncultured Gaiellales bacterium (assembly GCA_964578545.1). Classification (GTDB taxonomy): domain Bacteria; phylum Actinomycetota; class Thermoleophilia; order Gaiellales; family Gaiellaceae; genus GMQP-bins7. Next base: position 6,418 of record CAZODN010000065.1, read on the forward strand.
GCAGCCTCGCGACGCAGGTCTCCTCTCTCTCCAACTCTCGCGTGGTCATGCCAGCGCTCCTATCGCCTTCTCCGATCCGAGCGCCTCCAGGCTCTCGAGCAGCTCCCAGCGCTCGTCGACGTGCTCCTGGATGCGCTCCACCTGCTCCGGGGTGAGGTGGCTGAACCTGCCCTGGGCCTCGAGGAACTCGCTCACGGGCACGGGGTGCTTCGGCCGGAACGTGATCTTCCACGCGCCTTCGTCGTACGCGACGAGCGGGAAGTAGCGCGACTCGACCGCCAGCCGCGTGACCTCGACGGACTGGTCCGTCCGGTAGCGCCACCCCGGCGGGCACGCGCCGAGCACGTGGAGGAAGCGGAAGCCGCGGAGCTCCGTCGCCCGTGCCACCTTCGACCGGAAGTCGCGCAGCATCGGCACCGACCCGAGAGCGAGCGTCGCGACGTAGGGGATCCCGTGGGCGGCCATGATCCTCGCCATGTCCTTCTTGAGGCCGGACCGTGGCGCAGTGGACGGCGTCGTCGTCGTCCAGGCGCCCTCGGGCGTCGCGCCGGACTTCTGGACGCCCGTGTTCATGTACGCCTCGTTGTCGTTCAGGACGTAGATCAGGTCCTCGTTCCGCTCGGCGGCGGCGGAGACACCGGCGAACCCGATGTCGCAGGTCCCGCCGTCACCGCCCCAGACCACGACCTGCGTGTCCTCGTCGCCGCGGAGGCGGAGCGCCGCCTTGATGCCCGACGCCTCCGCCGCACCCGACGCGAACGGCGTCAGGTGGACGGCCACGCCGAACGCGTTGACGGGATAGATGCCGGCGATGATCGTCCAGCAGGAGGACGGGATCACGAGGACGATCTTCGACCCGGGGGCGGCCGCGGCGATCCCGTCGAGAACGTGGCGGACGTTGATCGCGGGCGCGCAGCCGGGGCAGGCGGCGTGACCTCCGTGCAGGAGCCTCTCCTCGGAGACGATCCGGTCGATCCATTCGGCCATCGCTACACCCCTTCCGGGATCGTCACGGGCGCGAACGCCCTGGGTGGGCCGTTCGTCCGGGTCTGCTCGACGACCCAACGCAGGGTCGCGGGCGTCACGTCCACTCCGCCGAGCCCGCCGACGTAGTTGCGCGCCGCCTTCACGTGGCGGAGGTCCACCGACCCCAGCACGTCGGCCCCGAGTGGGCCGAGCGAGCCGAACGCGGCCGCCCGGTCGACGACGGAGACGTACGAGACGCCGGCGAGCGCCGTCGAGAGCGCCTCGGCCGGGAAGGGCCTGAACGCATGGACGCGGACGAGCAGGAGGTCGTCGCGATCCTCGAGGAGCTCGAGCGCCGACTCCCCGATCGTCCCGATGGTGACGAGAGCGGACTCGGCGTCGCGGCTGCCCGCGATCTCCAGCGCGCCGGCCTTGTGGCGGCCGAAGTGCGCCGTGAACTCGCGGGCCACCTCCTCCACGAGCGGGCGGGCCTCGTCCATCGCCTCCGCGACGTGGTGCATGAAGCCCGCGTAGTCGCGGCCCTCGGGCAGCGCCGAGAACGTCCTCGGGACCGCCGGGTCGAGCATCCAGTCCTCGGGCGCCCGAAACGGAGGCAGGAAGGCATCCACCAGCTCCTGCTCGGGGACGTCCACGACCTCGGAGGTGTGCGAGAGGATGAACCCCTCCGAGCACACGAGCACCGGGAGCATCGCCGTCTCGGCGATCCGGTACGCGCAGAGGACGGTGTCCAGGACCTCCTGGGCGGACCCGCAGTAGAGCTGCGGCCAGCCGGTGTCGCGCTGGCTCATCGAGTCCGTGAGCTCCGGCTCGATGCTCCAGGGGGCGAACACCGCGCGGTTCACGTTCACGACGACGAGCGGGATCCGCTCGCGCGACGCGCGGTGGAGCTGCTCGTGGGAGTACAGGAGCCCCTGCGAGGACGTGGCCGTGAACGTCCTGACCCCGACCCGGGACGCTGCGACCGCGTAGCCGAACATCGAGTGCTCGCTCTCGAGGTTCGCGAACGCGACGTCCTCGCGCCCCGCCGTGAGCTCCGCGAGGCGCTCGACGATGATCGTCTGCGGCGTGATCGGGTAGCACGCGATCGCCTGCGCGCGCGCGAGCATCACCGCCTGCGCCGCGGCCTCGTTGGCGGTGAGCACCGTGCGGCCGTGCGCGAGCACCGCGGTCATGCCAGCACCTCCTCCATCCTCACCGCGTCGTGAACCGGGCAGACGACCTCGCAGATCCCGCAGCCCTTGCAGTGGAGGTAGTCGATGACGACGGCGCCGTCGTCGCGCTCGATCGCGCCCTCCGGACAGAAGAGCGCGCACAGCGCGCACGACGTGCAGTGGTCGGTGAGCACGGGCCGGTCGAGCGACCACGAGCCGGTCTGGATGGCGAGCGAGTCGAGCGTGCTCGACTGGTAGAGCGGCGTCGGCCGGATCTTCTTCGCGCCTTCGACCTCGACGACCGGCTCGAGCCGCGCGTCGCCCGCGAGCGCGCGCTGGCGCGTGCACCGCTCGAAGCCCTCGCGCGCCGCGACGAGGTTTGCCTTCGCCCGTCGCCCCATCCGCGCGGCGATCGCCTCCTCGAGGTGCCCCAGCCCGTCGGGAAGGAGCAGGCGGACGCAGGCGCCCAGGAGCGCCATGTTCCCCATCGGCCGGCCCTCGGCGGAGAGGATCCCCAGGTCGCGCGCGATGCGCGAGGCCGGGACGCGCACGATGTCGAACGGGCCGGCGAGCCCGAAGCGCGCCTCGCGGTTCAGGACGACGAGGCCGCCGAGACGGACCTTGTGCAGCGTCTCCGGCAGCGGCGGCGAGGGCGTGACGACCGCGAGCACGTCGCAGCTCTGGATCTTGTAGCGACGGTGGATCGGCGAGGCGTCCCAGCGCAGGAAGGCGGAGATCGGCGCGCCGCGCCGCTCCGCCTTGAACTCCGGGAAGCTCTGCGCCCAGTACCCCGCACGCGCGAACGTGTCGGCCAGGAGCTGGGACGCGAGGACGACACCCTCGCCGCCCCGGCCGACGAAGAGCATCTCTCTCACGCGGTGCCCCTTTCGACGGACACGACCGAGCGGTCCAATCGTCTGCCGGCGGAGTGGGGCGCTGCATCCGGGGTTCCCCGTATCGGGGCTGCGGACTACGCGCGGAACGGTCGAGCGGCCGGTCAAGGCGGCTTCCGTCGCCGCTCGTGCGTAGTTCGCCGCGCTCGTCGTGTGGCGCCGCCCGGATGTCCCGCGCGTGGGCGGGACGCACGATCGCGGCGTGACCGAGCTCAGCACGTCGCTCGCCGAGGCGCGCGAGCAGGTTCGCGCGGTCGAGGCGTTCGAGGTGGACTTCGACGTCCCGGCCGTCGAGGGCCACGAGCGCCTCCTGTCCACCCTCTCACGCGCCGTCGCAACGCTCCTCGACCCGGCCCACCTCCCGATCCGCCTGGCGATAACGCGAACGAGCCCCGGCGGCTACCGGTGCGAGCTCGGCGTCGTCTCGGGGCTCTCGCCGCGACGCCGCCGGCAGCTCCGCTCGATCTTCGACCTCCGCGTTAGGCGCAGCGAGGACACGTCGTCGTTCACGACCGTTCTCGTCGTCCCCACGGGGATCGGAGCGTCGATCGGCGGCCACGCAGGCGACGCGACCCCCGCCGCGCAGCTCCTCGCCTCCGTGTCGGACACCCTCGTGACGCACCCGAACGTCGTGAACGCATCGGACGTGAACGAGCTCCCGGTGAACGCGCTCTACGTCGAGGGGAGCGTGCTCGCGCGGCTGCTCACGGGAAGCGTGGGGCTCGAGCGCGTCCGCGCGAACCGCGTCCTCGTCGTCGCCGACGCGCACCCCGACCGTCTCTACGCCGACCAGCTCGTGAACGCGGTCAACGCAGCGCGCTCGTCCTTCGGGCTCGACTGCCCGCGCGTCGTCTTCCTCGATCCGCCGCTCCCCGTCGAGTCGGTCTACGCCGGCTCGGGCCGGGCCACGGGCCACGTCCGGCAGCTCGAGCGGCTCTTCGAGCTCCTCGACCGGCAGCGCGACGACTTCGACGCCGTCGCGCTCTCGACGCTGATCGCCGTCGACCCGAGGGTGCGAGAGAAGTACTACGCAAGCGGCGGCGAGGTGCTGAACCCGTGGGGCGGGGCCGAGGCCGTCCTCACACACGCCGTCTCGGCGCTGTACGGGCTCCCGACCGCGCACTCACCCATGCTGGAGTCGCGCGAGGTCGCCGGCATGGAGATCGGCGTCGTCGACCCGCGCATGGCCGCGGAAGTGATCTCGATCACCTTCTTCGTCTCCGTGCTCAAGGGGCTGCAGCGGAGCCCGCGCATCGTCGAGGTCGCCGGCCCGGCGCCCGGCCTGCTCACCGTCGAGCAGGTGTCCTGCCTCGTGCAGCCGGACGGCGCCATCGGGCTGCCCACCCTCGCCGCGCTCGAGCAGGGGGTCCCCGTGATCGCAGTCCGCGAGAGCGAGAACGTCATGGAGAACGACCTGCGGGCCCTCCCGTGGCGGCAGGGGCAGCTCCACGTCGTGGACAACTACTGGGAGGCCGCCGGAGTCGTGGCCGCGCTGCGCGCGGGGATCGACCCCGCGAGCGTGCGCCGCCCGCTGCCCTCCGTGCCGGTCGAGACCTTCTCCGCGTAGCGCGCGGCGATAGCCTGCTGCCGGTGGCGGGCATCGAGGAGCTCTTCGAGCGGAACCGCGCGTGGGCGGCCTCGATGGTCGCGAGCGACCCCGACTTCTTCACCGCGCTCGTGGAGAAGCAGACGCCGGAGTACCTCTGGATCGGCTGCTCGGACTCCCGCGTGCCGGCGAACCAGATCGTCGGGCTCGACCCGGGCGAGGTCTTCGTGCACCGCAACGTCGCCAACGTCGTGGTGCACACCGACCTCAACTGCCTCTCGGTCCTCCAGTACGCGGTCGACGTGCTCGAGGTGAGGCACGTCGTCGTCTGCGGCCACTACGGCTGCGGGGGCGTTCGGGCGGCTCACGAGGGCGCACGGCACGGTCTCATCGACAACTGGCTCCGCCACGTGACGGACGTCGAGCAGAAGCACGAAGCCGAGATCGCATCGCTCCCCGAGGAACGCCGCCTCGACCGCCTCTGCGAGCTCAACGTCACCGAGCAGGTCGTCAACGTCTGCGAGACGACCATCGTCGAGGACGCATGGGAGCGCGGCCAGGAGCTCACCGTGCACGGGGTCGTGTACGACCTCCGGGACGGGCTGCTGCGGGACCTCGGCGTCAGCCGCTCCCGCTAGGGGAACGAGCCGCTCGCCAGGTCGAGGTCGAGCCTGCCGCCGTCCCGGCACTCGGACGTGACGCGGTACTCGAGCGTCCCCACGCCGCGGAGCTGGTTCTCCGTCAGCTGCTGGCGCATGAGCCGGCGGGCCGTGCCCTCCGTGAGGCCGAGTCGCTGCCCGACCTCCACCCCACTCTGGAGCGCGTAGCACTCGGCGACGCCCTCGTCACGAACGCCACGGAGGTGCCACGCCTCGTGGGCGAGGACGGCGATCGCGCGACCGGTCCGACTCCCCGTGACCTCGCCCTCGAACGCCAGCCGGTACAGGTCGTGGCAGATCTCCGGCGTGAGGATCGCCAGCCGGCCGCCGACGACCGCGACGCCGTCGGCGTGCTGGACGGCGCCAACGTAGTCGCGGGCCTCGTCGCAGCGGATCTCGACCGGCTTCTCGGCGACGAGGGACGCCTCCTCGGAGAAGCGCTTCACGGCCTCGAGCCTCGTCTCGCCCGACAGCGCCCCCCACCCCGTCCGGCCGTTCACCACCCAGATCCCGGCGCCGAGCGCGAGGAGGACGGCGATCCCGACTGCGAAGCGCCGCAGGGGCCGCAGGGGCGAGACCGGCTCCGGCTCGGCGTCGATGCCCTCGTCCAGATCCCCTTCCCACTCCTCGGCCTCCTGCGGCGCGGGAAGCTCGCCGCCCGGCTCCGGCTCGAGCTCGAACCCGTACCGCTCGCGGTCGACCTCCTGCGGGCGACGGTCCGGCGCGGGGCGCTGGTCGCCCCGGAGGGCGCTGACGAGGAGGTGCACTTCGAGCCCGAGGGCCACGAGGAAGACCGGCAGGATCGGGATCGTGCCGCGCAGCTCGCTCGGGCCGAGGATCCAGGCGAGCACGAAGCCAGCGAGCCCGACCCGCACCCAGAGCCACGCGCCGCTGCCGTCGCGCGTGCTCACGCCGGGCGCCCGGCCGCCCCGGTCAGCGGACGACCGGGAGGCCTGCCGCCTCCCACGCGACGATCCCGCCGTCGACGTCGTTCAGGTCCGCGAACCCCTGCGCGGCCATCATCGCCGTCGCCTGGCTCGACCGGTTGCCCGAGCGGCAGTAGACGACGTACTCCCGGTCGCGGTCGAGCTCGGCGATACGGTCGGCGAAGTCCGACTCGTAGAAGTCGACGAGCGTCGCTCCTTCGAGGTGCCCCTCGGCGAACTCCGCGGGCGTGCGCACGTCGACGACCTCGACGTCGCCGCCCTCGATCAGCGCCTGGGCCTCGGCCGGGCTGACGAGGGTGACCGCGCTCGAGGCCCCGGCGGTCGTCTCCGCGGCCGTCGCGCCCGACGAGCCTCCGCCGCAGCCGGCCGCGACGAGCGCGAACGCTGCGACGAGCGAGAGAGCATGAGCACGGAGCCTGCGACGCGTCACCACGCCATGAAAGCACGCGGAGCCCGGCCGCCGGTGCACGGCGGGACGGCGCAGGGGCCTCGGTAGAGTCCGGCCGCGTGTCCGAGAGACCCCTTCGACTCCTCGGGATCGGCGACGGCCGCTCGATCATCTTCCTGCGCTGGGCGTGGCGCCTCGCCGAGCGCGGCCACGAGGTGCACATCGTCTCGAACCGGATCACCGAGCGGCCGGGCGAGCTCGATCTCGTCCACGGCCACAACATCCGCGAGCTCGGCGGTCTGATGAAGGTCAAGGGCGCGCGTCGGCTCGGGTTCGGCCCGGCGATCCGTCGCTTCGCGACGGAGCTCGAGGTCGACCTCGTGCACGCCCACTACCTGCTCCCGTACGGCTGGTGGGCCGCGTGGGCGGACGTCCACCCGCTCGTCATGTCCCCGTGGAACACGGACATCTTCACGTACGGCCGCGAGCGCAGGCGAGGGCGCCGGCACGTCGCGAAGGCGATCGCGGCGGGCGACGAGTTCGTCGTGTCCTCGCTCGGGAACGCCGAGGAGACGATCCGGCTCGGCGCGCCGCCGGAAAAGGTGCACCGGATCGTCTGGTACGTGGACCTTCGCCCGTTCGGCCCGGAGCACCGCGACCCGAGCTTCGCCGAGCGCTTCGGCTGGCCGGACGACTCCCTCGTGATCCTCTCGCTCCGCAACTACCGGCCGAACACGAACCTCGACGTCCTCGTGAGGGCGTTCGCGCGGGCGCAGCGGGAGGTCCCGGAGGCGAGGCTCGTGCTCGCGGCCAGGGGCGGCTGGACGAAGGAGGAGACGGACCGCCTCCTCGACGAGCTGGCCCTCCGCGACCGCGTCGCGCAGGTCTTCGCTCGGCCGGACGAGCTCCCGCTCTACGCGGCGTCCGCGGACATCGGCGTCTCGATCGCCTCCACCGACGCGACCCCGGCCTCGATGATCGAGTCGATGGCCTCGCGGCTCCCCATGGTCATGGGCGACGCAGTGACGATCGACGAGTGGATCACGCAGGGCGAGGGCGGAGAGGTCGTGGACTGCCGCGACGAGGACGCGGTCACCGAGGCGCTCCTGAAGCTCCTCCGCGACCCCGAGCTCCGGCGCGCCTACGGCGAGCGAAACGAGCGGGTCGTCCGCGAGCGGCTCGGCGACCCCGGCGAGCAGCTCGAGTCGCTCTACCTCCGGGTGCTGGGGCGCGCGTGAAGCCGAGCTTTCTCGTTCTCGTCGTGGACTGCCTGCGGGCGGACACCGTCGCGGAGCCACGGGCCGCATGGCCGGAGACGAGCAGGCTGATCGCCGAGTCCGCGAGCTTCGCGACGACGTACACGACCTGCCCGACCACGAGCCCCGCCTTCACCTCGATGCTGACCGGGCGCTACCCCGAGGCGCACGGCGTGCGCGCCCTCCGCGGGTCGGCCCTGCCCGAGGACGTCCCCTCGGTCGCGGAGGAGCTGGCGAAGGGCGGCTACCGCACGTGGTGCTCGGTCACCGGGCCGCTCCTCGACTCGATCGGCCTCTTCCGCGGCTTCGCCGAGGCCGACTACCGGGACATCCCCCGCCGCTCCGTCCACGCGCCCTGGGGCGACGAGGCGGTCGCGAAGGTGCACGAGCTCGCGTCCGGCGACATGCCCTTCTTCGCCTTCGTCCACGTCTGGGACGTGCACACCCCGCGCAAGTACCCCCGCGCGCTCGACAGCCGGAAGCACGGGCGGAACACGTACGAGCGCGCGCTCGCGGGCGTCGACCCGTGGATCGGGAGGATGCGGGAGGCCGCGGGCGACGCGGTCGTCATCCTCACGGGCGACCACGGCGAGAACCTCTTCCTGGAGCCGCCGGGCCTCCGCTGGCAGGGCCTCGCGAGGAGGATCACGAAGCGGCTCCCGATCCAGCGCTGGTCGCTCGCGATGCTCGAGCGGGGAGTGCGCAGCGAGTCGAAGCGGCTGCTCAAGCTCGCGCCCCGCTACTTCTGGAACCACAACCAGACGCTGCTCGAGTCACTCGTCCGCGTGCCGCTCGCGGTCACCGGCCCGGGGGTCGCCACGGGCGTCCGTCGCGAGCCCGTGAGCCACGTCGACCTCGCGCCCACGCTCCTCGACCTCGCAGGGCTCCCCGAGCCGCTCCGCGGCTGGCAGGGGACGAGCCTCGCGACGAGC
>CAZODN010000066.1:0-15066 GCA_964578545.1 uncultured Gaiellales bacterium
GTGGTAGCGCTCGCGGAACGCGGCGGCGGCCCGCTCGGCCTCGCGCACGTCCTCGTCGAGGCGGGGGTCGTCACCGCCCTCGTAGAGGTCGGAGAGGTCCCACAGGACGTCCTCCGCACCGGTCAGCTCGGTCGTCGCCACGACCCCGGACGCTACCTGAGGAGGGGGAGCAGCCGGTCGCCCACGAGCGCGACCATGTCGTCGTCGTCGTGGTTCAGGTGCTGCAGGAAGACGCGCGTCACGCCGGCCTCCTCGAGCGCGCCGATCCGTTCCGCGACCTCGTCCAGTGGGCCCGCGAGCCAGCGGTCGCTCCGCTCGGCCAGGAGCGCCGCCGGATCGGCGCCGTCGCCCCGCAGCGCGACGAACCGGGCGACGCGCTCGACCGCCTCCGCCCGGTCGCGCCCCAGGAAGCACGCCGTCATCACCGAGTAGCCGAGGGATGAGGGATCGCGCCCCGCCTCCTTGCACGCGCGGTCGAGCGCCGCCTTCCGCTCGCGGAGCTCCTCGATCGGGGCGCCGAGCGTGTTCACCTCGGTGGCGCAGCGGGCGGCGAGCGCGGCGAAGCGTGGCTTGACCGAGCCGCCCAGGATCAGCGGCGGGTGCGGCTGCTGGAGCGGGCGCGGCAGCGCGCGCTGGTCGCGGAGGACGTACGCCGGCCCCTCGTGGTCGAACCGCTCCTCCGTCCACGAGCGGACGATCACCTCCACCTGCTCGGCGAGCAGCTCGAACCGCCGCCGCGCATCGAGGAACGGGAAGCCGTGGGCGACGTGCTCGCGCTCGTACCAGCCCGAGCCCATGCCGACCTCGACGCGCCCGCCCGAGACGTGGTCGACCGTGACCGCCATCCGCGCGAGCACGCTCGGGTGCCTGAAGGTCGCGGGGGAGACCATCGTCCCGAGGCGGATGCGCTCGGTGACCGCCGCGAGCGCGGCGAGGGTCGCCCACGCGTCGTGCGCGTCCGCGTCCGGCCTGATGATCGCCGTGTAGTGGTCGGAGCGGAAGAGGCCCTCGAGGCCGTGCTCCTCGGTGAGTCGGGCGAGGCGCACCCAGTCCTCCCAGGTGACTCCCTCCTGACCCTCGATCATGAGGCACACGCGCATGTCAGAGCACGACCTCCTCCGGCCTCGTCACCGGTGCTCGGCACACGAAGCGCTCGCAGACGTAGACGGCAGTCTGCCCGCCGACGAGCCCCTTCCCGACGAGCAGCGGGACGTCGTCCGCGGGCCCGACCGCGACCACCGTGCGGGGCCGGAACGGCGCGAGCGCCGCGCGCGCGACCGGCGCGTCGACGGAGCCGGCGACCGCGATCTCACGCGGCGGCGAGAGCCACAGGTCGATCCCGCAGAGCGCCCATGCGAAGAAGCCGGGCGCGCGCCCGAGCGCCGGCTCCACGAGCCGGAAGACCGAGACGGCCTTCCGCTCGAGCTCCTCGTCGCCCCAGATTCGCGCCAGCCGCAGGAGCACGTGCGCGAGCATCGAGTTGCCCGACGGCGTCGGCGAGTCCTGGAGCTCCTTCACGCGCGGCACGCGGGGATCGCCGTCCGCGGGCGAGAGGAGGAACCCGCCGCGCTCGGGGTCCTCGAACAGCTCGATCGCGAGGAGCGCAAGCCGGCGCGCCTCGCGGAGCCAGCGGAGCTCGCCGGTCGCGGCGTGCAGCTCGAGCAGCCCGTGCGCGGCGTTCGCGTAGTCGTCGAGGTACCCGGGGCCGCTGACCCGCCCGTCCCGACGCGAGCGGACGAGGCGACCGTCCTCGGTCGAGAGCCCGCCGAGCAGGAGCTCTCCCACCCCGCGCGCCGCGTCCAGCCAGTCGGCCCGCCCGAGCCGGTAGCCCGCCTCGGCGAGCGCGGCGAGGGCGAGACCGTTCCAGGACGCGAGCGCCTTGTCGTCGCGGAAGGGCTGCGGCCTCGGGGCGCGCGCGGCGAGCACCCGGGCGCGGAGCTCCGGGTCGAGCTTGCCGCGAACGACGTGCCGGTCGTGCTCGAAGGGTGCGAGGAGCTCAGGCGGGAGCCCGACCTTGGCCGCCTCCTCCGCTGTCCAGGTGTACGTGAGGCCCTCGACACCTTCCGTGTCGGCGTCTTGTGCAGAGGCAAGCCCGGCGCCGGGGAGCGCGAGCTCGCGGACGACGTATTCGAGCGTCTCCTCGACGACCTCCCGGTATCGCTCCCGCCCGGTCACGACCCACGCGTGCAGGTACGTGGAGGCGAGGAGCGCGTTGTCGTAGAGCATCTTCTCGAAGTGGGGCACGAGCCAGCGCTCGTCCACCGAGTAGCGGTGGAAGCCGCCTCCCACGACGTCGTACATCCCCCCGGCGGCCATGGCGTCGAGCGTCGCGGTCGCCATGGCGAGCGCGTCGTCGCCCCCGCGGCGGAGGAGGAGCTCGATCGTCGACGGAGCCGGGAACTTCGGCGCGCCGCCGAAGCCCCCGAAGGTCGGGTCGAACGTGCGCGCGATCCCGCGGACGGCCTCGTCGAGGAGCGCTTCCGTGAGCGGCTCCGTCGAGACCGGCGCGGTCGCGACCCCCCGGATGGCGTCATCGATGCGAGCCGCCTGGCCCTCGACCTCGTCGCGGCGCTCCTGCCAGGCACGGGAGACGGCCCGGAGCACGTCCTCGAAGCCCGGCATCCCGTGACGCGGCTCGGGCGGGAAGTACGTCCCCGCGTAGAACGGCTTGCCGTCGGGGGTCATGAAGACGGTGGTCGGCCAGCCTCCGGAGCCCGTCATCCCGACCGTCGCCTCCATCGTCACGGCGTCGACGTCCGGGCGCTCCTCCCGGTCGACCTTCACGTTCACGAAGAGCTCGTTCATGAGCGCGGCGGTCGTGGGGCTCTCGAACGACTCGTGCGCCATGACGTGGCACCAGTGGCAGGACGAGTAGCCGACCGAGACGAGGACGGGCTTGTCCTCCGTGCGGGCGAGCTCGAACGCCTCCTCCCCCCACTCGTGCCAGTCCACCGGGTTCGAGGCGTGCTGGAGGAGGTACGGCGACGTGGCGGCGGCGAGGCGGTTCATCGCCCCAGCGTACGTGCGCGCCTAGTACGTGATCACGGAGTCGGCTTCGAGCGCGAGCTGCACGAGCACGTTCGGCAGGGCGAGCTCCACGGGCTTGCCTTCCAGGTCGGCCTCGCCCACGCCGCGCGCCTTGCTCGACATCCCCGAGGCGTAGAGGCGCGCGCCGCTCGCGACGACGGCGTCGTAGCTCTCGCGGAGGCTCCCGGTGCCGAGCCCGGTCAGCGAGTCGAGGACGGAGTCGCGGAGCAGTTGCACGCCGTCGCCGGCGAGGAACATCGACACCTCGTGGCCCTCCTCGGCGGCCGCGTTCGCGACGAGGAAGCCGAGCGCCGCTTTCGTCGGATTCTCGGGACCGCACGTCACGTGGACGAGGACTTTCGACATCGGGGGAGTCTGACAGGCTCTCGGGGCCTTGTCAGCGTCCGGCCGATGTGAGAGGGTCACGCGCCATGAAACGGTTCTTCACATGGCTCGTGCTCGTCGGCGCCGTGCTCTGCTTCGTCGGCGTCCTCTGGCAAGCGTTCTCGATCGCGGCGTACGTCCGCTCGGGGTCCGGGGACTGGCTCGACGCCCACGGCGCAGGGTCGCTGCCCGTGCACCTCGGCCAGCTCATGATCGTCATCGGCGCGATCGTCGCCACGTGGGGGAACTGGCGCGCGGTCGGGGCGGCGGTTGGCTTCTTCGTCCTCTCCGTCGTCCAGCTGTTCGCGCTCGGCGACACGGAGAAGGAGGGAAGCTGGGTGAACGGGTTCCACGGCTTCCTCGCGCTCATCGTTCTCCTGGCGGCGCTCGCCTATGCGGATTGGGCCGCGCGGAGGCTCGGGCTCAGGCGGGCTTCCGGCGCTGCCGGAAGTGCCTGACGGCCTCGATCACGAGACCCGCCGACAACGCGATGCCGAGAGCGAGCATCAGCCCGAGCCACGGGCGATCCTCGAACGTCTTGCCCCCGAAGTAGCCGAGCAGCGCGGCGTACGAGGCCCAGAGCAGGCAGGCCGCTGCGTCGTACACGATGAAGCGCCGCCAGGGGAACGTCGGGATGTACCCCGACGAGAAGGTCACCGCGACTCGCCCACCGGGAATGAACCTGGCGATGAGGATGATGTACGCGCCGCGCTCGTCGAGCTGGCGCTCCGCCCACTCGAGCCGCTTCAGGGACTTCTCGCTGGAGAACCAGCGCTTGACCGTGTGCTCCCCGACCCAGGTGCCGATCCCGTACGAGATGTTGTCGCCGATCATCGCGCCCACCGCGCCCGCCAGGATCACGAGCAGGATGTTGAGGTCGCCGGACGCCGCGAGGCTGCCGCCGACGATGACGACGGTCTCGCTCGGGACAACCGGGAAGAACGCGTCCACCACGGCCACCGAGAAGATGACGGGGTAGCTCCACCAGGCTCCCGAGACCCAGTCCCCGATCTGATCGAAGTCGAGCCAGCTCGGCACGCGCGCATCCTCGCAGCTTCGGTGTCTGACACCGGGCGCGACCGGTCGTCGCTCCTCGCGGTGGAGCATCGCAGTTGCAGCTGCGGGGACTGGCTTCGCTACGCGGAATCTCCCTGTGGAGCGATCGTCACAGACTTGTTGCTCGAAGCCCTTGACAGCTCTCGGTGTCTGACACCGAACGAGCGGCGATGATGACCAGGTGCCGTTCCTCCCTCTCCAGGGCATCCGCGTCATCGACCTCACGACCTCGATCGCCGGCCCCTACTGCGCCGAGATCCTCGCCGCGCTCGGCGCCGAGGTGGTGAAGGTCGAGCGGCCCGACACCGGGGACGACGGCCGGCACTGGGGCCCGCCCTTCTGGCACGGGGAGGGAGCGATGTTCCTCTCCGTCAACGCAGGCAAGCGCTCGCTCGCCGTCTCGCTCCGCGACGAGCGCGGACGCGACGTCGTCCGTCGGCTCGCCGAGCGGTCCGACGTCCTCGTGCAGAGCCTGCGCCCGGGCCTCGCCGAGGAGCTCGGCCTCGGGGCCGACGACCTCCGCGCTCGACACCCGCGCCTCGTGTACTGCGCGGTGGGCGCGTACGGGCACACCGGCCCGCTCGCGCGCGAGCCCGGCTACGACGCTCTCATGCAGGCGGCGGGCGGGCTCATCAGCATGACCGGCGAGCCCGGACGCCCCGGCGTCCGCGTCGGGGCCTCCCTGATCGACATGGGGACGGGGATGTGGGCGGCCCTCGGGATCGTCGCGGCGCTCCTCGAGCGCGAGCGGACGGGTGAGGGCGCCGTCGTCGACACGTCGCTGTACGAGACCGCGCTCGCGTACGTCGGCTACCACCTCGTCGGCTACCTCGCGGACGGCACGGTGCCATCGGGCCAGGGGACGGTGTTCCCGATGGTCGCGCCGTACCAGGTCTTCCCGACGAGAGACAGAGAGCTGATGATCGCGGGCGGGAACGACCGGCTCTACGCGGCGCTCTGCGACGCGGTCGGGCTCCCCGACCTCGTCGCCGACGAGCGGTTCCGGACGAACCCCGATCGCGTGCGGAACCGCGAGGAGCTCGTCGCGATCCTTTCCGACCGACTCCGCGAGAGGACGACCGCCGAGTGGCAGGAGGCGCTCCGGAAGGCAGGCGTCCCCGCGGCACCCGTCGCCGACGTCGCCGAGGTCGTCGCCTCGGAGCAGACCGAGGCCCTCGGCCTCCTTCAGCCCGTGGCCCATCCGCGAATCCCGGACCTACGGCTCGTCGCGCTGCCTCTCTCGTTCGACCGCGAGCGCGCGACACACCCGAGCCCGCCCCCGCTCGTGGGCGAGCACACGGCCGAGATCCTGCGCGAGCTCGGCTACGCGGACGCCGAGATCGCGGAGCTGACGGTTGCCGGCGTCGTGCGTGCGGGAGAGGAGTAACCTCAGGTCGTGGCCCACATCTCCCCGTCGTACAGCGCCACGCTCCGGCTGCGGCTGGAGGACGCGCCGGGGACGTTCGCGAAGGTCGCCGAGGCGATCGGCGAGGCCGGCGGGTCGCTGGGCGCGATCGACATCGTCCGCGTCGAGCGCGGCTACAAGATCCGCGACGTCACCGTCCTCGCCGCGGGCGACCACCACCTCCACGAGATCGCCGAGGCCGTGCGCGCAGTGGACGGGGTCGAGGTCCTCCGTGTCTCCGACCGCACGTTCCTCATGCACCTCGGCGGGAAGATCGAGATCCGCTCGAAGGTCCCGCTCAAGACCCGGGACGACCTCTCGATGGCGTACACGCCCGGCGTCGCACGGATCTGCCAGGCGATCGCCGACCAGCACGAGGCCGAGTGGAACCTGACGATCAAGCAGAACACCGTCGCGGTCGTGTCCGACGGCACGGCCGTCCTCGGGCTCGGCGACATCGGCCCGGAGGCAGCGATGCCGGTGATGGAGGGCAAGGCGATCCTCTTCAAGGAGTTCGCGGGCGTGGACGCGTGGCCCCTCTGCCTCGCGACGAAAGACACGGAGGAGATCATCTCCATCTGCAAGGCGATCGCCCCGACGTTCGGCGGCATCAACCTCGAGGACATCGCGGCGCCGCGCTGCTTCGAGATCGAGGCGCGGCTGCGCGAGGAGGTGGACATCCCGGTCTTCCACGACGACCAGCACGGGACCGCGATCGTCGTCCTCGCGGCGCTCGTGAACGCGCTCAAGGTCGTCGGCAAGAGGATCGAGGACGTCAAGATCGTGACGACGGGCGTGGGCGCCGCCGGGATCGCGACCACCGACGTCCTCCTCGCCGCGGGCGCGACGAACATCGTCGGCTGCGACGAGCACGGCACCGTCTACCGCGGGCGGCCCGAGAACCCGCCCCACAAGGAGGCCTACGCGGAGCGCACGAACCCGGAGGACCTCCGGTGCAGCTCGGACGAGGCGCTCGCGGGAGCGGACGTCTTCATCGGCCTCTCGGTGCCGGGAGCGGTCAGCGCGGACGCGATCCGCACGATGGCGAAGGACGCGATCGTCTTCGCGATGGCGAACCCGACGCCCGAGGTCACCCCGGAGGACATCTCGGACGACGTCGCCGTCGTCGCGACTGGGCGCTCGGACTACCCGAACCAGATCAACAACGTCCTCGCGTTCCCGGGCGTGTTCCGCGGCGCCCTGGACGTCCGGGCGACGACGATCACGCGTGAGATGGAGGTCGCCGCGGCCCACGCGATCGCGAGCGTCATCTCCCCCGACGATCTCGGCGCCGAGTACATCATCCCGAGCGTGTTCAACAGGGACGTCACGCCGCGCGTCGCAGCCGAGGTCGCCGCGGCGGCCGAGGCAGCCGACGTCGCTCGCCGGCCTCGCCTCCACCACTAGAGAGCCGACGCTCGGGGCGCGACCCGCGTGCCCGGCTACTCGTACGCGATCGCCTGGAGCGGATCGAGCTTCGCGGCCCGGCGCGCGGGGAGCACCGCCGCGACGATTCCGACGAAGACCGCGGCGATCACGAAGATGACGACCTGCGTCGTCGGGAACGTGAAGTCGATGAAGTCCACGCGGGCGATGAGGAGCGCGGCGAGGACGATCCCGAGGACGATCCCGATCGCGGCCCCGATGAGCGCGGTGATGATGCTCTCGTGGCGGATCATCCGTCGCACCTGGCGCCGCGTCATGCCGATCGCGCGCAGCATCCCGATCTCGCGCGTCCGCTCGAAGACCGTCAGGACGAGGGTGTTCACGATCCCGAAGAAGCTCACGACGATCGAGAGGGCGAGCAGCACGTACAGGATGTTGAGGATCGAGTTGAGGCCCGAGATCTGGTTGTCGATGAACTCCTCGCGCGTCTGCACCTTCGCGTTCGGGAAGGCTTCGAGCACCGCTTCCAGCGCCTCGGTGTTCTCCTCGCTGACGTCGCCCTCCATGGCGACGAACGAGTAGAGGTTGCGCGGGTTCTCGACGCGCTCGTCCCACGCCTCCGTCGAGATGGTCACATTGCCGAACGGCGACCCGCCCGTCGGCGGGTCGAAGATCCCCTTCACCGTGAAGAGCCCGGCCGCTCCGCCGGGGAACGTCATCCCGATCGTCGAGCCGACCACGAGGTCGTGGTCGTCCGCGTACCCGTCGTCCACGAACGCGCCGTCGGCGCCGAGGCTCGCGAGAACGTCCTGGGAGCCGTCCTTCCACTTGAGGATGATCAGCTCGCGCGCGGTCCGGTCGACCGCCGTGGCGAAGATCGGCTCGTCGAAGACGAGGACCTCCCCCGTGCGGACGTTCATGATCGCCTCGACTCCCGGCGCGTCCGCCACCGCCTCCGCGGCGGCGATCGGGATGGGCGAGAAGTTGTTGACGGCCGTGATCGCGTAGTCCGAGTCCGACGCCTTCCAGAGGTCGTCCACGGCGCCCCTGAACGTCTGGACGATCCCCGCGGCCAGGGTGGCCACGAGGGTGACGAGCGCGAGGCCGATCATGAGCGCGGCCGCGGTCGAGCCCGTGCGCTGGGGGTTGCGACGAGCGTTGTCCCGCGCGAGGAGCCCGGCGGCGCCTCCGATCTTCGTCGCCGGCCATCCGAGCGCCCACGCGAGCGGGCGCACGAGCCGTGACGAGAACAGGGCGACGCCCAGGAAGATGAGGAGGGCACCGGCGCCCATCCAGACGAGGATCTGGGTCGTGTCGAGCCCGTCCCGGAAGAGCCCGTAGAGCAGCGCGGCGAACCCCGCGGCCGTCAGGAGGACGGCGCCGAGCCCGCGGTAGCGCGCGAACCGCCCGGGCGGCAGCGTGGCCCCCTCGCGGACGGCTGCGACCGGCGGCACGCGCGTGGCGCGGATGGCCGGGCGCAGGCTGGCGACGAGGGTGACGAGGATCCCGGCGGCGAGTGCGACGACCACGGTTCGGGGGAGGAAGACGAGGCCGGTGTTGGGAAGCGTGAAGCCGACGAGGTCGAACAGGCGGAACAGCCCTCGGGCGAGGAGGAGACCGAGGAAGAGGCCGACGACCGACGCGGTCACGCCGATCACCAGCGCCTCGACCACGATCGAGCCCAGGATCTGCCTTCGGGATGCCCCGACGATGCGGAGCGTGGCGAGCTCGCGCGTCCGCTGGGCGATCGTGATCGAGAGCGAGTTCGCGATCACGAAGGCGCCCACGAACAGCGCGATCCCGCCGAAGGCGAGCAGGAAGCCCTGGAGGAAGGTGATGAACTCGCTCGTCTCGGCGGCGTCGGCGCGCGCCTGCTCCGCCGCCGTCTTCACCTGCGTCCCCGGCGGCAGGATGGCGCCAATCTGCGTCGCGAGCTCCTCCTCGCTCACGCCCGGCTTCGCGGCGACGGCGATCTCGTCGAGGCGCCCGACCTTGTTCAGCAGGCGCTGCGCCGTCGGGAGGTCGAACCCCGCGAGCGTCGCGCCGCCGAGGGAGAGCCCCGAGCTGAACTCGATGATCCCCGAGATGGTCAGGCGCTCGATCGGGCCTTCCGCCTGGACGCCGACGACCTCGCCGACGCGGAAGCCCTCGCGATCGGCGGTCTTCTTGTCCACGACGACCTCGTTCGGCCCGGGCCACGCGCCCTCCACGAGTGCCAGTGGGTTGAACCGCGACTCGCCGTTCGCGATCGAGAAGCCGAGGTTCGGCGCCCCCCCGTAGACGACGGCCTTCCCGTCGTCGCCGATGAGCTGAGTGGCGTCGGAGTCCACGCTCCCCTCCGCCTCCGCGACCCCGGGGAGCGCACGAACCTCGTCGATCAGCCCCTCGTCGAAGGTCGGCTCGGTGACGCCGCTCCCCTGGCTCAGGTCGAACGCGGACTCCCCCGTGATGACGGCGCTCGACCCCTGGCGGATCTCGGTGAAGATCCGGTCGAAGGCCTGGTCGATCGAGTCCGTCAGGACGTAGGTGCCGCTGATCATCGCGACGCCGAGGACGATCGCGAGGGCCGTCAGCGACGTGCGCAGACGACGGCTCAGGAGCCCCCGGATCGCGAACCGGGTCATGCGGCGAGGTTACTCGTACGCGATCGCTTCGAGCGGGTTGAGCTTCGCCGCCCGCCGGGCGGGCATGATCGCCGCGAGGATGCCGATGACGATCGCGATCGCCGTGAGAATCGCGAGCTGGCCCCACGGGATCGAGAAGCGCGGCTCGAACTGGCTCAGCGCCCGGTTGACGAGGGCGGCGAGGAAGATCCCGAGGGGCAGCCCGATCGCGGCCCCGATGAGCGCGGTGATGATGCTCTCGTGGCGGATCATCCGTCGCACCTGGCGCCGCGTCATGCCGATCGCGCGGAGCATCCCGATCTCGCGCGTTCGCTCGTACACCGAGAGGACGAGCGTGTTGATCATCCCGAACACGCTGATGACGACCGCGAGCGTGAGCATCACGTAGAGCAACGTGATGAACTCGTTGAAGTCGGCGTCCTCGCGCTGCACCCACTCCTCGCGGGTCTCGACCTGCGTCTCGGGGAAGCCGGCGATCGCCTCCTCCATCCGCGCGCGGGTCTCCTCGCTCGGGTCGCCGGCGACGTTCGCCCACGTCCAGCGGTTGCGCGGGCGCTCGTAGAGCGAATCGAAGAGCTCCGTCGAGACGTTCACGCTCTGCAGCAGCGGGTAGAAGGGCGGCGGCTCGAACACCCCGACGACGGTGACCGTCGCCGTGCGGTTGTCCGTCGACCGGACCTCGAGCACTCCACCGACCCCCGCGTCGTGGTCCTCGGCGAAGCTCTTGCTCACGACCGCCCCGGTCGTGCCGAGAGCGGAGAGCGCGTCGTCCGACCCCTCGACCCAGTCGAAGACGTACGCCTCTGCGATCGTGTCGGGATCGAGCCCGCCGACGCGCGCCGAGCTGCCGTTCACGAGGCCGGCGTCGGCGCGGACGTTGGTCACGACCTCCGGAATCCCGGAAGCGGCCAGCGCGTCGCCGGCCGCCGCGACGAACGGCGTGTACCCGTCGAGCGAGGTGACGACGTAGTCGGCGACGACCTGCTCCTCGATCGCCTCGCGGTTCGAGGCCTTCATGCCGTTCGTGAGCGTCGGGATGAACGCGACGAGGGCGATGCCGATCATGAGCGCCGCGGCCGTGGCGGCCGTCCGCCCGGGGTTGCGCACGGCGTTGCCGCCGGCGAGCCGGCCCGCGGCGCCGCCGAAGCGGCGCGCCGGGAGCCCGACGACGCGTGCGATCGGCCGGACGAGGTGCGAGGACAGCATCGCCACGCCGAGGAAGAGGAACAGCACGCCCCCGGCGATCGAGAGGAGGCGGTCGCCCGTGCCGAGGTCGTCCGCGAACATCGCTCGCGAGAGCGCGAGCAGGGCGAGCACGACCGTGGCACCGGCGATCCAGGGCGTGAAGCGGTGGAACCGCGAGTGCGGCAGCGCTGCCCCCTCCCGCACCGCCGCGATCGGCGGCACGCGCGTCGCCCTGATCGCGGGGAAGATGCCCGCCAGGAGCGTGATCCCGACGCCGACGGCCAGCGAGACGACCACCGTGCGGGTCGCGAAGACGCGGTCTGCGGTCGGGAAGTCGGCGCCGAGGCTCTTGAACAGGGTCTGGATCCCCCCTGCGAGGACGACTCCGAGCGCGAGCCCGACGAGCGAGGCGACGAGCCCGATGACGAGGGACTCGAGCACCACCGACCCGAGCACCTGGCGCCTCGATGCGCCGATCGTCCGCAGCGTCGCGAACTCGCGCGTCCGCTGGGCGACCGTGATCGAGAACGTGTTGAAGATGACGAACGCGCCCACGAACAGCGCGACCGCGGCGAACGCGAGGAGGAAGTAGCGGAAGAACTTCGTGAACTCGCTCACGTCGTCGCTCTGCTCCTTCGCCTCGGCCGTCGCGCTCGCGACCTTCGCGTCCTTCGGGAGCGCCGGCTCGATGGCCGCGACGAGCTCGTCCTCGGAGACGCCCTCGCTCGCCGCCACCGAGATCGCGTCGACCTGGCCCTCACGCCCGAGGAGCTCCTGCGCGGCCGGGATCGTGAAGACCGTGAAGCTGATGCCCCCGAGGCTGTCGACGCCCCCGTACCGCGCGACGCCGACGAGCGTGAACGCCTGCTTCGGCTGGAGCGTCGAGATCTGCACCGTGTCGCCGACCTCCCAGCCCTGCCCGTCGACCGACCCGGCGTCGATGACGACCTCGTCCTCCGCCGCCGGCCATCTCCCCTCGACGAGGTCGAGCGGGTTGAACCGTGCGTACTCGGGGGCGGTATCGATGCCGAACCCGAGGGTTGACCACCCCTGCGTGCTGACGGGCTTCCCCTCGTCGTCGAGGAGCTTCGTGCTCCTCTCGTCCGCGATGCTCCCGGCCGCCAGGGCGACCCCGTCCACGCCGCGCACGACGTCGACCAGCGACTCGTCGATGGGCGGCGGAGGCGGCTTCTCGCCGTCGATCGAGACCTCCAGGCCACGGCCCGTGACGACGGCGTCCGTCCCCGCGTACGACTCCGTGAACAGGTTGTCGAACGCGCTCTGGACGGTGTCCGTGAGGATGTAGGTGCCGCTGATCATCGCGACGCCGAGGACGATCGCGATGCCGGTCAGGAAGGCGCGGAGCTTCCGCCCCGCGAGGCCGCGAAGGGCGACCTTCGTCACAGCTGTGCGACTTCTTCCATCGCCGACAGGATCTGGTGCTGGTCGCACTCGCCGAGCTCGCGGACGATCCGGCCGTCGGCGAGGAAGAGTACGCGGTGCGCCATCGCCGCGGCCCGCGCGTCGTGCGTGACCATGACAATCGTCTGCCCGTACTCGTCCACCGAGCGGCGCAGGAGCTCGAGGATCTCGTGGCCGGTCGCGGAGTCGAGGTTGCCCGTCGGCTCGTCGGCGAAGAGCACGGTCGGACGGGAGACGAGCGCGCGGGCGATCGCGACTCGCTGCTGCTGGCCGCCGGAGAGCTCGGCCGGCCGGTGCGAGAGGCGGTCGGCGAGGCCGACGTCGGACACGAGCTGCTCGAACCAGCCCTCCTCCGGCTTCTCGCCCGCGATCGTGAGGGGGAGGAGGATGTTCTCCTTCGCGCTCAGCATCGGGAGCAGGTTGAAGAACTGGAAGACGAAGCCGATGTGCTCGCGCCGGAGCTTCGTGAGGTCGTTGTCCCCGAGCGTCGTGATCTCCCGCCCCGCCACCCGGACGTCCCCCGACGTGGGCTTGTCGAGCCCGGCGAGGATGTGCATGAGGGTGGACTTCCCCGACCCCGAGGGGCCCATGACCGCGGTCGCCTTCCCGGGCGTGATGTCCACGGACACGCCGCGGAGCGCGTCGACCGCCGTCTCGCCCTCCCCGTACCGGCGCGTGACGTCGCGTGCGACCACGACCGCGCCGTTCTGACTCTCGCTCATTCCTCCCGGCTCCTTCCTCGCTGGCCGGGCAAGGCTAGCCGAGTTGTTGCCCCCTCGTTCGTGTTGCGCTCTCCGCCGGCTCGGGCACAGTTCGGGATGTGAACCTGAATCTCGAGATCCGCGCCGCCCTCGAGCGGGCGCGCGCCGCGACCGAGGCGCTGCTCGGGCCCGTCTCGGACGAGGGCCTCACGCAGCCGGTGTCGCCCCTCGAGTCGCCGCTCGTCTGGGTGTACGCACGCTGCGCGTACTTCGAGGAGCTCTGGCTCCTTCGCACCGCGAAGGGCGAGCCGCCTGCCGCCGAGTCGCACGACCACGTGCACGACGCCTTCGAGCGCGAGCGCCGCGGCGACTCCAGGCTCCCGGCCCTGCGCCCCGACGCCGTGCGCGCGTATGCGGCGGACGTCCGCGAGCGCGCGCTCGCGTGGCTCGAGCACCTCGACCTCGACCAGCCGAGCCCGCTGCTCCGCGACGGCTTCGTGTTCGGGCTCGTGATCCAGCACGAGCTCCAGCTCCAGGAGACGATCCTGCAGACGCTGCAGCTGAAGACGGATGCCGCCTACCCCGTCCCCGACGCGCCGCAGCCCGACCGCGCGCCGGCCGGCCCGGACGAGATCCGCGTGCCGGGGGGGACGTTCACGCTCGGCGCCGTGGACGAGCCGTGGGCGTACGACAACGAGCTCCCCGCCGTCGAGGTCGAGCTCCCTCCGTTCCGCATCGACCGCACGCCGGTGACGAACGGGCAGTGGATGGAGTTCATCGCCGACCGCGGCTACGCCGGCAGGAGGCTGTGGACGGACGAGGGCTGGGCGTGGCGCGAGGCCGAAGGCGTGCGGGCGCCGCTCTACTGGGAGCGCACAGCAGACGGCTGGGAGCGGACGCGCTTCGGGCGCCGGGAGCCCGTGCCGCCGTGGGAGCCCGTCCAGCACGTCTCGTGGTACGAGGCGGATGCGTTCGCCCGCTGGGCGGGCAAGCGGCTGCCGACGGAGGTCGAGTGGGAGCGCGCGGCCGGCTGGCACCACCGCGAGGGCAAGCAGCGCTACCCGTGGGGGCTCGCCTGGACGGGGTTCGAGGCGAGCCTCGACCACCGTCGCTTCTCCCCCGCCCCTGCGGGCTCGTACTCCGGCGGCGTCAGCCCGGTCGGCTGCGTCCAGATGGCGGGCGACGTCTGGGAGTGGACGTCGTCGCCGTTCGCGGGCTACCCGGGATTCGTCGCCTTCCCGTACCCAGAGTGCTCGGAGGTCTACTTCGGCGAGGAGTACCGCGTGCTCAGGGGCGGCTCCTGGGCGACCGACGGGCTCGTCGCGCGCACCTCGTTCCGGAGCTGGGAGTACCCGCAGCGCCGGCACGTCTTCGCCGGGCTCCGCTGCGCGCGGGACGGCTAGCGCATCAACGCCGCAGCCTCGGTGAGCACCTCGCCGAGGATCCCGGTGATCTCGTCGAACTCGGCCTGGCCCGCGACGAGCGGGGGCGAGATCTGGAGCACGGGGTCGCCCCGGTCGTCGGCTCGACAGATGAGCCCGGCGTCGAAGACCGCGTTCGAGAGGAACCCGCGGAGCAGGCGCTCGCACTCCTCGTCCGAGAAGGTCTCCCGCGTGTCCTTGTCCTTGACGAGCTCGAGCGCCCAGAAGTAGCCGGTACCCCTCAGGTCACCGACGATCGGGAGGTCGAGGAGCTGGGCCAGCGTGTCGTGGAATGCCTGCTCGTTCTCGCGGACGTGCTCGACGATCCGCTCGCGCTTCATGATCTCGATGTTCTTCAACGCGATCGCGCACTGGACGGGGTGGCCGCCGAACGTGATCCCGTGCGAGAACATCGACGTCTCGCCGAGGAACGGCTCCATCACCCGGTCGGTCGC
>CAZODN010000067.1:0-14952 GCA_964578545.1 uncultured Gaiellales bacterium
GAGCGGCGGACTTCTAATCCGCGGGTCGGAGGTTCGAATCCTCCCGGGCGCATCGAAGCCCTGCACGTGATCCGGCTACCTCGTTCACTCTGGCCACTCCAGGCGGAGCTTCGGCGCTCAGGCATCTAAGCTCTCAGGCGAGCGCGACCGCATGCTCGCCGTCCGAACCCCATGAACGCGATCCTCCTCTCCTTCGTCATCTCCCTGGCCGTGAACGCGGCCTTCTTCGCCTTCGCGGCGATCCGCAAGACCGACGTCGTCACCGACCTCTCCTACAGCCTCTCCTTCGCGGTGCTCGCGATCGCGCTCCCGTCCCAGGGCGCGCGCGAGCCGGTTCAGCTCGTCGCGTCGCTCCTCGTCCTGATCTGGGCGGCGAGGCTCGGCGGCTACCTGCTCACCCGCATCCTGCGGATCAAGGTCGATCATCGCTTCGACGAGATGAGGGACGACCCGCTGCGCTTCGCCCGGTTCTGGTTGCTGCAGGCGATCGCGGTTGCCGTGATCATGCTGCCGGTCTCGTACCTCGTGAGCCGAGACGCTGCCCCCGACTTCGGGCCCTGGGCGATCGCCGGCGCCTTGGTCTGGCTCGTGGGGCTCGTGATCGAGGCCGTCGCCGACGCCCAGAAGTCGGCCTTCAAGGGGAAGGAAGAGAACCGCGACCGCTTCATCACGAGCGGGCTCTGGAGGTACTCCCGCCACCCCAACTACTTCGGGGAGATGCTCGTCTGGTGGGGGCTCTTCGTCTACGCCGTGCCGTTCCTCGACGGAGCGGCCTTCGCGGTGGTGATCGGGCCCGTGTTCATCACGCTGCTCCTCCTCTTCGTGAGCGGGATCCCACTGCTCGAGCGCAGCGCCGACGGCAAGTACGGCGACGACCCCGCCTACCGCGAGTACAAGCGGCGCACGAGCATCCTCGTGCCGCTGCCGCCTCGCAGGTAGGTCTGCTCCAGAGCGAGCAGCGAAGCGTCGAGCACTCGCTCGCCCGTGCCGGCTCACGTGTAGGTTCTCCTGCAGAGGACATGCCTCGTCTTCGTGCCGCCAACCTCGCCCTCGCCGCGCTCCACGGCGGCCAGGCCGTCCTGATCGTCGCCCTCGGGGCGACGCTCGCGATACCGATCACTGCGCAGTGGGCCGACGGCCCGCCGGGGTCACCGCTCGGGCCGACGGAGACGCTCTTCGACCTCCCGGTGCGCTGGTGCGTCGCGGCGTTCCTGGTGCTGGCGGCGCTGGATCACCTGCTCGTCGCCTCGCCGCGAATCGTGTCCTGGTACGAGCGGAACCTCGGCCGTGGGATCAACTACGCGCGCTGGATCGAGTACTCCTTCAGCGCGTCGCTGATGGTCGTCCTGATCGCGACGTTCGCCGGGGTAACCGATCTCCGTGCGCTCGTGGCCGTCGCGGGCGTCAACGCGGCCATGATCCTCTTCGGCCTCCTCATGGAGCGCACGAACGTGGGACGCGACCGGCTCGACTGGCTGCCGTTCTGGTTCGGCTGCTTCGCGGGGGCGATCCCGTGGATCGTCATCGGGATCTCGCTCGTCGGAGCGGAGGTCGACGGCAGCGTGCCCGGCTTCGTGTGGGGGATCTTCGTCTCGCTGTTCCTGTTCTTCAACTGCTTCGCGGTCAA
This sequence comes from uncultured Gaiellales bacterium, assembly GCA_964578545.1. Lineage (GTDB taxonomy): Bacteria > Actinomycetota > Thermoleophilia > Gaiellales > Gaiellaceae > GMQP-bins7. The sequence continues at coordinate 1,628 of CAZODN010000067.1, forward strand.
CATGTGGCTGCAGTACCGTCGGATCGGCCCCTGGCGGAGCTACGTGTTCGGCGAGTGGGGCTACCTGGTTCTCAGCCTCACCGCGAAGAGCGCGCTCGCCTGGCAGATCTACGCCGGCGCGCTCGCGGGCTGAGTCGGCGACGTCGAATCGGGGCAGGCCGTAGCCGGCACCGCGCGCGGTCGGTGCGCCGGGCGGTGCGGCCCGGGGAGGAGCGTGCGCTCGACCAGCGCGGCGGCACGATCTGCTCCGGACTCCCGGCGCAGCTGATGCCCGAGGACGGCGGCGCGCTCTCGTGCGCCGCTCTCGAGCACCTGCTCGAGCCGCGCAGCGATCTCGGCCGCCGAGGCCTGGTTCGGGTCGATCGCCGACCCGAGGCCGCACTCGATCAGGTCGGCCGCGCCGGCGAACTGGTCGGTGGAGAACGGCGCAGCGAGAATCGGGAGGCCCTCGGTCAGTGCCTCCGTGACGGTGTTGTTGCCGCCATGGCAGACGACGACGTCGCACGCACGGAGGGCAGCGACCTGTGGCAGGAACGGGCGGACGATCCAGCCGGAGGGGATCGACCCGAGCTCCTGCGGATCGGTCGTTCCGGTCGCGACCACGGCGTCCCAGCCGAGTGAGCGCAGGGCCGTGGCGATGCGGCCGAGGACGTCCGAGCGCGCGGAGAGGAAGCTGCCGAGCGCGACGTACGCACGCGGGCGGTCGCCGCCGCGACGGAGCCCGTCCAGCTCGAGGTCGTGCTCGTCCCGCACGCACGACCCGATCAAGGTCGTTCCTCGAGGGAATCGGCGAGAGCGGGCGAGCCGGCTCGGGTAGTTGACGATCGTCAGCCACGGCGAGCCGGCGGCGAAGGCGTCGGCGACGGGGCTCGCATCCGGTGCGAGCGAGCGCAGGACGGCGTTGAAGCGCGCCGTGAACTCCGTCGCGACGCGTGCGCAGAGCTGCTCGAGCCGTGCGAGCTCGTGCTGCGGCGGTGCGAGCTCGGCGGGGCGTCGCGACGGGAACCCGAACGGCTCCCCCTCCGCCGGCAGCTGGCACGGATGACCGGGCAGGAACGAGGCGTACGGCACCCCCAGCGCGCGGAGGGCGACACTGCCGCCGAAGGCGAGCTGGTCGGAGACGACGATCGACGGCTCGAGGTCGCCCACGATCTCTCGCAGGCGGGCAGTGACCGTCTCGGGCTCCCACAGGAGGTCGTCGAGGCGCCGCTCCGCCTGGTACTCGAGGGTCGCGATCATGCCGTGCTCGGTTGCGGTGAGGAAGCGGTCGAGGTCTCCGCGCGTGCTGCCTACCCGGTCCTCGCGAGGGACGAGCCCGGGGTTCCTTCCTTCGCCCAGCACCAGCTCGACGTGTGCGAGACCGTCGTCGAGGACACGATCGCGCAGGCCGGGCCCGGTGGCGACCGCGACGTCGTGACCGCGAGCGCGCAGCGCAGACCCGATCGCCGAGAGCGGGAGGTAGTGCGAGAGGTAGTCGGGGCTGACGAGCAGGGCCGTCATGCGGCGATCCGCTCGCCGCTCGCGACGTCCGCGTAGAGGCGGACCAGCTCGTCTGCCATGGCCGTCACCGTGAAGCGCTCGGAGACGAGCCGGCGGGCCCTGGCGGCACGCGCGTCGTCGAGGCGAGCCGCCGCGGCCCTGTGCAACCCGTCACGCAGCCCGTCGATCGACGTCGTCTCCGCGAGGAACCCCGTGCGGCCCTCCTCGATGTAGGTCGGAGGACCGCCGGTGCTCGGGCCGACTGCCGAGAGCCCTGCGGCGAGTGCCTCCAGGAGCGCGAGGCCGAACTCCTCCTTCCGGCTGGCGCATGCGTACACGCCACCCGGAGCGACGACTCCGGGGATGCCTTCCACTGCGACCTCCAGGAGCCGCGAGACGTCGCCGTTGGGCCGGTGCCCGAGGAGGACCAGGCCGTCACGAGCCGTCGGGCGGCGGTGGCAGACCGCGTCGATCTCGTCGAGCACCAGCTGCTCCTCGGGGGTGGGGCTCTCGAGCCCGCCTCCGACGACGACGAGGTTGAAGCTCGCGTGGAGCGCCGGGTCGCCCGACCAGGCGTCGACGAGGAGCGGCATGCCCTTCACGCGGTGGAGGCGGCCGACGGTGACGAGCAGCGGGAGCCCGTGGCGCTCCCGCGGGAGTCTGCGGAGGGCACTCGAGAGCGCCTCGACCGGGCCCGTCGGCCGCGGATCACCGTTCTGCGACGACTCGCGTGGCCGCCCCGGCGTGCGCGGCTGGATCGCGATCCCCTCGGGGATCGTCCGAACCCGTCCGCGCCGGATGGCGTCGAACGACGGCCCGAAGAGCGCCCTGAGGTCCTGATCGCCATCGGGGCGTGGGAGCAGGGCGAGCGCGTCCGCGTGGTGCAGCATCCAGTCGACGAGGCGTGCTCGAAAGAGGTAGTGGTGCTCGAGATCGGCGGTTGCGAACGTCTCGCGCGACAGCTCCCCGGCGGCCTCGGCGTCCCGCAGCACCGTGTGCGGGTCGGGAGCCACCGTGAACACGATCGGGATGCCGTGCCGGCGAAACACGCGGGCGGCCGCGAACGTGCTCACGTCGGCGAAGCGAAGGTGCGCGACGTCGAGAGCTCCGCGTCGCTGCAGCGCTCGCGTGAGCTCGTGCTCGATCCGGGCCCGGAACGGCCACTGCTCGGACGTCGCGAGGTAGCCGTCGGGCCCGAAGCGGAGCCGCTCGAGCGAGGAGCGCACACCGACTCGCTCGAACTGCACCGAGTAGACCTCCGGCATGGCGGGGTCGACGAACGCCCTTGTGAACGTGACGACCTCTTCCACCCGCGGGTGCGCGTCGAGAGCCCGGGTCAGGGTGACGAGGAGCGTCGCCAGCCCTCCGCCGTCTCCGGCACCGGCGCCCGCCAACCCGCCGTCGAGTCGGCCCTGGAGCATCACCTGCGCGAGGCGAAGCCCCCCTCGTCCGGGTCGTGCGCTCGTGCCGACCACCGTCGGGCGCTCTCCGGGCTCGTCCGGGAGCAGCGCGAGCGTCTCGGCGTAGCGCGCCCGGCGATCCGGCTCCTCGGTCTGCTCGAGGGCGCCCGCGAGTGCCCCGGCGACGAGCCGCTTCGACCGGGCCCCCCAGCGCTCGAGGGTCAGCTGGGCGAGCATGCCGCCGTAGCCGCCGGCGTCGAGGACGCTCAGCAGCCCGGGGAGGGCGCGAGCGTCGGGAGGGCGCTCGCCCAGCACCCAGGCCGCGTGCTCACGAGTTCCCCGATCGGTGTCCGCGAGTGCCGCGAGGAGCCGGGACTGCGTCGGCTCACCGGGCTGTCGCGCGAGGGCATGGATCGCGAGGAGCCGCGCGGCTCCGTCCCCGTGCTCGAGCTCCGCCTCCAGCGCCTCGGCCGCGTGGCGGTCGAGGCGTCCCGCCCGGCGGAGCGCGAGAGCGGCGTTCAGGGCATCGAGGACGCTGCCGTGGCGGAGCGCGTCGACATGTGTACCATCTCTAAACATAATCTGGACAAGAATGGTACACGTGGGCTTCGCCTCGCGCAAGGCCGCTCTCCGGGCTCATGCTTCGCCGGTCGGGCCTGCCTCCGCGGCCCGGCGCTCGACCCGGCGCGCCCGGCCTTCCGATCCTTCCTCGTCCCGGCTGCTAGGCTTGTCGTCGTTCGCACGAGTTCGAGCGAGTACCGGTTCCGGCTTTTCACGCCTTCCGCTGCACGTTCATGAAGCAGTCGAGGGGAGGTGGAGATATGCCAACCGGAACAGTCAAGTGGTTCAACGACGACAAGGGCTACGGCTTCGTGTCGCCGGACGACGGGAGCAAGGACGTCTTCGTTCATCACAGCGCGATCGGCGGCGAGGGGTTCAAGAGCCTCGCCGAGGGCGCGAAGGTGGAGTACGAGGTCGAGCAGGGCCCGAAGGGCCCGCAGGCGCGCAACGTCAACGTCGTCGCCTCGGTCTGAGCTCGTGGGGCGCACCGCTCCGAGCGGTGCGCCCCACGCCTCACTGAGTGTCGAGGCGGACGGCGGCCGTGACGCCCGCGGATCGAGCCGACGTCTCGCAGACCCGGCCTGACCTCGGAGCGCGACTGAGGCGTTCTCGCTTACGAGGCGCCTCCCTTTGTCGGAGCTTCGAGCCTCGGGCGTGAGAGTCACACGGGCGGGCCGGCCGCGACGCGGGCGAGCATCTCCTCGGGAGTGCCGCGGACGTCGTGCACGTTCTCGAACCACCAGGTCGCGCCTGCCTCACGGTAGGCGCGCGGGAGCTCGTCGTCCGCGCCGCGCGTGTAGCCCATCACGCCGACATCGAACTCGGTGCACGGCTCGATGCGCTCGAGGCCGCGCCGGATGTCGTCGGGCGACAGGACCATCCCGTGCTGATCCGAGCTGTCGGCGAGCCAGCCTCCGAAGCGCGCGGCTCGGCGCTGAGCACGCGGGCTGCGGCCGCCGACCCAGATCGGGAGCGGCTGCTGGATCGGTGCAGGCGCGAGCGTCACGCCGTCGACCGTGTAGTGCGCGCCGTGGTGCTCGACGCGCTCGCCCGCGAGCAGGGCGCGCACGACGTCGAGGCCTTCGTCGAGCATCTCCGCGCGCACTCGCTCGTCCGTCGGCTCGCCGAACGCTCCGAACTCCTCCGGGACGCCGCCGAGGCCGGCCCCGAAGATCACCCGGCCACCACTGAGCACGTCGAGAGTGGCGATCTGCGCGGCGAGCACGTGCGGTCGGCGGCGCGGAAGCGGTGTCACCGCGGTTCCGATCCTGATGCGCTCCGTCGTGGCCGCGACGGCGGCGAGCGTCACCCAGGGCTCGCCTGCCGGTGTGCCCCAGACGAACGCGAGGTGATCCCAGTAGAAGAGCGCGTCCCAGCCGGCGCTCTCGGCCGTGTGAGCCACGCGTACGGCGTTTCGTGGATCCGCGTACGTCCCGAGGCTCGCGAGGCAGATCCCGAACTGCACCGGGCCAACGTACCCGACGGGCCCTGCGAGCCGGGAGCTCGCAGGGCCCGGGGATGAGGCGTGGTCTACGCCGACGCGGGGGCCGTGTCGGCCTCGGTTGCGACCGGCGCCTCGTCGGTCTCGAGGCGGGGGAGCCACTCGAGCCACCTGGGCAGGTACCAGTTCCAGTCGCCGAGCAGCTTCATCGAGGCGGGGAGGAGCACCGCCCGGATGATCGTCGCGTCGATGAGGATCGCCGCAGCGAGCCCGACGCCGAACTGCTTGAAGAACGGCCACGAGAGCGTCGCGAAGACCGCGAAGACGGCGACCATCACGATCGCCGCGCTCGTGACCACTCCGGCGGTCGACGTGATGCCGTGCGAGACCGCCTCGTCCATGCTCGTGCCGCGGTCGAACGTCTCGCGGACCCGGCTCAGGATGAACACGTGGTAGTCCATGGAGAGGCCGAAGAGGATGACGAACAGGAGCAGCGGCACGACGGCGTCGATCCCGTTCGCCGAGTCGACGCCTAGCAGGCCCGTGCCGTAGCCGTGCTGGAAGACCAGCACGAGCACGCCGTACGCCGCGGCGACCGACAGGAGGTTCAGCAGGATCGCCTTGGCCGCGACCACGAGCGAGCGGAACGCGACCAGCATCAGGCCGAACGCAAAGAGCAGGACGAACGCGACGACCGGCGGCAGGTTCGACTTCAGCTCGTCCGCTTCGTCCCTCCACGAGGCCGTCTGCCCGGTGACGCCCGCCTGCGTCCCCGGAAGCGCTCCGACGGTCTCGGGGACGACCTCGCTGCGGAGCATGCGGAAGGCGGCGTTCGAGGCGGCGTCGGTGCCGTTGCCGGCGATCGGGACGGTGATGTTGGCGACCGTGCCCTCCGGGTTCACGTCGACCGTGATCGGCTCGAACGCGCGCCCGCTCGCGAGCGCCCGGCGCTCGAGCTCCGCGATCGCCGTCTGCATCGCCTCGGTCTGCACGCTCGGTGCCTTCACGACGACGTTCGCGGGAAGTGCCGAGCCCGGGAAGGCCTGCTGCATCCGGTCGTAGGTCGCGATGACCTCGAGCGACCTGGGGAACGACTCCGGCCCCTGGGCAGCGAGGCGCAGCTGCAGCGCCGGCGCGGCGAGCGCGAGCAGGAAGGCTACGGCGACCGCGGCGGAGATCGCCGGGCGCCGCAGCACGCGGTCGACGATCGCACCCCAGACCCGTCCTTCGCCGTCGTCGCGGCGGAGGCGGCGGACGAACGGGACGCGGCCGCGGTCGACCTCGTCGCCGAGCCGTGAGAGCAGCGCGGGCAGCACGGTGAGCGACCCGAGCACCGCGACGGCGACGACGAGGATCGTGGCCAGCGCGAGGGAGGCGAAGGTGCTGTCGCCGGTGAGGAACATGCCGGCCATCGCGACCATCACGGTCAGGCCCGAGACGAGTACCGAGCGGCCGGACGTGGCGGCAGCGACCTCGAGCGCCGCCCGCGGGCTGCGGCCGCCCGCGCGTTCCTGCCGCTCGCGCTTCACGTAGAACATCGAGTAGTCGACGCCGACCGCGAGGCCGATCAGGAGCACCATCGCGGGTGCCTGCATGGCGACCGGCAGGACGAGGCTCGACACGGCGACGAGCCCGAACGTCGCGAAGACGGCCGTCAGCGCGAGCAGGAGCGGGAGGCCCGCCGCCACGAGCGAGCCGAACGTGAGCACGAGGACGATGAGCGTGATCGGCAGCGAGAACGTCCCCGCCTTGCCGAGGTCCTCGTCGTACGCCGTGACGACCCCCTTCTCCGCGCTGGCGTCGCCGAACTCCCCGATCGTGAAGCCCGGGTGGGCGTTCTGTGCCGAGGCGACGGCGTCGAGGACCGGCCCGATCTTGTCGGCCGCCTCGTCGGACTCACCCCGGATCCGGAACTGGACGAGCGCGGAGCGTCCGTCCTTCGAGACCTGGCCCGCGTTGCCGGAGGCGAGCGGCGAGCGCACGTCCTCGACCGCGCCGAGGGCGGACACGCGGGCGACGACGTCCTCGATCGTGCTCCGGAAGCCGGGATCCGTGACGTCGAGATCGCCATGTTGGATCAGGACGTGCTCGACCGCGGGCTGCTCGAAGCCGGCCTCGAGGATCCGGTTCATGCGGCCGGACTCGCCCGGGCCCGCGGCGTTGTCGATGTTCCTCGTCCCGACCAGGCCGCCGAGGCCGAAGGCGACGAGGACGAAGGCGAGCCAGCCGAACGTCGCCGTCTTCCAGTGGGCGGCGCTCCAGCGGCCCATCCGAGCGGCGAGATTTCGGGTCGTATGCGTCGTGCGAGACATCTCTTCCTCCTTCGGAGTGGTGTGCTCCCCGACGCTAGGAGCGACCCGTCTCGGCGGCGTCGTCGGGAGGCTTGATTCGCGGTCGTCCTCCGGAGCGATTCGCGCTCCTACTCGGGGAGGAGGCGGCGCCCGGGTGCCTGGAGTACGTTCAGCGCGTGAAGCGGCTCCGACGTCTCGTCCGCGGGAGGTGGCTCGACCTCCTCATCGTGCTCCTCGTGCTCGGCGCGGTGCTCGAGCTCGTGGTCAGGCGAGACGCGGAGAACGCGCCGAGCACGACCCTGTGGGTCGCCGTGCCGGCGATCGCGGTGCTCGCGCTCGTCGTCCTCGGGCAGCATCGCTACCCGTTCGGCGCTCCGGCCGCGTTCTGGCTGCTCGCTGCGGCGCTGTCGTTCGCCGACGGACGACTCGTCCCGTTCGCGACGGGCGTCTTCCTCGTCGGGATGGCGGCGTCGTTCCTGCTCGGGACCCTGCGCGATCGCCGGCAGGCGTTGATCGGCCTCGTCGTCGTGCTCGGCTCCGTCTCGGTCGTCGTCTACAACCTGCCGTCGCACACGGCCAGCAGCTACGTCTTCATCCCTGCCCTCTTCGGGATCACGTGGCTCGCAGGCGTCGCGCTCCACAGCCGCGAGGAGCGCGCGGAAGCGGCCGAAGCCCGTGCCGCGCAGGCCGAGCGCGAGCGAGAGGCTGCGGCTCGCATCGCCGTCGCAGAGGAGCGCGCACGTATCGCGCGCGAGCTCCACGACGTCGTCGCGCACTCGGTCAGCGTCATGGTGCTCCAGGTCGGCGCGGTGCGGCACAAGCTCCCCGGCGCGCTCGAGGACGAGGCCGACGCGTTGAGGGGAGTCGAGAGGACGGGGCGCACGGCGCTCGCCGAGATGCGCCGCCTCCTCGGCGCGATGCGTCGCGAGGGCGACGGAGCCGAGCTCGGGCCCCAGCCCGGCCTGGACAGCCTCAACGTGCTCGTCGCGGAGGTCGAGCGGGCCGGGCTCCCCGTACGGGTTCACGTCGAGGGCGAGCCGGTTCCGCTGGCGCCCGCGCTCGACCTCTCCGCGTACCGGATCGTGCAGGAGGGGTTGACGAACGCCCTCAAGCACGCGCACGCGAGCAGAGCCGACGTCACCGTCCGCTACGCGCCCGAGGAGCTGCGCATCGAGGTGCGTGACGACGGACGCGGCCCCGCGGGAGGCGACGGCCGGGGCCATGGGCTCGTCGGCGTGAGCGAGCGGGTGAAGATCTACGGCGGGCAGATGAGCGCGGGCCGAAGCCCCGACGGCGGGTTCGTCCTCGACGCCCGCCTCCCGCTTGTCGACGAGGCCTCATGACGATTCGCGTCCTCGTCGCCGACGATCAGTCCCTCGTCAGGGCCGGTTTTCGGATGCTGCTCTCGGATGAGGACGGGATCGAGGTCGTGGCCGAGGCGTCGAACGGGCTCGAGGCGGTCGAGAAGGCGGCGCGGTTCGACCCGACGGTGATCCTCATGGACATCCGCATGCCGGAGCTCGACGGGCTCGAGGCGACCCGCCGCATCCTCGCGGCCGACCCTGCGGCGCGCGTCCTCGTCCTGACGACGTTCGACCTCGACGAGTACCTCTACGAGGCGCTCCGCGCGGGCGCGAGCGGCTTCGTTCTCAAGGACGACCCCCCCGAGCAGCTCCTCGCGGCCATCCGCACGGTGGCCGCCGGTGACGCGCTCCTCTCGCCGGCCGTGACGAAGCGCGTCATCCGGGAGTTCACGCGCGCGCAGCGCGCGGAGCCGCCGAAGGCGCTGGACGACCTCAGCGAGCGCGAGCGGGAGGTGCTCCTGCTCATCGCGCAGGGGCTCTCGAACGCGGAGATCGGCGAGCGGCTCTTCATCAGCGAGACGACCGTGAAGACGCACGTCACGCACATCCTCTCCAAGCTCGGCCTGCGCGACCGCGTCCAGGCGGTCGTGCTCGCGTACCGGTCGGGGCTCGTCGAGCCCGACTGACCCCGGCGTGTGCGCAGCGGCGATCCGGGGCCGGTACCGCCGGCTCGCGCCGTGCAGTCCGGCCCCGGGCTGCCGAACGTGCGCCTAGACGACGCCCTGGTCGAGCATCGCGTCGGCGACCTTCACGAACCCGGCGATGTTCGCTCCCACGACGTAGTCGCCGGGCGATCCGTACTCCTCCGCCGTGCTCGAGACCTGCTCGTAGATCGAGCGCATGATCGCTCGCAGGCGGGCGTCGACCTCGTCGCGCGACCAGTGGAGGCGCAGCGCGTCCTGGGACATCTCGAGCCCGGAGACGGCGACGCCGCCGGCGTTGGCCGCCTTGGCAGGCCCGTACAGGATCCCGGCGCGCGTGAAGAGCTCGACGGCGTCGGGGTCGCTCGGCATGTTCGCGCCCTCGCAGATGAGGGTCACGCCGCCGTCGAGGAGGTTCGCCGCGTCCACCGCGCGGATCTCGTTCTGGGTTGCGCTCGGGAACGCGCAGTCCGCGGGGATCGCCCACAGCGGGTTGCGGTCGGCGCCGCGCTTCGCGCGCGTGTACCTCGCTCGCGGGAACGCCTCGACGTACTCGCTGATGCGCCCGCGGCGGACGTTCTTGAGCTCCATCACCCACGCGAGCTTCTCCTCGTCGAACCCGTCGGGGTCGTAGACGAACCCGTGGGAGTCCGACATCGTGATGGGCTTCGCGCCGAGCTGGATCAGCTTCTCGACCGTGTACTGCGCGACGTTCCCGCTCCCGGAGACGAGGCACACCTTGCCCTCGAGGTCTTCGCCCCGCTCGGCGAGCATGTCGGCCGCGAAGTAGACGCAGCCGTAACCCGTCGCCTCGGGGCGGATCATCGAGCCGCCCCACTCGATCTCCTTGCCCGTGAGGACGCCGCTGAACTCGTTGCGAATCCGCTTGTACTGGCCGAAGAGGTAGCCGATCTCGCGAGCGCCGACGCCGATGTCGCCCGCGGGCACGTCCGTGAAGGGGCCGATGTGGCGCTGCAGCTCGGTCATAAACGACTGACAGAAGCGCATGACCTCGCCGTTCGAGCGCTCTCTCGGGTCGAAGTCCGAGCCGCCCTTGCCGCCGCCGAGCGGCAGCGTCGTGAGCGCGTTCTTGAAGACCTGCTCGAAGGCGAGGAACTTCAGCAGCCCGACGTACACCGAGGGGTGGAAGCGGAGCCCTCCCTTGTATGGGCCGATCGCGCTCGACATCTCGACGCGGTACCCGCGGTTGACCTGGATCTCGCCCGTGTCGTCCACCCACGGGACGCGGAACACGAGCACGCGCTCGGGCTCGACGAGGCGGTCGAGCACCTTCTCGGTGCGGTACTGGGGGTGCCGGTCGAGGACGGGCTCGAGCGACACGAGGACCTCCTCGACGGCCTGGTGGAACTCGGGCTCGCCGGGGTTCTTCGTCCGTACGTGCTCGAGGACGTCGTCGAGGTACCTCGCGACGACGCTCTTGCCGCGGCGCTTGGCCGCCATCTCACTCGTGGACATCGACTACTCCGTTCGTTCGACTATCGAGGTGGTGAGGGGATTCGCCATCGACTCGTCGGCTCCCGCCTGCGCGCGGCGCGCCCGAGTGCGATGCTGGATCCCGTCGATACGGTCACTCTCGCCCGGGGAGGCCACGAAGGCAAGAGTGGCGCCACCGAGCGGCAGTGCGGAGAACTACGGAAGGCCAAAGGTCTCGAAGGGGGTGACGGCGTGACAGGTTCGCAGGGGATCCGGGAGTCGGCGCAGAGAGCGCTGCGGCACGTGAGCTCGCTCGCGCGTCTCCAGAAGGAGCTCGCGCGGTCGGAGATGGAGGAGAAGGGAGGCACGGCCGTCGCGGGCGGCGCCCTGGCCGTAGCCGCGGGGCTGCTCGCCCTCTACGCCGTCGGGTTCGCGCTCGCCGCGCTCGCCGCGGCGCTCGCCCTCGTCGTCGACTGGTGGCTCGCGCTCCTCCTCGTCTTCTGCCTCCTCGCTCTCCTCGTCGTCGTCCTCGTGCTCGTCTCGCGGCAGCTCTTCCGCCTGAGCGCGCCGCTCAAGCCGGGGCAGGCGATCGAGGAGGCGCGGCGCACGAAGCAGGTCCTGAGGAGCTTCCGTGCCGAGTGAGCGCCGCACGATCGAGGAGATTCGGGCGGAGATCGCGGGCGAGCGCGCAGGGCTCGAGCAGGCGCTCCGTGACCTGCGCGCGGCGCTCGAGGCGAAGCGCCGGCCCGCAGCGGGTGTCGCCGGCGCGCTCGCGGCAGCCCTCGGCGCGGCGCTGACGGTCAAGACGGTCCGTCGCTTCAGGCGCCGGTAGGCGTCGGCGGCCGAGCTCAGCGCGGCAGGCGGAGCCCGAGCCTGCGGGGGAGCGTCGCGACGAGCTCGGTGAGCCGGCCCGGGCGGCGCCCGGCGTCCTCGGCCGCGTCCTTGGCGAGGAGCGCCCGCCGGATGACCGAGCCGCCCCCGTAGCGGAACGGCTCGGGGGGAAAGAGCTTGCGCGGCGGATCCACGATGGCGAGCGCCGTCCGCTCGTCGCGTCGGTCGAGCGCCAGACGCGCGAGGATCTCGCCGCCGAGGTACGAGGGGCCGACGCCGTTCCCCGTGAAGCCGAACCCGTGGTGGACGCGGCCCCTGCTCCCGAAGATCGGCAGGTGCGTGGGCGAGACGTCGATGGGGCCGCCCCAGGCGTGCGTCACCTCGCGTCCCCGGAGCTGCGGGAAGAAGCGGACGAGACTCTGGCGCGTGCGCTCGACCACCGAGCGGTCGACCTCGAGCCGGTCGCGGACCTTGCCGCCGTACCCCATCTCGCCGCCTCCCCAGCCGAACGCGATCCGCCCGTCGCGCGTCACGCGGGTGTAGTGCACGAGCGTGCGGCTGTCGACGATCGCCTCGCCGCCCGTCCAGCCGAGCTCCTCGACGACGTCGGGCACCGGCTCGGTGAGGACGATGTGGCTCGACGCGACCGCGAGCGACAGGCGGTACCCCGGGAAGCCGGCCGCCGCGGAGTTCACGGCCAGGACGGCGGAGCCCGCGCGCACGCGGCCCGCGCGGGTCTCGACGGCGCCGTCCCGCTCGATCCCCGTCACCTCCGTCCGCTCGTGGATGTGCACGCCGCGCTCGAGGAGCCTCGCGCGGAGCCCGAGCGCGAGCCGGGCCGGCTGCACGGTCGCGTTCAGGCGGTACAGCGCCCCGCCGAGGAAGAGGGGCGACGCGCACCGCGCGCGCACCTCCTCGGCGCTCGCCGAGACGACTTCCTCGGGAGCGCCGAGCGCGGCTGCCGCCGCGACGCCCTCGTCCCACGACCCGAGCTGCGACTCCGTGGTCGCGACGCGGAGCATGGGCGCCTCGCGATACCAGGCGTCGACGCCGTTGGCCTCGCACCAGGCCCCGATGCCGCGGACGGCGTCCTCGGAGGCGCGGCACACGGCGAGCGCGGCGGCGTCCCCGGTCTTCTCGCGCAGCGTCGCCGCGTCGCCCCAAAGCGTCTCGCAGAAGCCGCCGTTCCGTCCGCTCGGCCCATGGCCGCAGAGCGCCGCCTCCAGCACCAGCACGTCGAGCTCGGGCTCGAGCTCGAGCAGGTGCCACGCGCTCCACAGCCCGAGGTAGCCGCCGCCCACGACCACGACGTCGGCGCTCGCATCTCCCTCCAGCGGCCGGGTGGGCACGACCTCGCCCGCCTCCTCGAGCCACCAGCCGTGTCGCGTGTGCCGCATCAGGTGGCGGGGGAGCGGCCGCCGCGCGCGAGGGCGACGCTGCACGCGATGACCGCCGCGACGGCGATCGGCACGAGGATGGTCACGAGGAGTGGGAGCCCGCCGACGACCGCGCCGAGCGAGACGAGGGCCGCCGAGGCCCAGCCGGCCGGGAGCCGAGCGCTCCCCGACCTGAACCGCGCCCTCCAACAGGCCCTGGATCAGCCCGAAGCCTCGCCGCCGCTCGAATCCCTCTTGCCCGCGGAGGGAACCATTGCGCTGATGGTGGACGATATCTCCCGGCCAACCCCGGCCCCTCTCCTGGTTCCGCCCCTGGTGGATCGTCTGCTCGCGGCCGGCGTGAAACCGGAGCGACTCCGCCTGGTCTTCGCGCTCGGCACCCACCGGCCCATGACCGAAGCCGAAATGCGCGCCCGCGTAACGAGCGCGGTTTTTGATCGGATCCCATGCCGCAACCATGACTGCCGCGATTCTTCGGGTCTTTTG
>CAZODN010000068.1:0-14896 GCA_964578545.1 uncultured Gaiellales bacterium
AGCGCCGTGGCCTCGTCGCGGAGCGCCGCGAGCGCGTCGGCGAGGCTCGACCGCTCGCCGAGCTCGAGCACGAGGTCACGGCCGGCGGAGCGGAGGGTCTCGTAGACCCCGGTCAGCATCCGACGGAGCCCGTCTGCCCGATACGTCGCGAGCAGGCCGAGCCGCTCCGGGTCACCGCTCGCGCAGAACTCCTGCAGCGCGCGGTCGAAGGCCTCCCCTCGCAACACGGATGCTCCCGCGTCCTCCAGCTCGCGGAACCGCGGATCGAGGCCGACTGCAAACGGGTGCGCCTTCAACAGGCGGTTGCAGAAGCCGTGGATGGTCGAGATCCATGCCCCGTCCAGCTCGCGCGCGAGGTCGTGCCGCCCGCGGGCGACGAGCGCCGCACGGATGCGAGACCGGAGCTCGCCCGCAGCCTTCCGCGTGTACGTGATCACGAGGATCGACTCGACGTCGATCCCGCGCTCGCACACGGCCCGGACGTAGCGCTCGACGAGCACCGACGTCTTGCCGGTGCCCGCCCCCGCGGAGACGAAGACCGTGCCCTCGGCCTCGGTGGCCGCGAGCTGCTCGTCGTTCAGCCGGGTCGCCACCTCCGCGACCGTCACGCTCTCGCCACCCTGCAGATAGGCCAGAGGTCGCACCACGAGGGGCACCCGTCCCCCTTCGGGTCGTGCTGGACGTCGCCCGCCCGGATCCTGCGCGCGTTCGTCGCGGCGCGCTCGCGCGCCGTCTCGACCTGCGCCCAGAAGGCCTCCTCGTCGAGGTAGTCCTCCTTCGCGAAGCCGGGCAGGTCCTCGCGAGCGCTCTCGCGGAGCATCCCCCGCGCGAGGCGCCGACCCGCGAGGGCGCGGTACACCCCTCCGAGCGGCTCGAGCCCCACGAGGTCGCGCAGCGCGAGCACGTAGAGCGGGATCTGGAGCCGCAGCTCCCGGTCGATGTCGCGGGCGGAGTGCGCGCCCTTCCCAGACTTGTAGTCCTGCACGATCCCGCGGGCGCTGAAGGGGTCGACGTCGATCCGGTCGATCTTCCCCGAGAGCCAGACGTCGTCGTCGAGGGCGAGGCCGCGCTGGAGCTCGGGCGCGGCGCGGTCGGAGCCGAAGGCGACCTCGAGCTTTCTCGGCACGAACGCGACCTGCGACGCCGCCTCGTCGCGGACGAACCCCTCGAGGTCCGCGAGCAGCGAGTGCCGGAGCTCGGCCGCCTGGATCTCCGTGAGGTCGATGCGGACGCCGGACTCGAGCGCGTCGTCGAGGCAGCGGCGGGCGAGCTCGAGCGCCGCGTCGAGGTTCTCGGGCGTCACCCGCTCGGCGTCCAGCTCGCGCGGAAGCGTCGCGTAGAAGCGGTTGAGCGCCGTGTGCACGACCGAGCCGCGCAGGAGGGCGTCGGGCTCGGCGTCGATCCGCTTGGGATCGACCACGCGCTCGACGAGCCAGGCCGACGAGCAGTCCGCGAAGCGCTCGAGCTCGGTCGCCGCGAACACGGTCCTGGAGGCGAGCGTCTCGAGGACGGCGGGGTTGCGGAGCGCGGTCGGGCGGGACCAGGCCGCCCGCGCCCGCTCGAGCCTCCTCGCCCAGCCGTTCGCGTCGGCGAGCGACGATGCGCCGTCCGGGTCGTCGACCGAGAGGCGGGCGAGCGCCCGCAGCCGCTCGCGTTCGCTCGGCGCCGCCTCGAGGGGCCAGGTCAGCGCCGCGAGGGAGCGCCGGCGGGTCGCGAACGCCACGTCGTCGGGATCGAACAGCGCTCGCACGTCCTCCCAGAACGGACTCGGGTCACGGGGCACGCCCTCGTCGGTCGACGCCTCGCGGACGAGGACGAGCCGCTCGGCCGCGCGCGTGCAGGCCGTGTAGAAGAGGTAGCGGTCGCGGGAGACCTGATCCGGACGCTCGAGCCGCCCGCCGAGCTCGCGCCGAGCCTCGTCCGACAGGAACGGCGACGGGCGCGCACGCCGCGGCATGCTGCCCTCCTCGAGCCCGAGGAGGTAGACGACGTCGAACAGCCTCGTCCTGGCCCGCTCGTAGTCCAGCACGGAGACGCGCCCCTTCTCGACGGCCGGCGGCCGCGCGCGCGCGCGCTCGAGAGCGGCGACGACGTCCTCGTTCGAGAGAGGCCCGACCCCCGCCGCGACGAGGCCCTCGAGGTCGGCGAGCGCGCGTTCCGCGGCCCGGTACGCGCGCGCGTCGAGCCGTGCCTCGTCCCCGACCGGCGGAGCATCGAGCTCCCAGGCGTTCCGGATCATCGAGCGCAGGAGCGCCCGCACGGCGGCCACCGGCTCCGCCTCCGCGCGCAGGTCGGCGAGCGCCGGCAGGGGAGCGCCCCGGAAGCGCTCGCTCTCCTCCTCCACCCGCGCGGGATCGGAGACGGCACGACCGCGAAGGCGGCCCTCCACGTAGTCGACCGAGCGCCGCTCGAGCCCGGAGTAGGGCGAGCGTAGGTACGCGAAGAGGTCGCCGCGGCCACCCCCGAGCCACGCGTAGCGGAGGAGCGACAGCGCCGCGCGCCCGAGCGCCGTGTCGCCGAGCCGTGCCCCGTGCTCGATCGCGTACGGGATCTCGAGCGCGCCGAAGACGGTCTCCAGCGGCGCGCGCCAGCGCTCGGGCGAGTCGCAGACGACCCCGATCCGCTCGGCCGGCCTCCCGGCCCTGAGCTGAGCCGCGATCTCGCTCGCGAGGAGCTCGAGCGTCCCGCGCGCGCCCGCCCCCTCGAGGAAGCGGAGCGAGCCGTCGAGCGGCTGCGCGGGGCCGGGGCGGTCGGAGAAGAGCTCGCGCTCGAGGTGGAGCAGCGATGCCGGGGCGACGCGCCCGTCGGGCCGCGGGAGCTCTTCGACGCGACCGCTGGCGAGGCGCGCGAGGTCGCCGACCGTGCGCTCGAGTGCCGCGAACGCGACCCTCGCGGGCTCGTAGGGGATCGACACGGTCACGTCCGTCCGGCCGGAGAGCGTCTCGAGGAGCGTCCACTCGGCCGCCGTCAGGTCCTCGAAGCCGTACGCGAGGACGGGCTCGCCGCGCCAGGCGTCGAGGTCGCTCGCGAGGCGCTCGACGGCGCTTCGGCGGAGCCCCTCCCGGTCGCGAAGGCCCAGCGCCGCGAGCTCGCGCCGGTACGCGCGCGCGAGTGCCCCGAGGTCACCGCCGAGCGTGTCGGGATCGAGGAGCGCGGACTCGAGCTCGGCGACCGCGCCGAGCAGCGAGTCGGCGAACCCGGCCGTGGACGCGGACCCCGAGAGCGCGTCGAGCTCGACCGCCGCGATCGCGCGGCGCACCGCGAGCGCGCGCTGCGGCTCGGAGGCGACGGGACGGCGGTCCTCGGCACCCCAGGCGATGTGCTCGAAGAGGTCGTCGAACGTCCCGATCCGGCCGGCGAGGAGCGCGGGGCGCCGCCGGATCAGGTCGCGCTCGACGCGCTCGACGTCACCCCGCGTCGGGACGACGAGCCAGGGATCGCGGTCGAGGACGGCAAGGTAGCGCTCCAGGAGCAGCGCGACCTTGCCGGCGTGCGCCGGCCCGAGGACGAGCGAGAGACCCATCGCTCCATCGTAGTCCCGGGCTCCGGCCCCATTTCGTACGCGCCGGGACGACTCTGCGCAAAGAGCGACGAATCGGGGTCAGGTCTTGCATTCCAACATGCCGCCATGTCGGAATGCAAGACCTGACCCCGCGCTCCTCCTAGGCTGCAGCGGACTTGGGCCTGCGACCGCGCCGCGCGACGGACTGCCCGGGCATCGCGGCCGCGCAGTTGTCACAGAGGTCGGCCTGCTTCGACCCGCGACGCGCGTCGGTGTAGTTGATCCGCATGACCGCGCCCCTGCTCTCCTCGACCTCGGCGCCGCAGTTGTCGCACACGAGGATCGTCTTTCGCGCCATGATTTCTCCCTTGCGTTCAGTTACTGGACGGGGAGAACACTACGAAAGCGACCCAAGAAATTGCAAGCACAAACCACTCTCTGGATTTTCTTTCCCCAACGCGAGAAGTACGATCGCGCGAATGCGGACGATCGCCGTGCTCGAGGGTGACCAGACCGGGCAGGAGCTCCTGGAGGAGGCGCTGCGCGTCCTCGCTCCCGAGGTCACCGGCGTCGAGCTCGCGTTCGCCCGCTTCGACCTCTCGCTCGCGAACCGGCGCGCCACGGCGAACGGCGTCGTCCACGAGGCGGCCGCGGCCGTCCGCGAGCACGGCTTCGGGCTGAAGGCGGCCACGATCACCCCGGAGGCCGCCGGTGACGTCGGCTCGCCGAATCGCATCCTCCGCGAGGAGATCGGGGGCAAGGTCATCGTCCGCACGGGTCGCCGCATCCCGGGCGTGGTCCCGCTCGGCGGCGTGCACGCGCCCATCTCCGTCGTGCGCATGGCCGTCGGGGACGCGTACGGCGCGACGGAGTGGCGCGAGGGCGACGGGGACGACGAGGTCGCGTTCCGCACCGAGCGGATCGAGCGGAGGATCTGCCATGCCGTCGCCGAGTTCGCGTTCCGCCAGGCCGAGCGGACGGGAGCGAAGGTCTTCGGCGGGCCGAAGTACACGGTGAGCCCGGTGTACGAGGGGATGCTCAAGGAGGAGATGGACGCGGCCGCGGCGCGGCACCCAGAGGTGCCGTACGAGCCGCAGCTCATCGACGCCACCTTCGCGCTCCTCGTCTCCTCGAGCGGCGCACCGATGGTGATCCCGGCGCTCAACCGCGACGGCGACATCCTCTCCGACCTCGTCCTCCCCCTCTTCGGCTCGATCGCGGGATCCGAGTCGTTGCTCGTCGCGTTCGGCGAGGACTTCGAGCCGAGCGCGCTCATGGCCGAGGCCGCGCACGGTACCGCCCCG
The DNA here is from genome assembly GCA_964578545.1 of uncultured Gaiellales bacterium. Lineage (GTDB taxonomy): Bacteria > Actinomycetota > Thermoleophilia > Gaiellales > Gaiellaceae > GMQP-bins7. The sequence goes on from CAZODN010000068.1 coordinate 4,807, forward strand.
TCGCTCGAGGGCAAGGACGTCGCGAACCCGATGGCGATGATCCTCGCCGGCGCGGCGCTACTCTCCCACGCCGAGGACGAGAGCGCGCAGTCGGCGGGGCGCGCCATCCGCGAGGCGGCGCTCGAGGCCGTCGCGGAGGGCGCGCGCACCGCGGATCTCGGCGGCGATCTCGGCACGCGCGCGTACACCGACGAGGTCATTCGCCGGACGAGGACGAAGCTCGAGGTGTGGGCCTCCCTCTGACGGTTCCGGGGGCGGGGGCACGGCCCGCGCCGTAGAGTTACGTCCCGGCATGCGAGTCTCGGTCCCGAAGGAGACGACCCCCGGCGAGCGGCGGGTCGCGCTCGTCCCCGAGACCGTCTCCCGGCTCGGCGCCGCGGGCTTCGAGATCAGGGTCGAGCGCGGAGCGGGCGAGGCGGCGGGCTTCCTCGACCGCGAGTACGCCGAGGCGGGCGCCGAGCTCGTCGATCGGTCGGCGCTGGCGGACACCGAGTGCGTCGTGGCCGTCGCGCGGCCGTCGCCGGAGCTCGTCTCCGCCCTGAGGGAAGGGACGGTGCTCGTCGGGTTCCTGCAGCCGCTCACCGACCGGGAGGGGATCGCAGAGCTGTCGGAGCGCGGCATCGTCGCCTTCGCGATGGAGTCGATCCCCCGCATCACGCGCGCGCAGTCGATGGACGTGCTCTCCTCGCAGGCGACGGTCGCCGGCTACAAGGCCGTGCTCCTCGCGGCCGACCGCGTCCCGCGCCTCTTCCCCATGCTGATGACCGCCGCCGGGACGATCGCCCCGGTGCGCGCGCTCGTCATCGGCGCCGGCGTGGCCGGGCTGCAGGCGATCGCGACCGCGCGGCGCCTGGGCGCGGTCGTCTCCGCGTTCGACGTGCGGCCGGCGGTGAAGGAGCAGGTCGAGAGCCTCGGCGCCTCCTTCCTCGACCTCGGCGTCGTCGGCGAGGAGACGGAGGGCGGGTACGCGAAGGAGCTCACGCCGGAGCAGCAGGCGCAGCAGCAGGCCGCCCTCGAGGAGCGGATCCCCGACTTCGACGTCGTCGTCACAACCGCCGCGATCCCCGGCCGCCCCGCCCCGAGGCTCATCCCCACGAGCGCCGTCGAGCGGATGCGGCCCGGCTCGGTCATCGTCGACCTCGCCGCAGAGACGGGCGGGAACTGCGAGGCGACGCGCCCGGGAGAGGTCGTCGAGCACTCGGGCGTCACGATCGTCGGGACGACGAACCTACCCTCGCTCATGGCCTACCACGCGAGCCAGCTCTACTCACGCAACGTCGCCGCCCTCCTCCAGCACCTCGCGCCGGGGGGCGAGCTGACGCTCGACTGGGAGGACGAGATCACGGCCGGCGCCTGCGTCACCCGACCGGAAGGACGGACGGCATGAGCGACGTCTCGCTCGTCATCGAGCTGACGATCCTCGTCCTCGCGGCGTTCCTCGGCTTCGAGGTCATCTCGAAGGTGCCGACGATGCTGCACACGCCGCTCATGTCGGGCGCGAACTTCATCCACGGCATCATCATCGTCGGCGCGATCATCGTCCTCGGGGGCGCCGAGGACACCTTCACGAAGGTCGTCGGCTTCGTCGCGATGATCCTCGCGACGGCGAACGTCGTCGGCGGGTGGTTCGTCACGGACCGCATGCTCGGCATGTTCAAGAGGCGGCCCGAGCCCCGCGAGGAGCGCAAGACGTGATCTCCGACCCGGACGTCATCGGCCTCCTCTACCTCGTCACGATCGTCTGCTTCGTCGTCGCGCTGAAGTTCCTCTCGTCGCCGAAGCACGCGCGCAAGGGCAACTGGGTGGGGGGCGCCGGGATGCTCGTCGCGATCGGGACGACCCTCGCGATCGAGGGCATCGGGAACTGGGCGCTCATCCTCGTCGGCCTGCTGGTGGGGACCGTGGTCGGGGTGGTCGGCGCGCGCACCGTGAAGATGACCGCGATGCCCCAGATGGTCGCGATCTTCAACGGCGTGGGTGGAGGCGCAGCAGCTCTGGTCGCGCTCGCCGAGTTCCACAACGCCAGCGGCATCGTCACCTGGGACGAGGCGCTGTCGATCGTGCTCTCCGCGCTCATCGGGTCGATCTCCTTCGCCGGTTCGGCAGTGGCCTTCGCGAAGCTCCAGGAGCTCGTGAGCGGGCGCCCGATCACCTTCCCCGGCCAGAACGTCTTCAACACCGCCGTGCTCGCGGCAGCCGTGATCCTCGGCGCGGCGATCGTCGCCGGGCTCGAGGAGCAGTGGGCGCTGTACGCGCTCATCGCGCTCGCGCTCGCGTTCGGGATCCTCTTCGTCCTTCCGATCGGCGGCGCGGACATGCCGGTCGTGATCTCGCTGCTGAACGCGTTCACCGGGCTCGCCGCATCCGCGACCGGCTTCGTCCTCGACTCGACCGTCCTGATCGTCTCCGGGATGCTCGTCGGCGCCGCGGGGACGCTCCTCACGATGCTCATGGCGAAGGCCATGAACCGCTCGGTCGCCAACGTCCTCTTCGGCGCGTTCGGCCAGGTGCAGGCGGGTGTCGGCGCCGCGCGCGCGGACGACGGGCGCACGGTGCGCGCGACGACGCCGGAGGACGTCGCCGTGCAGCTCTCCTTCGCTCGCAAGGTGATCGTCGTCCCCGGCTACGGGATGGCGGTCGCCCAGGCGCAGCACGACGTCCGCCAGCTCGCCGACCTCCTCGAGCAGAAGGGCGTGGACGTCAAGTACGCGATCCATCCCGTCGCCGGCCGGATGCCGGGCCACATGAACGTCCTCCTCGCCGAGGCGAACGTGCCGTACACGCAGCTCTTCGAGATGGACGAGATCAACCCCGAGTTCCCGCAGACGGACGTCGCGCTCGTCATCGGCGCGAACGACGTCACCAACCCTGCCGCTCGCACGGACCCGTCGAGCCCGATCTACGGGATGCCGATCCTCGACGTCGACAAGGCAGCCAGCATCGTCGTCATGAAGCGCTCGATGAACCCCGGCTTCGCGGGCATCGACAACGAGCTCTACCTCGACCCGAAAACGACGATGCTCTTCGGCGACGCCAAGGAGTCGGTCCTGAAGCTGATCGCCGCCGTCAAGGCGACGTAGTCACGGCGTGCGGCGCCTGAGCGTCCCGGCGCCGAGGACGAGCGCGAGGACGGTCGCGCCGAGCACGACCGCCACGTCGAGCCAGAAGCGCGCGTCCACGAGGTCGTCGGCGAGGCGCGCGAGCGCGTCGTACGCGTACGTGAGCGGGAAGAAGGCGGAGAGCGCCTGCAGCCACCCCGCCATCTCCTCGCGCGGGACGAGGAGGCCGCAGAGGAGGATCTGCGGGAGGACGAAGGCCGGCATGAACTGCACCGCCTGGAACTCCGTCCGGGCGAACGCGCTCAGGAAGAGCCCGAGCGCCATCCCGAGCACCGCGTTCGCGATCGCGAGCAGGACTACCCCGAGCCTGTGCTCCGACTCGAGCCCGAGCAGGCCGAAGGAGACGACGGAGACGAGCGTCGCCTGCGCGGCGGCGACGAGGGCGAAGGCGAGCCCGTATCCGGCCAGGAGGTCGCCGCGCGCGATCGGCGTCGTCAGCAGCCGCTCGAGCGTGCCCGAGGTCCGCTCGCGGAGCATCGTGATCGAGGTCACGATGAACATCGCCACGAACGGGAAGAGGCCGAGCAGCGGGACGCCCAGCGACTGGAACACGAGCGGCCGGTCCTGGAAGAGCTCGTGCACGAGGACCTGGAGGACGCACGGGACCGCGAGCAGGAGCCCGATCGTGCGCGGGTCGTGCCGGAGCTGCCGCAGCACGCGGAGCGCGGTCGCCCGCGTTCGCCGAAGGCTCACGTCGGCTCTCCCCGGTCACCCACGAGCGCGAGGAAGGCGTCGCCGAGGTCGCTGCGCCCCGTGCGCGCGCGAAGCTCGTCGGGCGTTCCGGTCGCGAGCACGCTCCCCTCGCGGAGGAGGAGCAGCCGGTCGCAGCGGTCGGCCTCGTCCATGACGTGGCTCGAGACGAGGACCGTCGCACCGGCCGCAGCGAGCCCGTGGAACGTCTGCCAGAGGTCGCGGCGCAGCACGGGATCGAGCCCGACCGTCGGCTCGTCGAGGATGAGGACCTCGGGCTCGTTCAGGAGGGCGGCGGCGAGCGAGAGCCGGGCGATCTCGCCCCCCGAGAGCGTGCCCGCGAGCTGGTCCTCGTGCCCTTCGAGGCCGACGACGGCGAGCGTCTCTCGCACCCGCTCTCCCCCCACGCCCAGGATCGCCGCGAAGTAGTCGAGGTTCTCCCCCACGGTCACGTCCGGGTACACCGACGGCGCCTGCGTCTGGTAGCCGACGTGGCTCCGGAGCTGCGACGACCCGGCGGGGAGGCCGAGCACCTCGACCGTGCCCGAGGCGACGATCTGCGCGCCGACCACCGAGCGCATGAGCGTCGTCTTCCCGCTGCCGCTCGGGCCGAGGAGCCCCGTGACGAGCGCGCCCTCGATCTCGACGTCGATCCCGTGCAGCACCTCGCGGCCGCCGCGGACGACGGTGAGGCCGCGGATCGAGACGGTCGAGCTCACGGCCCGCAGTCAAACAGAGCGGTAGGCTCGCCGCGCATGGTTCCGTTCTTCACGGCAGCCGACGTGGAGCGGGCGGTGAGCCCGCACGAGGCGTACGCCGCCGTCCGCGACGCGTTCGTCGCCTACGCGAGCGGCGAGTGGACGATGCCGCCGAAGGTCTACGTGGCGAACTACCCGGCGGGCGACTTCCGGGCGATGCCCGCGCTCGGCGGTGGCAACGCGCTCCTCAAGTGGGTCACTTCGTTCCCGGGGAACCCTGCCCGCGGCCTCCCGACGGTCACCGGGCTCGTCCTCCTCTCGGACGCCGAGGACGGTCGCCTGCTCGCCGTGCTCGACGCCGCCTCCGTGACCGCGCTCCGCACCGCCGCCGCGGCGGTCGTCGCCGCGGATGCGCTCTGCCGCCCGGAGGCGTCCTCGTACGCGGTCGTCGGGTGTGGCCCGAACGGCGCGGAGACGACCCGGATGCTCGTCGCGCACGGCCTGCAGCCCCTCGTGTGGGACCTCGACGAGGGACGGCGTACGTTCGTCGCCGAGCAGCTGGGAGCGCGGGTCGCGGGGAGCGCCGAGGAGGCGCTCCGCTGTGAGGTCGTCGTCACCGTCACCCCCGGCGCCGTCCCGCTCTACGAGGAAGGCTCGCTCGAGCCGGGCCAGCACGTCTCCCTCATGGGGGCTGACGGGCCTGGGAAGAACGAGGTCGCGCCGGAGGAGCTCGGTCGCGCGCACCTCTTCTGCGACGACTGGGAGCAGGCGAGCCACGGCGGCGAGCTGGCGACCGCCGTCTCGCGCGGGCTCGTGACGCGGGAGCAGGTGACCGAGCTCGGGGCGGTGCTGACGGGCGAGGCGGACGGGCGCAGGAGCGCCGGGGACGTGACGCTCTTCGACTCGACGGGGCTCGCCATCCAGGACCTCGCGGTCGCGAAGGCCGCGTACGCGAAGGCGGAGGAGCTCGGTCTCCAGCAGCTCGAGCTGTAGCTGCTCAGTGCACGTGGAGGCGGGCGGGCTCGAAGAGGTCGAGCAGCGGGTCGCGGTCGCCCCGGATCGCACGCGCGACGAGGCGGCCGCACCCGAACCCGAGCACGTTGCCGTGCCCGGAGTACCCCGCGGCGACCCACGTTCCCTCGTGCCCGGGCACGCGGCCGACGACGGGGAGGAAGTCGAACACCATCCCGAAGATCCCCGCCCAGCGGTAGTCGATCCGCAGCGGGCGGCCGACGTGCGTCTCGACGAAGCGCTCGAGCGCGTCCTGCACGACCGGAGTGATCTCGTCCTCCGCCGTGAACTCGCTCTCGAGCGAGACGTCCCGGAACCCGCCGACGACGAGCCGCCCGTCCTCGGCCTGGTGCCAGTAGTCGAACCCGTGACGCCCGTAGTGCGGGATCTCGAAGAGCCGCTCCGCGAGCGGCTCGGTGGCGATCACCTGGCCCCGCGTCGGCACGATCAGCCCCTCGAGGTCGCCGAGGAGCCCGCTCGGGTAGCCGTCGGTGGCGACGACGAGCGTCTCCGCACGGGCCTCCTCCGCCGAGCCGACCCGCGTGTGCTCGTGGATCTCGACGCCGGCCTCGGCGGCCAGGCGCGCGAGGCGGCGGACGAGCCGGGCCGGCTGCAGCACGCCGTCGGGCGGGTGGAAGATCGCGGCGGGGTAGCGGCCGTCGAGCGCCTCGGAGAGCTCCTCTCTCCACTCCGCCGCGAGCCCCGCGTCCCGGAGCGCCTCGTACTCCTCCCGGAGCTCGTCCCGCTCCTCCTCGTCCGCGGCGAGGCGCAGGCTCCCGGTCGCGCGGAACGCGTCTCCCGCGAGGCTCGCGAGGGCGGCGATCTCGTCCTCCGTCCAGCGCCAGAGCGCAGCCGTCCGCTCCTCGCCGATCTCCGCCCGGAGCACCGGGTACGGCGCCGAGCCCCCACGCAGCGCGAAGCCGCCGTTTCGCCCGCTCGCGCCGCCGGCGATCTCCCGCGCCTCGAACAGCCGCACGCGCACGCCCGCCTCGGCGAGCGCGAGCGCGCACGAGCAGCCGGTGATACCACCGCCCACGACTGCGACGTCGGCCGGGCCGTCGAGGCGAACCTCGGGCAGCGGCTCGTGGGGCTCCGCGAGCCAGTACGAGAGCGCGGGCATGCGGGTCGATCCTAGACGGCAGCGCGGTACACCCCGTCCTCGAAGGCGACGGCGCCGCTGAGCTCGAGCTCGACGAGCGCCGCCGACCCCTCCGCAGGCGAGAGCCCCGCGGCCCGGACGACCTCGTCCCCCGTGAGCGGGCCGTCGCTCAGGGCCCGAAGCGCCTTCTCGGCCACGGCTCCCAGGCGCGTCGGCGCACGGCGCACCGGCTCCAGGCCGAAGGCCTCGAGCACGTCCTCCGCCCTCGTGACCGGGGTCGCCCCGAGCCGGAGCAGCGCGTTCGTCCCCGCGGAGAGGGCGCTCGTGATCTCTCCTGGGACCGCCAGCACGTCCCGCCCCTCCTCGAGCGCGAAGTCCGCCGTGATCAGCGCGCCGCTCCGCTCACGAGCCTCGACGACGACCGTCGCGGCGCAGAGCCCGGCGATCACCCTGTTCCGGGCGGGGAAGCGCCAGGGTGCCGGCTCGACCCCGGGCCCGTACTCGGAGATCACGAGCCCGCGCTCGCAGATCCTCCGCGCGAGCTCCGCATGCGCGGCCGGGTAGTCGCGGTCGATCCCGCACCCGAGCACGGCGACCGTGACGCCGTCGGCCTCGAGGGCGCCACGGTGCGCCTCGCCGTCGACTCCCCGCGCCATCCCACTGACGACGACGAGACCGGCGGCGGCGAGCTCGCGGCCGAGCGAGCGCGCCACCGACCGCCCGTACGAGGAGCACGACCGTGCCCCGACGACGGCCACCGCCGGCCGCGCGAGCACGGTCGGCTCCGCGTTCCCGCGCAGGAAGAGCCGCGGTGGGGGGTCGTGGATCGCGGCGAGGAGGCCAGGGTACTCGGGCTGCCGACGACGGATCTCGCGGATCTCGCTCATGCCGCTGCCCGCTCGCCGGGCATCCTGTAGGAGAGCGCCTCGGCGACGTGCGCAGGCTCCACCGACTCGGCACTCGCGAGTGCCGCGATCGTCCTCGCGACCCTGGCGACGCGTGCCCTCCCGCGACCCGACAGCGGCAGGCGGTCGACTGCATTCGACAGGAGCTCCGAGGCGGCGTCCGTGCGTCTCGGAGCGTGCGACCGGAGCCGCTCCCTCGCCTCCACCACGCGCTCCCGGACAGGCTGCGAGGCCTCGCCCGGCTGCGCGGCGAGCTCGACCGCCCGGGGGCGCGGCATCGCGACCGCGAGGTCGAAGCGGTCGAGGAGCACGCGAGAGAGCTTCTCCCTGTACGCGGCCATCCTCTGCGCCGTGCACCCGCACTCGAGCGCCGGATCGCCGCGCGCCCCGCACGGGCAGAGGTTCATCGTCCCGACGAGCTGGAACCGCGCCGGGAAGAGCGCGTGCCCGCCGACTCGAGAGACCGCGACCACGCCGTCCTCGAGCGGCTGGCGCAGGGCCTCCAGCACCGAGCGGGAGAACTCCGGGAGCTCGTCGAGCAGCAGGACGCCCCGGTGGGCGAGCGAGACCTCGCCCGGGCGCGGCGTCGCCCCGCCCCCGATGACCGCCGCCGACGAGGCTCCGTGGTGCGGCGAGCGGAACGGAGGGACGGTCAGCAGCGGGCGCTCGGGCGGCAGGAGTCCCGCGACGGAGTGGATGCGCGTCACCTCGAGCGCCTCCTCCCGCGTCAGCGGCGGCAGCACGCCCGGGAGGCGGCGGGCGAGCATCGTCTTGCCCGTTCCCGGCGGGCCCATGAGGAGGAGGTTGTGCTGGCCGGCCGCGGCGATCTCGAGCGCACGCCGAGCGCGCTCCTGCCCGCGTACCTCCGACAGGTCGGGCGCACGGACCGGGTCGAGCGTCTCCTCGGGCAGGGGCCGATACGAGAGCGCCTCCGTCTCCCCGCGGAGGTACGAGACGGCCTCGCGCAGCGTCCGCACGGGCACCGGCTCGACGCCGGCGAGCGCGGCTTCCGGGGCGGACTCGGCCGCGCAGACGACCCGGGTGAAGCCGGCCCGCCGCGCCCCCTCGGCGACGGCGAGCGTCCCCGACACGGGACGCACACGACCGTCGAGCGCGAGCTCGCCGACCGCCGCGTGCTCCGCGAGGCGCTCGGGCGGCACCTGGCGCGTCGCGGCGAGCACGGCGAGCGAGATGGGCAGGTCGAACCCGGACCCCTCCTTCCGCAGCGCGGCGGGCGCGAGGTTGACCGTGATCCTCTTCGTCACGGGCCACTCGAGCGCGGCCGAGACGACTCCGCTCCGGACACGGTGCTTCGCCTCCTGGCACGCCCGGTCGGCGAGCCCGACGATGGCGAAGCCCGGGATGCCCGGCTGGAGGTGCGCCTCGACCTCGACACGCCGCGGCTCGAGGCCGACGAGTGCGTGGGTCGTCGCGCGAGCGAGCACGCGCCCAGCGTGACGGTGAGGCGGTCACACGGGGTGACCGCCTCCGTCACAGATGCGTCAAGAAGCTATGGCGTGTAGCAGAGGACGTGCACGGTGAACGTGCTGTCGTTCCCGCTGTCGTTCAGGCCGACGCCGAGGAAGCCGATCACCTGGTTCTGGGCGTTGAGCTGCGGCTCGAGCTCGCCGGTCATGAGCTCGCGTCCAGAGGCATCGTCGCTCCAGGACGTGCCCGCGGAGATCGCGCGCTCGTTCCCCTGACAGAGGGACGTCACCCGTTGCGAGTTGTACGCGCCGTTCTCCGCGACTCCCCCTCCGACGAGAGCGGACTGCGTGCGTACCGTGATGGCGCCGATGACCCCCGCGGGGCCGGCAGGACCAGCCGGGCCTGCGGGGCCGACAGGGCCCGCAGGCCCCTGCGGGCCGGTCGGGCCGGCAGGCAGTTGGCCGGGCGCGAAGTCCACGCGGAGCAGCGAGCGGTTCGCGACCTTCGCCGAGTTGACCGCGTTGTTCCGGATCTTGGGAGTCGTGACCGCGTTGTCCTTCAGCTGAGGCGTCCCGACGCTGTTCTTCGCGAGCTGCGTCGCGGCGGCGAAGCTCGTCCCTCCGAGAGAGACGAGCAGGGCCATGCACGCGACGATCATGGCCGGCGAGGGCCGGCGGACGAGCTTTCGCATGTGCTTCCCCTTTCAGTCGCTCGCCGGTCACGGTACCCGCGGAATCGGCCGGTGAGCCCGCTCGAGAGCTGGCCCTTACGTATCCCGTACAGACACGAGGATCGACTCGAAGTACTCGCCGGAGCGCCTCCCGGTGCGCCTGTTCACGTGGCGCTCGAGCCGGTCGACGAGCCGGAGGCCCGCGCGCGCGAGGATCCCGGGGTAGAGGTTCCGCCGGTCGTTCACGACGACGATGATCGGGGCCCCGGGCCGTAGCGCGTCCCCGCAGCGCCCGAGCACCTCGGAGATCCCCACGACGTACGCGTCGAGCGCCGCGCGGCTCGTTCCCCGCTCCGCGGCGCCGAGCTCGCGTCCCCTCCGGTCGTCGAGGCCGAGGAGCTCGTACGCGTAGCGGTGCTGCTCGTGGTAGTCGATGAGCCCCGGGTACGGCGGCGACGTGACGACGCCGT